>NZ_LR027880.1:4247500-4493348 GCF_900537995.1 Roseburia intestinalis L1-82 | reverse complement strand
AAAAGCAAATAACAAGATATAGGATGATAGAGTTTCTTCCTTATATATATAGTGGTCAACATTTTCCACAAATGGATAAATGTTGAAATGTAGATAAGTAAAATGAGGTCAAACAAAATTTTAGTGCTTGACTTGAAATATTTTTCTGCTATAATTGAGAATGATGTTTTTTAACTGAGAATATGCGTCTTAGGACGTTTTCTATCGCATCGTCATTTCAGGATGATGGTGAATGCCAGGCAGAGGAGGTGGATATAACATGAAGATGACATTTCAGCCGAAGAAAAGACAGAGATCAAAAGTTCATGGCTTCAGAAGCAGAATGAGCACAGCAGGCGGAAGAAAAGTATTGGCTGCTAGAAGATTAAAAGGAAGAAAGAAATTATCAGCATAGGCCACATTTTTGTGGTCTTTTCTTTCCTTAAGAAGAATGGATGAATAATGAGGTGGTGCATTTTGTACCACCTATTTGTTCATTCAAAGATATTTTATGGGTAAAGTAAGCAGAGACCTTCAAACAGACAGAAGGTAGTTGGTGCCTTAGGTAAATAATCAGAAAGGGCATACTAGGATGAAGTTTTCGGAATCATTAAAAAAGAACAGTGATTTCCAGAAAGTGTACAGGCAGGGAAAATCCTATGCGAACCGTTATCTGGTAATGTATGTTCTGGAAAATCATACAGAAGGAAATCGTCTTGGCATATCCGTCAGTAAAAAAGTTGGAAACAGTGTTATCAGACATCATCTGACCCGGCTGATCCGGGAGAGTTACAGACTACATGAAGACATGTTCAATAATGGTTTGGACATTGTAGTCATCGCAAGAAGTACAGCGCGCGATATCAGTTATCATGAAACAGAGAGTGCCCTGCTGCATCTTGGAGGTCTTCACAAAGTAATCAATCGTTAATTGCAGAAAAAAGAAGATGGAATCATTTTGAAAAAAATATTAATTGCTTTAATTAAGTTTTATAGAAAATATCTTTCTCCGATGAAAACGACCAAGTGTCCATATTGCCCGACCTGTTCTTTATATGGGTTGGAGGCAGTTGAAAAGTACGGAGCTCTAAAAGGGGGAGCACTTGCTTTATGGAGAATCTTAAGATGTAATCCTTTTTCAAAAGGTGGATATGATCCAGTTCCATAGTGGAGGTATTTACAAGTGTCAGATATGTTATTAACAGCATACAATGGTGCTATTTTAGGACCGATCGCCAAAGTACTTGGCTGGGTAATGAATGGTATTTATGCGTTGATGTCAATGATCGGTATTGAGAATGTTGGTCTTTCCATCATTATCTTTACTATCGTGATCTACGCTATTTTGTTCCCGTTAACTTACAAACAGCAGAAATTTTCAAAGTTATCACAGAAGATGCAGCCTGAACTTCAGGCGATCCAGAAAAAATATAACGGAAAAAAAGATCAGGCATCCATGATGGCAATGCAGGAAGAAACACAGGCAGTATATGAAAAATACGGTGTTTCCATGATGGGAAGCTGTGTGCAGATGCTGATCCAGATGCCATTGTTGTTTGCTCTTTACCGTGTATTTTTAAATGTTCCGGCATATGTATCCGGTGTAAAGAACAATTTCTCTACGCTGGTTGATGGAATTATGGCAACAAGCGGTTATCAGGATAAGATGACTCAGCTCGTTACAGATTTAAGAGTTATGACAACACCGGCAGCAGATTTTACAGTGTCAGATCCGACTGCTCTTTCGAACTCTATTGTTGATGTTTTATACAAAATGAATTCAGCGGGATGGGAAAACTTAAAGAGTGCATTTCCTTCTTTGACGGATACCATCAATGCGACTTATGATACAGTTTCACATGTAAACAACTTTCTGGGACTGAATATTTCAGATACACCATGGCAGGTCATGACGACGAACTTTGCGTCACATAACTTCCTGTTTGTAGTATTAGCACTTCTTGTACCGGTTATTTCTTATCTGACCCAGGTACTTAACATTAAGCTGATGCCGCAGGCTGCTCCGTCTAACGGAAATAGCGATAATGATATGGCTGCACAGCAGATGAAAATGATGAACCGCACTATGCCGATCTTTTCATTTGTAATGTGTTTTACCGTTCCTGTAGGTCTTGGTATTTACTGGATTGCCGGTGCCGTAGTACGAAGCGTTCAGCAGTTTTTCTTAAATAAACATTTTGAGAAAATCAATCTTGAGGATATTATTAAGAAGAATCAGGAAAAGGCAAAGAAGAAACGTGAAAAAATGGGAATCGCTGAAAATCAGATTTCCAATGCTGCTAAGATCAATACAAGAAAAATTGATGAACCGAAAAAAGAAGAGAAGAAGTCTAACATGAGTGAGGCACAGCGCGAGCTTGAATTAGAGAAAGCAAATGCCGCAAAATCAAAGGCAAAAGCCGGAAGTATGGCCGCAAAAGCAAACATGGTCCGCGATTTTAATGAGAAAAACAGCAGAAAATAATAAGAAAGGATAGGGGTTTGGAATGGAATATATTGAAATTTCAGCAAAAACAGTCGATGAAGCAATCACAGAAGCACTGGTAAAACTGGGGACAACCAGTGACAGAATCGAATATGAGATCGTCGAAAAAGGAAATAACGGTTTCCTTGGCATCGGAAGAAAAGATGCGGTGATCAAAGTACGTAAGAAATATTCTGTGAATGATGATATCAAGGATTTCTTAAATAAAGTATTTGAAGCGATGGACTTAAAGGTTGAGATCGTTATGACTGCAGAAGAAAACAGTAATGTGATCAATGTTGATTTAAAAGGTGATGACATGGGCGTTTTGATCGGAAAAAGAGGACAGACCTTAGATTCCCTTCAGTACCTGACAAACCTTGCTGTTAATAAAAATGCAGAAAGTTTTGTAAAAGTAAAAATCGATACCGAAGATTATCGTAAGAGAAGAAGAGAAACATTAGAGAATCTTGCAAAGAATATTGCATACAAGGTAAAGAGAACAAAACGTCCGGTTTCTTTAGAGCCGATGAATCCTTATGAAAGAAGAGTGATTCATTCTACCTTGCAGAATGACAAATTCGTAACAACACACAGTGAAGGAGACGAACCTTATCGTCATGTTGTTGTAACATTAAAGAGACAGTAAACCGGTTTTCATCCGTGTGTGATGAATGACACAGAAAAATTCGTGGCGGATAAAGAAAACGTCCACGAATTTTTTTGTATATGGAAATGAGGTATTATGCGAACAGATACGATTGCTGCGATTGCAACAGCTATGTCAAGTTCAGGAATTGGTATAATAAGAATCAGTGGAGATGAGGCAGTCGGGATTGTCGACCGTATTTTTTCAATGAAAAACGGAAAAAAATTATCTGATATGCCGACACATACGATTCATTATGGTCATATCAAAGATGTGGATGAAGTGATCGATGAAGTTATGGTTGTACTGATGCGGGCACCAAAAAGTTACACCAAAGAGGATACCGTGGAAATTGACTGTCACGGTGGTGTGTATGTCATGAAACGGGTGCTTGAGACAGTAATCAAATATGGTGCGCGTCCGGCAGAGCCGGGAGAGTTTACAAAACGGGCATTTTTAAATGGACGGATCGATCTTGCACAGGCAGAGTCTGTCATAGATATTATTCATGCGAAAAATGAATTTGCATTAAAGAGTTCAGAACAACAGCTTTCCGGTTCACTTTCGGCTGCAGTAAGGAAAGTCCGTGAAAAATTGCTGCATGAGATCGCATTTATTGAGTCTGCATTAGATGACCCGGAGCACATCAGTTTAGATGGATATCCGGAAACACTTCATGGAATTGTGGAAGAAGCGCAGAAAGAGATTCAAAAGCTTCTTGCAAACAGTGACAATGGAAAAATTTTAAAAGAGGGTATTTCTACCGTCATTATTGGAAAACCGAATGCCGGAAAATCATCTCTTTTAAATACGCTCGTGGGAGAGGAGCGTGCTATCGTTACAGATATTGCTGGTACCACGAGGGATGTACTGGAAGAACAGATCAACTTAAATGGAATCATTTTAAATGTGATCGATACAGCGGGAATCCGTGAGACGGACGATGTTGTGGAAAAGATCGGCGTGGATCGTGCAAAAAAATATTTAAATGAGGCAGATCTGGCAATTTATGTTGTGGATACATCGACACAGTTGGATGAAAATGATTTTGAAATCATGGAACTCTTAAAGGACAGAAAAGCGATTGTTCTTTTGAATAAGTCAGATCTTACACCGGTTACCGACAGCGAATCAATCAGGAAACATCTGGATAAAAAAATGATTGCAATCTCTGCCAAAGAACAGACTGGCATTGAGGAACTTGAGGAGACAATCCGTGAGATGTTTTTCACTGGAGAGGTTACATTTAATGATGAGGTGTATATCACAAACATTCGCCATAAAACCGCTTTACAGGAAGCACGGAATAGTTTAAATTTAGTGGTGCAGAGTATCTTAGACGGAATGCCGGAAGATTTTTATTCCATTGATCTGATGAATGCGTATGAAGAACTGGGAAGTATCGTTGGTGAGGCAGTCGAAGATGA
The DNA here is from genome assembly GCF_900537995.1 of Roseburia intestinalis L1-82. Taxonomy (NCBI): domain Bacteria; kingdom Bacillati; phylum Bacillota; class Clostridia; order Lachnospirales; family Lachnospiraceae; genus Roseburia; species Roseburia intestinalis. Next base: position 4,488,808 of record NZ_LR027880.1, on the reverse strand, counting down.
TCTGGTGAATGAGATATTTAGTAAATTCTGTATGGGAAAATAATTGGCAGAAAAAATATATGGTTTAAGTATTTTAGAAAGAAGGATAAAAGATGCCTGCGATTGAAGAAAATTATGATGTGGTAGTTGTGGGTGCTGGGCACGCAGGATGTGAGGCGGCACTGGCATGTGCAAGGCTTGGACTGGAAACAATTATTTTTACGGTCAGCGTGGACAGTATTGCGATGATGCCTTGTAATCCGAATATTGGAGGAAGTTCAAAAGGCCATCTTGTAAGAGAAATCGATGCACTCGGCGGACAGATGGGTATCAACATTGACAAGACGTTTATACAGTCGAAGATGTTAAATAAGTCCAAGGGGCCGGCGGTACATTCTCTGCGTGCACAGGCAGATAAAGTGAATTACAGCATGGAAATGCGGAAAACGCTTCAGAACACAGAGCATCTTACAATCCGGCAGGCGGAAGTGGCGGAGATCATTACAGTTCCGGCAAATTCTGCTGATGGAGAAACAGCTGCTGTAGAAAAAAAAGATGGACAGATGGTTGAGATTAATGGTGAGCTTCAGAAAATTACCGGGGTAAAGACTGTTTCCGGTGGAGTTTATCATTGTAAGGCAATTGTGCTCTGTACGGGAACTTATTTGAGAGCGCGTTGTCTGACCGGAGAGATGATTACTTATACCGGACCGAATGGTCTGATGGCAGCAAATCATCTCACGGATTCCTTGAAAGCACATGGAATCGAGATGTTCCGTTTTAAGACGGGAACACCTGCGAGAGTGGATAAGCGTTCTCTGGATTTTTCAAAAATGCAGGAGCAAAAAGGGGATGAGAGGGTAGTTCCGTTTTCTTTTACGACAAATCCGGAGGATGTGCAGATTGATCAGGTTTCCTGCTGGCTGACGTATACGAATCCAAAGACGCATGAGATCATCCGTGCAAATCTGGATCGTTCCCCGATTTATGCTGGAATTATTGAGGGAACCGGTCCGCGTTACTGCCCGTCGATTGAGGATAAAGTGGTAAAATTTGCAGACAAAGACCGTCATCAGATTTTTATTGAGCCGGAAGGAATCAATACCAATGAGATGTATGTCGGTGGTATGTCATCTTCTCTGCCGGAGGATGTGCAGCATGAGATGTACCGTACGTTGCCTGGAATGGAGCATGTAAAAATCGTGCGAAATGCATATGCAATTGAGTATGACTGCATTAACCCAGACCAGCTTTATGCATCATTGGAATTTAAAAAGATTAAAGGACTTTTTTCCGGTGGACAGTTTAACGGAAGCAGCGGCTATGAGGAAGCAGCATGCCAGGGACTGATTGCAGGTATCAATGCGGCTATGAGCATTTTAGAAAAAGAACCACTGGTTTTAGACCGCTCGGAGGCTTATATTGGAGTGCTGATTGATGATCTTGTGACCAAAGAAAATCATGAGCCATACCGGATGATGACTTCGCGTGCGGAGTATCGTCTGCTGTTGAGACAGGATAATGCAGATCTGCGCCTGACGAAAAAAGGTTATGAAATTGGCCTGATTTCAAAAGAGCGTTATGACTGGGTATGTAAAAAGGAAGAACTGATTGCACAGGAAATCGAGCGAGTGGCGAAAGTAAAGATCGGCGCAAATAAAAAAGTACAGGAATTACTGGAAAGTTACGATAGTATTCCTCTGAACACTGGAACATTTTTAACAGAACTGATCCGCAGACCGGAACTGGATTATGATAAACTTGCACCGATTGATCCGGAGCGACCGGATCTTCCGGCAGAAGTTGCCGAGCAGGTAAACATCAGCATCAAATATGATGGCTACATTAAGCGTCAGATGAAACAGGTCGAGAGCTTTAAAAAACTGGAAAAGAAAAAGATTCCGGAAAACTTTAACTATGATGATGTACCGAGTCTGCGTATTGAGGCACGTCAGAAATTAAAGACCTATTCACCGACTTCCATCGGACAGGCATCCCGTATTTCGGGAGTATCACCGGCGGATGTGTCAGTGTTACTTGTGTATATGGAGCAGATGAAATATCATGAGAAAGAGTCTGCAGAATGATAGAAAGACGAAACATATCTGTAACGGCAATGGTATTTTATAAAAGAAAAAAGTATATCGAGATATGAGTGTTGGATATGCATACTAAGAGAGAATGGAGATCAGAATGAGTTATAATCTGGAACAGTTTAAAGATGGATTAAAAGAACTTCAGATCGAGTTGAACGAGAAACAGATCAGTCAGTTCCTTAAGTACTATGAACTTCTGGTAGAAACGAATAAGGTAATGAATCTGACCGCCATCACGGAATTTGATGAGGTGGTAGAAAAACATTTTTTAGACAGTCTTTCTTTGTGCCGTGTATATGATCTAAAAATTGATGCTAAAATTTTAGATCTTGGAACCGGGGCAGGATTTCCGGGAATCCCACTTAAGATTGCATTTCCAAATTTAGAGTTAGTGCTTGCCGATTCCTTAAACAAAAGGATTAAGTTTTTAAACCAGGTGATTGATGAACTGGAACTGAAAGATATTACTGCCGTTCATGCAAGAGCAGAAGAACTGGGAAGAAATAAAGATTACAGAGAACAGTTTGATGTATGCGTTTCCCGCGCGGTTGCAAATCTTTCTTCACTCAGTGAATACTGCATCCCATTTGTGAAGGTTGGAGGAAAATTTATTTCCTATAAGTCCGGCAGTATTGAGGAAGAAGTAGCAGAGGCAAAAAAAGCTGTTTTCGTTCTGGGTGGAAAAGTGACGGATGTGTATAAATTTGATCTGTATGAGCAGAAACGATCTTTTGTTGTGATCGATAAGGAAAAACATACACCGAAAGCATATCCGAGGAAAGCCGGCACTCCGACAAAGGAGCCGTTACACTAAAATAATAAGGGTAAAAGAAAGACATTTTGTAAAAAAATAAAGTGTCATAAATAGAAAAACATTTTGTAAGAAAATAAAGTGTCATAAATAGAAAAACACTTTGCGTGAAAGCATCGTGTTATTGATCAAAAAAGTGACTGTGAAAAATTCCGACAGTCACTTTTTTGTATATTCATGTATTATTTTTCTTCACGTTCGAAAAGCATACGAATCACTTCTGCCAATTTATCCGGTGCCTCTAACTGAGGAAGATGTTTTACATTGGAAATATAGGCAGTTTCAATCATGGAACTTTGCTTTGCATAGCTTGTTACGATCTGAACGGAATCCGGATTACTTCTGCTTTCCACAACATAGAAAGGGATGGAAAGTTTCTTGAGTGCATGTAAAATACAGTTATCCATGTACTGGCCTTCAATGCTTGCCATTAAATATTTTCCGTGGCTGCCATTCATGTGGGAAGCTTCGTAGTAAGCATCTAACATTTTAGAAGAGGCAAGCTGCGGTTTGTTAAAATATTCTGTATAAAATAATTTCTGGATATTTTTTTCATGTGTTTTTACATTGTAAATAAATGTTCCAAGAATAGGAACTTCCAGTAATGCCTTCTTTAAAGTAGAAGAGTTACTCGGTGTGCGGTTGAATTTTTCCGGCATTGGCGGATTGATCGCAATGATCTTATGGAACAGATGATTATTCATGTTTTCTGCCAACGTTACAAAGGAAATAGAAGAACCGGTTGCAATTGCAGTCGGGGCATCTTTGATAACTTCTTTTACAAAATCTGTAATAAGCTGAACATATAAATAGTTGGTGTAGGTCAGATAAGGTTTCTCGGAACGTCCACAGCCTAAGAGGTCGATCGTATATACCGTATGCTGTTTTTCAAGTTTCTTTGCATAACGGCACCACTCATAAGAAGAACTGAGTGGACTAAGATCATGTATTAATAAAACAGGTGTCCCGGAACCACGTCTTGTGTAATATATTTTGCCATTCTTCCAATCAAAAAAATTACCATTTTCCGTCTTTAATATATTTTTCATTGAAGCTGTAAAATCAATGAAACGATTTACTAAATGGATGGTTCCGGCGGCAAATGCAGTTAACAGAAAAAAGTGTCTGATGTTTTTTTTCATACTTTTATTCATAAATGCCTCCATATCTGCCAAATAACAGGCGTTTTTTTATAATAATATTATAGCCGCTTTTGTCTTCTTATACAAATAAATTTTATATTTTATCTTTTCAATAATGTAAATTTAGTATAAAATAAAAATGGTCTATTATTTATGTAATATAAAACGTATGTTCGAAGGAAGTATATGATAAGTGAGTATTTAAAAAAATTTCAGTCGGAGCTGATGTCGAATAAAGAAGAGATTCATAAGTCAGTCGAGGCACTGGAATTGCAGATTAAGGAAAATAAGGCATTTATAAAGCTTTTAAAAGAGGAAAATGATTCAAATTATGAATCATTTAGTCCAAGGGATGTTAATCCGAAGGGCAGAGAACAGATCCAGCATTTAGAAGATCAGCAGAAGCTTTTACAGGAACAGTTAGATACCAAAAAAAAAGAATATGTATCCTGCATTGCAAAGTTGGACGAATTAAATGAGGCAATCGCTGAATTAGAACAGAAGATAAATGATAGTGATTCAGATATCAGTGATGATATATTGCGTCTCAAGTTATTGGAGACGCAGGAAAATGAGAGGCAGCGTATATCAAGGGAATTGCATGATTCAACCGTGCAGAATCTGACGAGTCTGGTTCATAAAACTGAATTATGCAGTAAGTTGATTGATATGGATAAAGTCCGGTGTAAACTGGAATTAAATATCATGTCTAAGACGCTGCGGGACATTATCAATGATACACGGAACATGATTTATAATTTGCGACCGATGTCATTTGATGATATTGGCCTGGAAGTTACCATTGAACGTGCATTAGAGAAGTTAGAGAGCAGTGAAACAAAAAAGATAAATTTTTCTGTAGTCGGTGAGTCATATAAAATTAATCCTGTTATTGGAATTACATTGTTAAGGATTATACAGGAGGCATGCAGCAACGCAATCCGCCATGCAGATTGTTCCATAATAAAAGTTGTATTAAATTATCAACCGGGAACAATCATACTTTCTATTGAGGATGATGGAAAGGGATTTGTATATGAAGAAACGGAGTGTAGTTGTAAAGCCGATAATTCAGGATTTGGTTTATCTATGATGAAAGAAAGGGTATACCTTTTATCTGGAAAAATAGACATTCATTCGAAAATAAATGTGGGGACGAAAATCCAGGTTGAAGTTCCGATTACCGAATAGGGAGGTACATAAAAGATGGCAGTAAAAGTTATGATAGCAGATGATCATTCAATGATTCGTGAAGGTTTAAAACAATTACTGGAGTTAGAAGGTGATTTTGAAGTTATTGCTGAAGCATGTGACGGAGTAGACTGTCTTGAAAAATTAAAAACAGTTGTACCAGATATTTTATTACTGGATATTAATATGCCAAATATGAATGGACTGGAAGTCCTTCAGAAAATGAAAGATATGAAAATGAAAGTCAAGGTGTTGGTATTAACGGTACACAATGAAGTAGAGTATCTTTTAAAGGCTGTTGATATTGGAGTAAATGGATATTTGTTAAAAGATTCTGAGTCTGCAGAATTGAAAAAAGCAATTTTAGCAGTTGTAAATGGAGAAGATTATATTCAGCCAAGTTTAATACCAGTTTTAAACTCCAAGATGCTTGACCGGGATAGTGATAGCAGTAAGATTGAAAGTCTTACCAGAAGAGAACTGGAAGTTTTAAAGATGCTTTCTTATGGAACTTATAATAAAGAAATTGCAGAGCATTTGAATATCAGCGAACGTACTGTGAAGAATCATGTTTCTAATATCTTTAAAAAAATCGGAGTAACAGATCGTACACAGGCAGCAGTATTTGCGATTCGCAATAACCTGATTACCATCTAAGAAATTGATTATAAATTAACGTAATGATTTGAAGTGTCGTTACAATGTTTCACGTGAAACATTGTAACGACACTTTTTTGATTCATGATAATAGAATGTTTGCAGAGCGTGCATTCTATTATTGAAAAATATACAAAGAATTGTATATTTTATTCCATTGTCTTAAAATAAGAAAATTGATAGCAATGAATTAAATCTAATAAATATTAAGATTGCTATGATCTTCCTGATGCAGATTATCTTGGAGTAATGTGAAGAGCAATAATGATTAAGCTTTGACTTGATGCTTATTTGTGATTTAATTCATGAAAAAATATCACTGTAAATAAACGGGTAAACTAGGATTTACTAATTTTCTATCAAAGTTAAACAATGAATGTAGAATTTGTACCTTACAAAAAATTTACTGTAAATAGCACTGAATCAGGCTGATTGCCAGACTGACAAAATGGGCACAGGCAGCTTTTTATTTTATGTCTTTTTTATCAAAAATATTCTTATTTATAATAATAGATATGTTTATGGAATGTGGTGTAATGTGTCATCTAAAATAGAAGATTTACCTGTAAGGTATAGAATCTATTGATTATAAAATTCTATTCTGTAAATAAAAAAACCGGTAGTTAAAAGATGAACGAAAATAATGATTTTGTGCTGAGTAGATTAGAACAGAGATAGAGTATAAAATGATAAATTATTATATCGGGGTACATTATTACAAAAAATAATATTATAAAAATACGGAAAATATAAAATGACTACAAAGTAAAAACAAGTAAGTATATATTGGAGAGGTATAAATAGCTTAAAATAAGAAACAGTATTTAATCAATAAAGTTTAAGATTATGGTATATTTTGCATATTATGCAAATTAGAATACGATATTTTTCATCGTGCATAATATTATGATTTTACTGGAAAGCAATATGCACCAAAATAGTAAAATTAATATTATATAACTGTAAAATATCAAAGTGATTCATAGTTATAAAATACTGAAAATATAGAAATATGATATGGTGGAAAAAATATACGCAAGATTTGTGACTACGCATAAAATTAAGATGCAAGTAAAAATATTGTGTTTATTGAAAGCAGCGTGAGAGTGAAGCTTAATATGTAACCAATTAAAATAAGTATAAAATTGAATATGCAATGTTTCACGTGAAACATTGCATATTCGATTTTGTCAGTGTTTATATGGTGAAAATTATTGTACGATAATATTTAGCAGAGTAAATAAAAATGAAATTATAGCACGTTAATATTTCAATAGAGTAAATAAAAATAAAATTATAGCACGTTAATATTTTAATAGAGTATACATAAATAAAATAATTACACAATAATATCTAATAGAGTTATATATAAATAGAATAATTACACAATAGTATTCTGATAAAGTATACATAAATGAAAGTATTCCACCCAATATTATAAAAGGTAAAATATATTTTAGTTGTTAAATACGAAATCAATACACAGATGTTTCACGTGAAACATTATTTATTGGATATTTTATCTGTCATATAAAAGTATAGAAGATTTCATGTTGAGTAAGCTATGCATCAAACAAAGAATCTCCAGAACCAATAAAAAATATATAATTATTCAAATGTGAAATAAATATTAGAAGTAAAAATACACAAAATGTTTCACGTGAAACATTTTTTTATAGAAATGCATATATATAAGTGCTATAATGAAACCAATAAAGAAGGAAATGAGGATTATAATGAGCAGAATTATAGCAATCGCCAATCAAAAGGGCGGTGTAGGTAAGACAACAACGGCGATTAACCTTGCTTCCTGCTTAGCTGAAGCAGGAAAAAAAGTTTTAACAATTGATCTTGATCCGCAGGGAAATATGACAAGCGGATTAGGTGTAAATAAAAATGAACTGGAAAACACGGTATATGAATTAATGCTTGATGAATGTTCTATCAAGGAAAGTATGGTTGATACTGTAGTGGATGGAATGAAGATTATACCGTCCAATGTGAATCTTGCGGGGGCGGAGATTGAATTGTTAGGCATTGAAGATAAAGAATACATTTTGAAAAATGCTGTAGATTACGTTCGTGATGATTATGATTTTATCATTATTGATTGTCCACCATCATTGAATATGTTAACAATTAATGCTATGACCACAGCAGATTCTGTACTTGTTCCAATCCAGTGTGAATATTATGCTTTGGAAGGACTCAGTCAGTTGATACATACCATTGATCTTGTTCAGCAGAGATTAAATCCGGAACTTCACATTGATGGTATTGTGTTTACTATGTATGATGTAAGAACAAATTTGTCAAATCAGGTTGTAGAAAACGTAAGAACAAATCTTGATACCAAAATTTATGATACATTAATACCTAGAAATATCCGTCTTGCAGAGGCACCGTCACACGGACTGCCTATCAATATGTATGATACAAAGTCAGCAGGAGCGGAAAGCTATCGCATGTTAGCAAAAGAAGTTATGGAAAGGAAGAATGTATAAAAGTATGGCAACAAAAAAACGTGGTCTGGGACAGGGAATTGATTCATTGATTCCAAATAAAGTAAATGCAAATAAAGAAACTGAGACGGTAAAAGTAAATGCTGGTTCTGAAAAAAATGAGACAGATGGAATCTTTGTTAATATCAATAAAGTGGAACCAAACAGAGAACAGCCTAGAAAAAACTTTGATGAGGATTCATTGGTGGATTTATCAGAATCCATTAAGCAGGTGGGAGTGCTTCAGCCGTTACTTGTATTGGATAAAAAGGATTATTATGAAATTATTGCTGGGGAACGACGTTGGAGAGCCGCAAAACTTGCGGGATTAAAAGAAGTTCCGGTCCGGATCATGAATCTTACCGATCAGGAAGTTGTAGAAATTTCATTAGTAGAAAATATACAGAGAGAAAACTTAAATCCAATCGAGGAAGCGTTTGCATATAAAAGACTTTTAACAGAGTTCCATTTAAAACAGGATGAGGTTGCGGAGCGTGTTTCTAAGAGCAGAACCGCTGTAACAAATTCTATGAGGCTCTTAAAATTAGATGAACGTGTTCAGCAGATGGTAATCGATGATATGATCACAACTGGCCATGCAAGAGCACTGCTTGGAATTGAGGATGCGGAGAAACAATTTGCAACTGCACAGAAAATTTTTGATGAAAATTTAAGCGTGCGTGAGACAGAAAAACTGGTAAAGAAAATTCAAAACAATAAAGATATTCCAGTAGAAAAGAAAAAGGTTTCAGATCCTGCAATGGAGGCAATTTATCATGATTTAGAGGAGAAGATGAAATCAATTCTTGGAACAAAAGTTGCTATCAACAAAAAAGATGATCAAAAAGGAAAAATAGAAATAGAATATTATTCTATGGATGAACTGGATCGTATTATTGATCTGATCCGCACAATTGCATAAAATATACATATACAGAACATTTGTTCTAAAAGGTGAAAGGTAAAATAATGATATCAAAATATTTAGGGTTTGACTCAGATTATATTATTATAGGGCTTTGTGGAGTTCTTTTGATTTTATTTATATTAACAATTGTAAATATTGTTCAGATGAAAAAATTAAAAAAGAATTACCGCATTTTTATGAGTGGAAAAGATGCAAAGACACTGGAAGATACATTGATTCAAAGGTTAGATCAGGTTGATTTCCTGTTAGAATCAAATGAAGAAAATGACAGCAATATTAAAGTACTCTCTAAAAATATGCAGCGTACCTATCAGAAGATGGGCTTGATCAAGTATGATGCATTTCATGAGATGGGAGGAAAATTAAGTTTTTCTCTTGCAATGTTAGATATGCGCAATAATGGATTTATTATTAATGCAATGCACACCAGAGAGGGCTGCTATACATATATTAAAGAAATTATTGATGGTAATTCTGTAATTGTTTTATCAGAGGAAGAACAGGAAGCTTTAAAACGTGCAATGGATCCGAATGGTAATTTGAAAAATTCGGATGAGGAATAGTGTGAGAAATAAAGTTATGGAGAAATAATGAGAATACGGCAGGTCAAATCACTTGTAGGCGGAGAAACACTGGTGGAACCGGTTATAACAAAAGAAAAAGAAATATTGATTTCCGGTGGAACAGTGTTAAAACCGGAGTATTTGGATCTTATTTCTTTTTTGGGTATCGATACCGTATGTATTGAAGATCCGTATGAAGCCTTTGAAACAACACATTTTATTATCAGTGAAGAGAGAAAACAATATTATGTCAGTGAAGTTCAAAAAATCCTGGAAAATCATATTTACCATGGAAAAAATTCATTGAACAAAATGACGGACCTTGCAAATGAAATTGTCAGGGAAATAACGGAAGAAGAACAGCCAAAAGTCATAGATATAGAAGAACGCAATGGAAGTCTTTATGAGCATACCGTCCTTGTGACCATGTTGTCTTTGGTGGTTGCAAAAATGTTAAAAGTAAAAGAAGAATCTTATATTGATATTGCAATAGGGGCACTTTTGCATGATCTTGGTATGCGTTACATCACGGTTCCATATATTAATTTTGATATGGATAACAGACCGGCATCGGAAGTATTTGAATTGAAAAAACATACAATACTGGCATATTCAGCGTTGGAAGGTGAGGACTGGATATCGCCTGTTTCAAAAAAGATGGTATTATCGCATCACGAAAGAAAAGACGGTTCCGGTTATCCTTTAAAACAAAAAACAAAAGATATCGAGTGTAATATATTGCAGGTATGTGATGCATTTGATTGTATGATTTCCGGAATGGAATGCAAAAGAATCAGTGTACAGCAGGCACTTGAGACAATGATAGAGGCAGCAGATCTTTTATTTGAACGAAAAATCGTAAAAGTATTACAGAAAATAGTTGCATATTATCCGGTCGGTACGAAAATCCGGCTGAATACAGGAGAAACAGGAATCGTTGTATGCCAGACGGACAATTCTATCCGTCCGGTCGTTGCTGTCTTAGATCAGGATAATCAGATGACGGAAATCAGATATGACCTGGCAAAAAATAAAAAAATATCAATTCTGCAGTTGGTTTAAGAATGGAGATTAGTGTAAAAAATAAGTTTTTTCACACGCAAGATTTGTGCTTACGCACAAACTTGAGATGCGCAAAAAACAGCGCAAGAATGGAGATTAATATGCATAAATTTTTAAGAGCAGTCGGTCTTTCGGATATTAAGAAAGAAGAACTCGAAAAAATATGTAAAGATATAGAAGAAAAACCGGACACAATTAAGGTGGCAGAGGATTCGGAAGGAAATGAATTTGCTGAACTTTGTCATCAGTTTGGCGACTTTTTTGGTCTGACGCTAAGAGGTACTTACCAGGAAGATGACACATTTGAGATGGATTATTACTATCCGTATTTTTTTGGCACAATGTTATCCACAAGAGAACAGGCAGAAGTGGAAAAACATGCGGAAAAAGAGTCCTATGCGGGGATATGTGATGAAGTCAGAATAGGAGTGACGTTAATTTTCTATCTGCAGAATGTTGTGGATTTTCTGGCTGTAAAAGGATCAAAAAAATATATGAATCTGGAGGAAGGTGTTATTTTAGGTGCGCTTTCTACAGAAGGAAAAATTTTGCTTCCAATTAATAAAACTGAGAAAAAAAATAAGCAGAACCAGCAGAATACAACGGACCGCAATTATCTGGTTGCAGCCGCAAGAGATGGGGATGAAAATGCGATCGAGAATCTGACGTTAGAAGATATTGATACATATTCCATGTTGTCAAGACGTATTACGCATGAGGATGTACTCAGCATTGTGGATTCTTATTTTATGCCATATGGCATTGAGAGTGATCAGTATGCAATTCTGGGCGAAATATTAGATTGCAGGCTGGAACAGAATAATCTTACCGGAGAAAATGTCTGGGTGCTTGATATCTGCTGTAATGAAATGAACTTTGGAGTCTGCATTAATCAGAAGGATCTGGTTGGAGAACCACAGGTTGGCAGACGTTTTAAGGGCATTGTGTGGATGCAGGGAAGTATAAAATATAGAGAATAAGTGTAGATATTTTCCAATGTCATTAACTTAAAAGCAGAAGATATTTATTCCTAAAAGGATAAGATATCTTCTGCTTTTTGCTAAAGTTAATGACATTGACTATTTATAACCTTCTGAAGAAAAAGGAATTCCGGTGGATCCAGTTGGATGGCGGAAAGTATCGCATCTCAAAGAAGAGTTTCGATGACTGGCTCGATAACTTGGAACAGTAAAAAAACAGAGTGTTGATCAGGCAGATTTTGTCTGCATCGACATCCTAAATTTTTATCTGGATTTGAGATATGATATAAGAAAAAACACTAACACTAAAAAGACAGGAAGTGAAGAATAAATGGCAACAGCAATTATGAAACAAAAAGAAGTTCCAGAAATGGACGATGTTGAAAAAGTCATTTCGAAGATTTCAGAAGAAAGTTCTTACAAACGGCGTCCAACACAAAAGAGAACCTGGATGACAGTGCCGGAAAGATACGAATCAATATTGTCAGCTTTGAAAAATGGTACGCCAATCAGATTAAATATCATAAAGTTACCGGAGAAGAACCAGGGAAAAAATTGAAATCCTGCTGATGAAGTAATAAATTCTATATCCAAATGAGTATCTTTATTGTGCATATGGAGAATCTATCTCCATCAAATCTATTGAAATCTCTATCATTTAGCATTAAAATGATGGAGATAAATTCAAAATGAAGGAGATTTCAATGAGAAATTTTGATTATATTACAAATCCTGCGAAGTTGCTGACACCTGAAATTGTTCAGATGGTTGGCAGTATTCATGAGCATAAAGGTAAACAGGAATTATTTCTGGAAGCAAACATAGATGAACTGAAAACACTTCTGGAAGTTACTTTAATTCAAAGTACGGGAGCATCTAACCGAATTGAAGGTATATTTACAAGTGATAAACGTTTGGAAGAACTGGTAAGTCAGAAAGCAGAGCCACGTAATCGGTCTGAACAGGAAATTGCCGGTTACCGTGAAGTGCTGGCTACGATTCACGAAAGTTATGAATATATCACTCCAAAACCAAACATTATTTTACAGTTACATCGTGATTTATATTCTTATTCCCAAGGAAACATCGGTGGTACCTATAAGAATTCAGACAATGTAATTGCAGAAACCGATGCCGGGGGACACCAAAAAGCTCGTTTTATTCCAGTTCCAGCTTTTCAGACTGCAGAAGCAATAGACGAACTTTGCGCTCGTTTCCTTGAAGCATGGGAAGCAAATCTCATTGATAAACTGATTTTAATTCCCATGTTCATTCTGGATTTTCTGTGTATTCATCCTTTTAATGATGGAAATGGTAGAATGAGCCGTCTGTTGACTTTATTGTTGTTCTATAAGGCTGGATATATCGTTGGAAAGTATGTCAGCATGGAAATGCTGATTGAAAAAACGAAAGAAACATATTATGAAGCTCTTCAAGCAAGTTCTGTCGGTTGGCATGAGGGTGAAAACAGTTATGAGCCTTTTGTTAAGTATTATTTAGGTATTATGCTAAAAGCATACAATGAATTTGAAAGCCGTGTAGAACATTTGAAGTACCATAATCTTTCCAAGCCGGATAGAATTAAGGCAGTGATTGATAATAAGGTCGGTAAGATAACGAAGAAGGAAATTATGGAACTATGCCCTGACATAAGTAAGGTTACCGTGGAAAGAACACTGACGGATTTAGTTAAGAGTGGGTATATCGCAAAGGTCGGTGCAGGTCCATCCACCGGTTATGTCCGTATTTGAAAAATTATTTTCAGATTTCCATAATAATATTATTACTACTTTGAATTAACCAATTTACCAGTCAAAAACGCATGGACAAACCGTCTCGTATGCGTTATATTATTTATAGACAAGAAAATATCTTGTGCTTTCGATAGGAAGTTTAATTGAATACTGTTTACCATGATCGAACGTACGAAGCATGGTGGTCATATAACAGATGTCGATGGTAATATCAAGGCATTCCCCAATTATTAGCTGGAGCAAACAATCAGCTAACTTTCAGAGCTTGACAGAGGGGATATTCAGAATAACTCAAATTGAATCGGAAATAGTTTTTAATAGTGTCCCATATGGGTTTACCTTACCTCAGATTGACAGAGAGTGACAATTGGTTGGAGCTCTCCTAAGGGGGCAACTAAGTGCAGACCATTTAGTGAGAAGCAACAGGATTTTAGAGTTTGCAAAAAGGCTAAAATCAATATATAATAACAGGAGCAATTCATCACGCAAGTGATTGGATTCATAAACATGGCAGCCGGAGCCAAAAAGGCTGAAAAGCCCGAAAATACGGCATTTGTTCCCTTAGTTAAATGGATATAACGGGGTCCTCCTAAGGTTCAATCATGGTTGAGACTTATGGAAGTTGAGAAGTGATAAGTCAGAGTTCGATTCCAACAGGGATTGATCTGAATGTCAAAATAAGATATAATGGAAATTCATCACAAGAGTGATTGAATTCATAGATATGGCAGCCGGAGCCAAAAGAGCTGAAAAGCCCGAAAATACGGCATTTGTCTCCTTAGTTAAATGGATATAACGGGGTCCTCCTAAGGGGCAACTAAGTGCAGACCATTTAGTGAGACATAACAGGATTTTAGAGTTTGCAAAAAGACTAAAATCAATATATAATAACTGGGACAATTCATCACGCAAGTGATTGGATTCATAAACATGGCAGCCGGAGCCCAAAAGGCTGAAAAGCCCGAAAATACGGCATTTGTTCCCTTAGTTAAATGGATATAACGGGGTCCTCCTAAGACTCTATTGTAGGTTCGATTCCTATAGGGAACGCTCTATTTTAAGCGGTAATGAGAGAAAAATCATTGCCGTTTTTTTTGTTGTTTTTCTGCTAACAGCAAATCAAAAAATGAGCATTTTTGCTAACAGAAAATGCAAATTGCTAACAGTAAAATTATTGTGGATCTGCTAACAGGAATGAAAAGCTATAATGCAACTGGTGTAAAAGGTTGTAAATTCTTGTAACTAACAAAAGGGTAATGATTACAAATATTTCTGCTTGGAAAATATCAAGCCTGAATGAGTATTCTGTTCAGATTAGATTAGGTTCTAATCTGGGCGGATTTTTTTATTTCAGGAAGAAGGAGGATGCCTATGGCAGAAAAAGTGGATCAGATGAATCCAGATGAAAAAATCGTTGAAATAGCGATTGAACGGCTAAGAGTATTTGAAAATCATCCGTTTCGAGTGGAAATGGATAGCCAGATGAAAGATCTTCAGGACAGTATCAAGAAATACGGAATAATAACTCCGGTAATAGTAAGACCACGAAAGGAAGGATACTACGAAATCATATCAGGTCATAGAAGAATATTTGCTGCGGAAAAACTGGGATATAGAAAAGTACCTACGATAATCCGCTATATGACAGATGATCAGGCAGTTATCGCAATGGTAGATTCAAACTTGCAAAGAGAGAGAATCCAACCGAGTGAAAAAGCATTTGCCTATAAGATGAAATATGATGTGCTCAAAAGAAAATCAGGAAGAAGGAAAGCTGGCCAAGTTGACCACAATTCAGGAAAAAAGGGATTGGAGATTATCAGTGAGGAAACTGGAGACAGTCCTAAGCAGGTACAGAGATACATCAAGATGGCTGATCTGATTCCTGAACTGTTGGAAAAGGTAGATGATGGTTCAATGGGATTTACTCCAGCTGTGCAGATTGCATATCTAAAGAAAAGAGAGCAAAAGGATATACTTGATGCTATGGAATTAACATTATGCACGCCATCGTTATCACAGGCAATGCGTATGAAAAAGCTGAGTGCTGATGGAAAATTAACAACCCAGAGAGTTGAAGACATTTTAAGCGAGATAAAGCAGAAAGAAACGGACCGGGTAGTGTTTAAGAATGATCAGCTTCATAAGTACTTTCCAAAGAATTATTCTACGGAACAGATGAAGAGAGAAATAATTGAACTTTTGAAATTGTATGTACTGAATTATTAAAAACAGGAGGAAATGTTATGTGTAAGGTTATTGCAGTATCAAATCAAAAAGGTGGAGTCGGAAAGACCGTATCATGTGTGAACCTGGGGATAGGTCTGGCTCAGGAAGGAAAGAAAGTTCTGCTGATAGACGGAGATCCACAGGGAAGTCTGACAATCAGCCTTGGATATGAGGAGCCGGATGAAATGGAGTATTCCCTGGCAACTCTGATGATGAATATTGTGAATGATGAAAAAATGAATATTGAAAAAACGATCCTTCATCATAAGGAAGGTGTGGACCTGATACCGGCAAATATTGAATTGTCAGCTATTGAGGTATCTCTGGTGAATGCAATGAGCAGGGAACTGATACTTAGATCTATGGTAGAAAAACTGAGAGATTTCTATGATTTCATAATTATTGACTGTATGCCGTCTCTTGGAATGATGACAATTAACGCATTGGCATGTGCAGATTCCGTATTGATACCGGTGCAGGCTGCATATCTTCCGGTCAAAGGATTACAGCAGCTGATCAAAACAATAGGAAGAGTAGCTCTTAAAGAGCAGGATTACGATAAATATGCCCGTAAGATGAAGAAGTATCTCAAATGGGAACTGATCATCCTGGATGATTTCCTGCTCCACACAATCACTGACGAAAGAGAGATTAAAATCCTCTTTGAGCTTCTGGAGAAGCGGAACGAGCAGAGAAAAAGCACCATCGTATGCTCACAGCGTGATCCGGATAACTGGAAAGCGATGATCCTCAACGATGAGGTATCTGCCAATTCCATTATGAAGAGAGCTACAAAACACTACACGATTAAGATTAACACACGATAAGCGGTAATCTTCTAACTAAAAAATGGGCGGCCGTTGGCTTCGGGAAACGGCCGTTCTAAAACAGAATGACGACCGCTGGATGCCGTAAACTGCACAAAAGCCAAAAATGAAATTTTAGGTTGAATATCGTACTATTATTCTGGTATTGTTTGAATATACCTACGTGTGTTATAATGTAAATAATTGGAGCTTCCTGTATAATTTAAATAGGTCAATACAATGAGCACATTGGTGCCTGACCCCAATGTGGTCAATGAAAGTGGGGATTTCTTTCGAGGTGGGAGAAGTCCTCACTTTTTTCGTATATGGGGTATTCAAATAACCTTGACACCGCTATGGTATGGATGATACTATTTTTACATTATAAGTGCATTGATGTGTTTAAAGCAGCATAACAACCGAGAAATTAGGAGAAAACAAAAACATAATGAAAAGAAAGGTACTATCTATATGTGTATGCACCATAATCTGTATTTTGTCTAATGCCTGCTCATTCGGCTACAAGGAAAGCGATGGCATCAAAACAACTGAAAGCATTTCGGAGACCGAAGAGTTAGAAACCTCGAAAACTACAGAAGAGGCCGCAGACATAACCCAACCGAAATATCCAATACAAATCAATGAGACGGATATAAACCTCAAGAAAATATGCCAGGTCGTGAGAATGTCCGTCGACCATGACGGGTACACGCACAAGGTGGATATTTCCAGTTTCCCAATGGCATATTTCCTATCCTACTCTGACATTGACAACTTCGAAACCGAACCGCAGAACATCTTTTATGAAGATGTCAAGGAGGACATAACTTTTCACGACATCATTTTAGGTGACGGTGGATCGTACAGGGCTGGGACAATGACGCCCGAATACGCCGACCAGCTCATAGCATGGTATGGAGCAGATACCGGTAACTATGATGAATATGATGCAAATGATGACGATGATATGGCGACATACGTTGCTGCTTGGGAAGACGAAAATTATGATATCGAACATATTGAAGTTGATGAAATTGAACAGGTCACCGACACGTCCGTGCGTATTATTGGTAAGATTGAATACGAGCCCGACGGGATGTCAGAAACGGATACCGAAATGAATAGTTTCATAATAGAGGCGACGATCAATCCGGAAAGCATCTTTGGCGGATATACATTTAATACGATGTACATCTTTGATACTGAAGAAGTTGCCAATGATTATTTTAAGTTGGAAGAAGACTCCTGGAAAAAATTGTATATCGATTTTTTATTCGACAACATATTGGAAGATAATGGCAACACATATCTAGGCAGTTCTGGTTTGGTACAAAATAATAAGAATTATTTTTTATGGGATGTCACAGGTAATGGCGTGCCGGAGTTATTTATGCAAGATAAATGGAGCAGTTTAAACAAAATCTCAGTATATCGTATAATTGATCAAGAAATCGTAGAAATTCCGCATACAATACGGGATTATCTTTCTTCATTTGGTGTTGTAGATAGTTATGAGCCTTATTATAGCGAGACACTCGAAAAACTCTGTTTCTGTGGATACCACGATGGTACGGGAGGGTTTTGCGATTGGTATGATGTCTGGTCGTTTGAAGAAAACAAAATGGAAGTAATTGACAGTATTATGGATGGAACGACTTTTTCTGCGGAAGATTACATCCACAGTTATTTCCGTTTAAGAAATGAAATCACGAAAGAGGAATATGATGAGATTTATGACTCTTGGAGAACGGATAATTGGACATCAATACCAGTCTATGACTCCATAGATTATGTGTTTGATGCTTTAGATGTACAAAATAATTTTTATGATTCCAATGAGTATAAATGTCCAGACAGCAATGTCAGATATTTAACCGATGCTGATTTAGAATCCTTCTCTAAAGAGGATTGCAAAATTGCTAGAAATGAAATCTATGCTCGCCATGGGCGCAAATTCAACGATGAATTTTTACAAGAATATTTCAATTCTTGCAGTTGGTATAATGGCACTATTGAACCAGATAATTTCAGTGATGATGTTTTGAATGATTATGAGAAAGCTAACCTAGAGTTAATCATAAGCTATGAGAATAGACCTTAACCATTGGATTGCTAATTTGTAAAACAAAGGACAATGTATTGGCACAGTATGCAACAAGTATGGTAAATGTGCCAGTAGGAATATCTGAGTACGAATTAAATAATTTGATTCCGGAGGATTATAAGAGTTCAATGCCAACAATAGAAGAAATAGAAAGAGAATTAAAGGATTAGCAGGAAACTCTGAGTAAATATAAGTAAAAAAGGTCAAAAACTTATCGACATCCGACCTTTCACACGATATAATGTAAGTAATCTAATAGAAATATTGATCAGTCATTACCGTCAGTAACAGGGGAATGATGGTCATGTTTATGGATTTTAATGCACACAGTGGTTAATCCCACGCGTTAGCATTTCTAACAAACTGCTAACAGTGAATATCAAAAATGGGATTATACCTGTTAATTTATATTGACAAGGATTTTCAATTAAGTGCCTACTTTCCTGATAAATACTGACTTTGGTTGACATCAGGTAACATGTGGGAACTAAGGTAACTTGAACTCCTAAGACTCTATTGTAGGTTCGATTCCTATAGGAGACGCTCATTTTTAGCGGTAATGAAGATAGTTTCATTGCCGCTTTTTTCATGCAGAATTGTAATTTCAGTGACAAATTTGTCAGCGAAACAAGGCTGAAAATACTGATTTTGTCAGCGGGGATGGATGCTTGTCACCAATTCACACTTTCCTAGCCGTCACCCAGAGGGATTAACTACAGTGTAGGATGAGTTTTAGGGTGTAAAATTAGGAAAAGCAGTGAAACAAAACACTATATTCTTGTCTGTGATATCAGGCCTGTCGGAAGAGTCCGCTCAGATTAGATAAATACAATCTATTCTGGACGGGCTTTTTTGCGTTCAGAGAAAGGAAGTTGCCTATGGAAGAAAAGAAGGAATTGCTGGATCAGGATGAAAGAGTTGTAGAGATTGAGCTGGAAAGACTTCGGGGATTTGTAAACCATCCATTCAAGGTTCAGGCGGACAGTCAGATGATTGAATTGCAGGAGAGTATTAAGAAGTATGGAATATTAAATCCTCTGATATCCTTGATGAAGACCGAAGGAAGAATGCAGAACTTATGGAGAATGCCTTTTATAATAAGGAAAATCTTAATCCACAAATGAAAGAACAGGATGAAGGCAGTAGTACAATTACGGTGCCGGATGGAGTGGATGCAGAGCTGCTGATGAAAGTGCTGGGGAATCCGGAGATGGTGGCGTTGCTTACATCATTGGCAAAGACAATGAAAGTATAAATATAGAAGAACGATATTGTGTGGAGTAGGAAATCTATGCAGTATCGTTTTTCCGTTTCTTGTGAAAAAATTTGTAGTTATTTGTAAGAATTTGTCGAGAAGCGCCATGTATATAATGTAGGGAGGTTTTAACATGACCAAAGAAGAAGAAATCAGAATGATAAATGAAAAATTAGATTTTTATGTAATGGAGGCAAGTGATGAGGAGTTCAATACCGAAGAGGTACGGAAACTTGTGAAGCGATTAGATGAATTGGATCCCATACCATTGCCGTGGAAATCGGATGAGGAAGCATTGAAAGACTTCTGGGATTATTGTGAAGAGAGGCAGAGGGAAGAACGTATAATAGCAGATATGAAAATTAAGGATGAAAATAAGGATTAAGAAATCTGTGTTTTGGAAAAATTATGTGGTAAAATATATATACGAGAAGTCTGTAAATCGGTGTTTCTAAGCAAGCAGTTTTCAAAAAAATGAAGCGTGAACCACTATCAACCGGTTTACAGGGGTTGACGGTCGGTTGATAGTATCGGTTGACGGTGAAAAGCTGATAAAACAAGCATTTTCGAGGTGTGAACCGTCAACCACCGACAACCAGTTGACGGTAGAGGTTGACGGTCAAAACCGCCTTTATGAGATATTGGAAAGGGAGCTGCAAGCGAAGAATGAACGGATAGCAGCACTACAAGCGGAGCTATCCAAGGAACGGCAGCAGCCAGAGCCGCCCCGGAGCTGGTGGAGCCGATTTTGGAGTAAATAAAAGGGGTGATGAAATTTTGCTGGAAACAACGCAAATAAAGCAGCGTTTACCGTTTATTGATTTGATAAGAGGTATAACCATTATTGAAATGATTTCGTATCATTTCTTATGGGATTTAGTTTATCTGTATAATGCAGATATTCCATGGTATAAGTCCCACGGTGCCTATATTTGGCAGCAATCCATTTGCTGGACTTTTATTTTGCTGGCTGGGTTCAGCTGGCATTTAGGAAAAAAACACATGAAAAGGGGATTGTGGGCGTTTGGTGGTGGTGTGGTCATTTCGCTCGTTACCGCCATAGTTCTTCCCAATGATCGGGTGCGCTACGGTGTTCTAACGCTTATTGGCAGCTGTATTTTGATATGGATTTTACTGGATAAGGTTCTGAAAAAAATCCCGGCTGGGGTTGGGGTAAGCGTTAGTTTTGTGCTATTCCTCATTCTCAGAAGTTGGACGAAGCAAGACCCTATCCAACTATCTCTATCTGATAATTTGCTGAATGTTACATGGTTGAAATCGGTATTAGCTTATATTGGATTTCCGCAAGCTGGCTTTTCATCTACCGACTATTTTCCGTTGCTCCCATGGATTTTCTTATTTGCAACAGGATATTTCCTGTACAGTTTCTTACAGGAAAAGGGGCTGATTAACCGGCTATTTGGAAAATGAAAAGTTCTAGGTATTAACTTTTTAGGGAAACATTCGCTTATTATTTACATGATACACCAAACGATCTGCTATGTTGTAGCGTTCTTGGTTTCCGAGATTTTTTAATATTGAGCCGTTGATCGGTGGAGTAAACAAGAAAGGAAGCCCCCAAAAAGGGCAATGTCATTTAGATAAGGATTATACAAAGAACAGTGTATATAGAAATATGTACCCTGTTCTTTTTTTGTAAAATTATGTTAAGCACTTGACATGATAATCAAAATGTGCGGTCGCTCTAACTATCTTTTTTAAGATAGTTAGAGCGACCCTTGTAATTAAGAAAATATCTTGATTGCAAGGAGAATTACACGATGAATTATTCTACAGAGGTAAAACAAAAATTACTATCAATTATTACAAAAATGGATTCTTACTATTGGCTATTTACAAAGCATCCAAAAACGGACTTTTCCCGTAAAAAGAAATGGTCATTTGAAGAGGTTATGAAGTTCATGCTTACAATGGAAGGCAAAGCATTAAGAGATGAACTGTTGGAATATTTTGAATTTGATAATACTACACCATCAAATTCTTCATTCAATCAGCGTAGAGCACAGATATTGCCTGAAGCATTTGAATTTTTATTCCAAGAATTTACAAAGTCTTTTACGGATAATGTTACATATAATGGTCTTAGACTGATTGCATGTGATGGCTCGGATTTGTGCATTGCACACAATCCCCAAGATGAAACAACCTATTTTCAAACTCTTCCTGACAGAAAAGGGTACAACCTATTGCATTTAAATGCTTTTTATGATTTATGCAGCCGCCAATACACAGATGCAATTATCCAGCCTTCACGCTTGGCGAATGAAAGACGTGCAATGTGTGAAATGATTGACCGATACAATGATACATCAGCTATTTTTATCGCAGACAGGGGTTATGAGAATTATAATATATTTGCCCATGTGGAACACAAAGGAATGTATTATTTAATTCGTGTCAAAGATATAACAAGTAATGGTATAACTTCAAAACTTACAATGCTTCCAGAGAGTGGGGAATTTGATGAATGGGTTAATGTTACGCTTACTAAAAAGCAGACAAATGAAGTAAAAGCAAATCCCAAAAAATACAGAGTTATTGATAAGAAAACGCCTTTTGATTATCTTGATCTGCATTTTAATAATTTTTACGAAATGAAAATGAGAGTGATACGTTTTCCAATACCTCAAGGTTCTTATGAATGCATTATTACAAATCTGCCACAAGATAAATTTAATTCTGATGAAATCAAACGGTTATATGCAAAACGTTGGGGAATAGAAACCTCTTTTCGAGAATTGAAATATGCCTTAGGACTAACACGTTTTCATTCAAAGAAACCAGAATATATTATGCAGGAAATATGGTCAAGAATGACTCTGTATAATTTCTGTGAAATTATAGCAACTAATGTTGTTATAAATGAGAAAAAAGGCTGTAAACATACATATCAGCTCAACTATACCCGAGCAATTCGGATTTGCTGTTACTTTCTATCGATTAAAAAAGAAAAAGCTCCACCCGATGTAGAATATCTAATCGGACATGAGCTTCTTCCTATACGTCCTGGGAGAATAGACCCTCGCAAAGTCAAGCCCCAGTCGGCGATAAGCTTTCTATATAGAGCAGCTTAAACAAATATTAGTATATACCATTTTTAAGGCAGATGAAAGCATCTGTCTGTTTGTTGTGCAAATTTATTATGTTAAAAGTGTTATAAGATAGAAATACAGCAGATAAACAAAATGTTTATCCGCTGTATAAGAATTTCTGACTATAAAGCAATCCTTATCTAAATGACATTGCCCAGAGATCCCCCCCTCCTGTGGTGGCAGCTCTGATGGAAAAGAAGAAAAAACGGTCAAGGAAAGTACAACGGATCCGGAAAGCGGATGGTTCCGAAAGGGTGAGCATAAAAATGTTTTTGCGTATTCCGTGCAGACAGCCTGTGACAAAAGCGGATGGATTCTGGGTTATGTGTAAATCCCGGCAATCAGCATGACAGCCGGACATTTAAATCCCTGTATGATAAGATAAAAGACATTGGCATTCAGACACTGGTAGCCGATGCAGGATACAAAACACCAGCGATAGCAAAGTTACTTCTGGATGATGGTATCACACCGCTTCTACCGTATAAACGCCCCATGACCAAAGATGTTTTTTTCAAAAAAGCCGAGTATGTGTATGATGAATATTTTGACTGCTATGTATGCCCGAATGATCAGGTGCTGGCTTATCATACGACGAACCGTTCCGGATACCGGGAATACAAGAGCTGCGGAATCGTCTGTGAAGGATGTCTATATCTGAAGCAGTGCACAGAAAGCAGGGATCATGTGAAGGTAGTGACCCGGCATATCTGGGAGCCGTACATGGAAAAGTGTGAGGATATCCGACATACGATTGGGATGAAGGAAGTGTATGCGCAACGGAAAGAGACCGTAGAGCGCCTCTTCGGAACAGCAAAAGAAAACCACGGATTCCGCTATACACAGATGATAGGAAAAGCCCGGATGGAAATGAAAGTCGGGCTTACGTTTGCCTGCATGAATCTGAAAAACTGGCAAAGATGATAGCCAGGAAGGGAAAAAGGGGAGCCCAAAAGTGTTTATTATTGATCAAGTACACACTTTTTGAACCGAAAACAAGAAAAACGCTTCTGGAGTGCTGACCAAAAGCGTTTTGTCTACAGTCTGAAAGGAAGCCCCCAAAAAGGGGGCTTCCTTTCTTTAATATCGGCAAATGTGTTTATTTTTGATTACTCTTGGAGAACCAGTCTCTTATCCTGTCAATCAGGTTGAAGGCTTTGAATTGACCATTGAAAAGCCCACATGGTCTCCGTTTAAGGGATATACCATTCGCTGGGCTGTTACTGCGAATTCTAAAGAAATCTATTCCTTCGGTGAGGATGGTAGTCCTGGCTTTGAGTATCTCGAACGCCACATTGACGGGCAATGGTATCGTTTGACATATTCGCAGGATATATTTCCTTTTAATAATTTAGAATTCTCATTGGGTGGAGACAGTACGGGCTTGCAGGGAAGTATTGTTCAAAAATATGATTATTATGGAACTCGCTTGGAGGCGGGAACCTATCGTGTAGTATTAGAAATGAAGGCAAAGGACGGAACACCGCATTATTTGGCGGCTGAATTTGATGTTGAGTAAATAAGCAGAAAGACAACTTCAAGTTGATATTTCACATATTTTAGGAAATTTAATAACTGTTATATTTGATTATCAAATTCTTCGCAAACCCTTGAAAATACTAAGTTTGTAGCAAGTGTACTTCCCCTTACTCTTTCCCTTGTGTTACATTCTCCCATTAGCTTTCATGAACCTTAATATGGGAAAAATTAAGGGAAAGAAAATTTCATAACACAGTATAACATATAACAATAACGACATGGTGAACTGATTGAAATGTTTTCGATATTTAACTCTATAACTGATTATCAAAAGAAAATGGAGATAAGATACGATGAGAACAATTTATGCAGAATACAACATAAATCACGATAGTATTGATGTTTACACAAGTGCTGGATATATGCTTCGCATTGACTGCTGGGAAGCTGAAAAAGATTTAAAAACCACATATGGATCAGAATGTGCACTTACTTCATTAGCTGTGGATGAGCCTTTGGAATATGCAAGATTATATCTTGAGGGCAATTTACAGATGTGGGTGGATGCAGAAGATTCATTAGAACTTTATTAAGTGAAAGAGGGATAGTGTTCATTAAGAGTGCTATCCCTCTTTAAAGAATGTGCGAAATGCAATAATTACATATTTTCTATGGATTAACAGAGCGCCTAAAAATAATCCATGTACTTATGAAGTAACAAATCAATAAAATTACCAAAATCCCCATTGTTGCCCCTATTTGTAACATCAATGTACTAAACCCAATATAGGCTGAAATTTCTGCTGATATGGTTTGGATAAAGTAAGCTATTACAACAGCAGCTACAATGATTGCTGTGATAATTGGAAGCCCAAACCAAACACTTAATTGTTGCAAGATAAGTTTTCCGATATGCTTTTCTTCCGCCCCCAATTTTCGGAGTACAGAGAAGCGATATTTATATTGTCCTGCGTCTAAGAGTTGTTGCAAAGAAAGTACGGTAAGACATATAACCATCAGTACGACAGCACCATAAATCATTGCAGTCTGTAAAATAAAGTTATTTGCTATGGAACTATTGATTTGCAGTGTGCTAAAACGCACGCCATAAATAGCCCCGGTTTCTGCCTGCTCGGGATATTTCTCTGTAAAAAGTTTTTCCAGTTTCCTTGCATTTTCATAGGAGATATTTTCCGTTGTTGTAATATATCGGTTTTTTATTACTGGCAACAGCTTTTCACAAATATTGTCTGGAAGTACATACAATACATTTGTATAGGAATTGTACGCTGTTTCTCCAATCGGATCCTCATAATAGGACTGCCCGGAAAGAGTCAATTCTCCTGCGTCTGTCATAATGCTGGTGTGTTCTTTCAAAAAGCTATCCCGTTCTTCCTCGGTGGCGATTGCTTTCCATTGTGTTGTAAATTCATCTTCCTCCAGAGAAATCTGTTCGTAACCCAGCATTTCCCGTATAGTGTTATAATCACTCAAAGAAATTGCTACAATCGGAAAATCATATTTCTGTCTGTTGTGAAAATCGTCTTTCTCTGGCAGATATAGATTGAACGTGCAATCATAAACTGTATCTATTTTGTGTTCTGTCAGAAACTCAGTAATGATTTCATAACTGTCTTGCGGCAGATTTTCTTCTTCATATACGTCATTATATCTTGAATATACCTGCACATCATACATAGAGCGCATATCCAAATAACCTGAAGCCCAGCCCGTCAAAATAGGGGCGGCAATAAACATGAAGATTGCAAGGACAAGGGTTATACAAATCAGCGTCATTGTTTTGCTGGTTGTATTTAGTTTTGATATAATTTGCCCGAAAAAGAACAGGTTTTCTCCCTTGTATCTATGTTCCGGCGATTTTACTTTCCATGCTACAATCAAGCTGCTGGCAAGATAAATCAATGCACAAATAAAGAAGAGCAAATCAATCAATACAAATACCAGATATTGATTCAGTATTCCACCATGTAAAGGCAAATAGTATTGATTGGTAAGAGCAGGTACGCTTGCTGCTAAAAAGGCGTGCAATACAGAACAAATAAGCAGCCCATCAATCAACTTTTGAAAAGCAATTTTTTTCTTTTTCAACATCCATAATGCCGCCCAGCCTAATGTAACAACAGGGAGCAAAATATTTCCCCAATACATGATTTTCACCGGGAAAACAAAGCGGGAGTCATAATAAAATCGGACATTTTGTATTCCTGAAAACAATTCCCATAAAGTAAACATTAAAAACAGAATTACTACGACAGGAATGAATCGGCTCTTTTTCAATTCTGGCTCATTTTCTTTCTCTGCGGAAAGCATATCAATAATTTTTGTTTTTTTGATTGTGCGTGTATTGAAAACTCCTACCACAAAAAAACTTACCACAAAAAATATCACTGTCAGCAAAACGGTGTCCGGGAACAATGTCCATGAGATTTCATAAGGCTCTCCATAAGCAGTAAGGAGCATTGCGGTAATGAATTGAGAGCAAAATACACCGCAAAAAATACCAATCAAAATGGAAAACATACCCATAATCAGTGTTTCTGCAAAGAAAATCCTGCCAATAGTTTTTTGTTCCATTCCCATAATGGACTGGACAGCAAACTCTTTTTGCTTTCGTCTTAGCATATAATGATTGACGAACCGTATCAAAAATAACAACAGCAATGTTATCATGCAGATTGCAATTTTCATTCCGTCACTTAACAGAGTAAAATCATACTCGCTGCCTATATCCGGGCTATAATAACTACTGGAAATAGACAAGAACGCATAAAACAAGGTAACACAGATTGTCATTGTGACAATGTAGACCAGATAGTCTTTTACAGACCGTTTTGCATTTCTGAAAACAAGTTTAGCATACATGGCTTTGTCCCCCTCCGATCATGGTAAGGACATTCAGAATTTTATCAAAAAAAGCACTTCTGCTGTCGTTGCCCTTGCGCAGTTCCATAAAGATTTCTCCGTCTTTCAAAAAAAGAATACGGTTGGCATAGCTGGCGGTAAAAGCGTCATGAGTTACCATAAGAATTGTCGCCCTAAGCTGTTCATTGATACTTTGAATGGTAGACAGCAACATTTGTGAGGAATGGCTGTCTAATGCCCCTGTCGGCTCATCTGCCAGTAAGAGCTTCGGGTTGTTGATAATTGCTCTTGCACAAGCACAACGCTGTTTTTGTCCGCCGGATACCTGATAAGGATATTTGTTTAGAATATCGCTGATATTCAGCTTTCCGGCTATATCCAAAATGCGGGATTCTACGCTCCCGGCAGGGACTTTGTTGATTGCTAATGCCAGTGCAATATTTTCTGAAATCGTCAATGTGTCCAGCAAATTGAAGTCTTGAAATATAAACCCTAAATTCTCCCTGCGAAAACGGGCAAGGGATTTTGGTTTGATTTCCGTTATATCTGTTCCATCTAAAAAAATATGCCCTGCACTTACGGTATCAATCGTAGAAATACAGTTGAGCAGCGTTGTCTTTCCAGAACCGGACGCACCCATAATTCCGAGAAATTCCCCAGCTTCCACAGAAAAGCTAATGTCTTTAATGGCTTTGGTAATATTCCCTTCATTGCCATAATATTTCTGGATATGTTCCAGTTTCAAAATCGTATTCATCTGATAAACCTCCTTAACTGTTCCATATCTTTATTGTAAATGGAGTATCTCATTTTTTGTATCAAGTTTTCTTACACAGTTCTTACAAAAATGTAAGAAGTGCAGAACCTGTCAGCCCTGCACTCCGATAATAAAATCATTCATTTGAAAGATAAGTGAAATCGTTGTTCCTCTGTTTTCGGAATAAGCAGTAAGCCCTATTCCCAGTTTATCACATAGACGCTTGCAAAGATATAAGCCAATTCCAGTAGAATTTTTCCCGGTTCGCCCATTCTGACCTGTAAATCCTTTTTCAAAAATACGGGGTAAATCACTTTTAGGAATACCTATCCCATTATCGCTGATAGATAGCACAATCTTGTCATTCGTTTTTGTTGCCCCAAAGTGCAAAATAGGCTGCTCTGCATGGTATTTGATTGCATTACCGATAATCTGATTTAAGATGAACCGCACCCATTTTTCATCGGTATAAACTTTTGTTTCTATATCGTCTATCTGAATTGACATATTGCTTTGACGCAAAAGATACTTATTATCTGCGATTGCACTATGCACAACATCGCATAAATTGACTTCACGGACAGAATAGTCTTTTTCAGCGTGTTCACTCCGGGCATAGTAAAGTGCCTGTTCTGTATATTGGTTGATATTCTCTAACTCTGCCAATACCTCTCTGGAAAAGGGAGAACGGTTATTCTCACACAGCAGCTTCATCGCTGTAATTGGTGTTTTTACTTCGTGTATCCATTGTTCAATGTATTCTTTATATTCCCTGCGTTCCCTCTGTACTTCGCCAATCCGTTCCAACATAGATTTTTCAGCCATTTTCATAATCTGGTAAAAAACCTGTTCATCAGCCCTTTCCGGCACTTGCATGATTTCCGGCAATAAATATCGTTCTTCTAATTGCTCCGTCATATTGAGCAATTTATTCAGATATTTTTTTCGTGAGAAATAAAATGCCAGCAAAGATAAAACAAGGACAATCGACCAGACTGCAAAAATAAACAGGACTGTTTGGATAGGATTATCGCTTGCAATCAGGAACAAAGCAAGGACAAGCATACCCAGCAGATTGATTAAAATAACGGGGAGTTGATTTTTCAAATATTGTTTTCCACTCATAATGTATATCCTTGCCTGTGTTTTGTTTTAATGAAATCTACAAGTCCGATTGCTGCCAGTTTGTCGCGAATACGGGTAATATTGACACTTAGGGCGTTATCATCAACATAAAGCTGATTGTCCCAAAGAAAATCCACAATATCATTTCTGGAACAGATTTTTCCGGAGTTCTTAAAAAGGTAGTAGAGGATTTTCAATTCATTCTTTGTCAATTCTGCTTTCTGTCCTTTGTACTCTATCATGCTACTCTCCAAATGCAGGGTAGCTTCTCTCCACATATAAATTTCTGTTTGAGGGGAACGGTAGGCTTTCTTTAACAATGCAGCAATTTTAGCAAGAAGAATAGCGGGATTATAAGGCTTTGTGATAAACGCATCTCCACCCAGCATAATGCTGTTCAGTTCGTCCATATCTGTATTGCTGCTTGTTACAAATACAATCGGAATATCTGAAAAGGTGCGAATCCCCGAGCATATTTCAAAACCGTTATTCCCCGGAAGTTTTATATCCAGAATAACCAGATGTGGCGCAGCTTCTTTTAACTGCTCTATTGTTTTGGAAAAATCCGTAACTGCAAATACTTCATATCCATTCCCAGACAAAAGAGTTTTAAGCTGTGTTTGTATCGTAAAATCATCTTCAATGATTAGTATTTTTTCCTTCATAGAGATACCTCCCTGACACTTTATTATACTGTATCAGAGAGGTTTTCTCAATCGTATTATTGAATGGGAATTTTAGAATGATTTTGTACATAGCTTTGTAAAAAATGCTTAATAGTTTCTTTTCTCAAGGTACGATTCTAAATAACACCTAAGTCCAACATATGCGCCCTGCAAAAGTACAAAAAGCAATAGAAGATTTACTGACAGTGCTTTTTTGATTGCTTCTCCAAAATAAATGATGACAGCAGCACTTGTCAGTATCATCAGTAGAGTAATGACATCCCAACACTTTTCCCTATATAATTCTATAACCTTTATTTCTATCAGTATCGCCAGTATCCCTGTTCCTGCCACACATATTCCTACAATCAATATTAGCAATATCCAATATACCATTCCGGCTATAAAAGGATTTGGAATTTTTGTGCTAATCTGTGCCACAGATTGCCCGACCTCAATCGTCCAACCGATAAAAGTTTGTATGAATGACGCTGCATCATGGAAGAATGATTTGCAATCGGAAAGGAGCACATCTGACTGTACTGCCTGAAAAAGAGTGGTTGTCAGCGAATACCATGCAAGAAGGAACAAGGTTGTTTGGAACATTACCGTTTTTGCTTTATATTGTCCTGCAAGTCGCTCTTTTTGTGTTTCGTATTTTGCTTTTGCATTCTGATAGTCTGTCCGGTCACAGGCTTCACATTTTTCATAGAGTACCGGCTTTTCTACCGGTATCTCTACGATTTTCTGATGTGTCCGGGCATAATCCCGTTGTTGTGTTAAGCATCGTATTTTATCTTGACATTCCCCTATCGTGACGTTTGCGCTTCGCAGCTTCTCTTTCTCGTTCCGCAATGCTCTGTCTGCTAGCTTCAAGTCGTTCTTTAATGCTTGAATATTCCCGGCTCTGTTCTCTTTGTTTAATTTCTCGTTCAAGGTCAGAGATTCGTTGAGCTGCGTCTTTAGTTCCACGATAAGCTGGTCTTTCTGTTCCAGTTCTTCTTGTATCTCCTCGGTCAAGAGGAGAAGTTCTTCCAACTGTTCGGCGTTCTTTGATTCTCTGGATTCGTTCATCTATATCACGTCCTTTCTCTATCTGCTGTTCCAGTTCAGCAATTCGGTGTTCTGTTTCAGTAATAAACTGTTTTCGCTGTTCAGCTTCTGTACCAATTTCTGCCATTGCTGATTTTCGTTTTCCAAAAGTTCTATCTTCGTTTTCTGTTCTTCCATCTTGGAAAGCAGTTCCTCGGTATTTGGCAAAATGTTGAGCAGCTCGGATAACTCGCTGTTTAATTTTTGCAATTTCTGATTCTGTTCCTGCATAAGAGAGAGTTGGGTGTCCCGGTTCTGCATTTCCAGAATCATTTCTGCCATTAAGGTCTGCTGTTCTTCGATTTGCCCAATCATGGATTCCATTAAGGGTATAATTTCCCGGCTTTCTTCTAATGTCATTTAATCGCTCCTTCCATAATGATAATGCACCCGATACTTTTCCAAAGGTGTCCAGTATCTTTTGCAATAACGTGTTTTGTTGTTTTATGATTTGATTTTCCGCTACTTTCCACGAACCTTTTATTTCCTGCCCGGCAAGAACCTTTTGTTCAATCTTTCTTGCGTCAGCGCCTTCATGGATGGTAGGAATCTGGAGTTTTCCCTGTTTTTCATAAGAACGGTGATCGACCTGATTATGCAAAGGAAGATGTTCATTACACACCTTTGCCCATTCACTCCGCCACAGTTCACAATTTTTTGGATTGTTCCATCCGGTAGCATCGGTCAGCACCCGTTTCCATTGCAGGCGGTTTCTTGCACCCATCTTCTGAATTCCGTTTTCGTCTAATACAGGGATACGGATTCCATGACGGTCAGGGTTTTTCTTATCCTGCCACCAGTTCGGATGGGATTCATCAATCACGATATTTCCGTTTTTATCTCTGAGAAAATCCCAATCCTTGACTTCTTTCTTTCCCCAAGAATGATCCGGGTTAAAAGGACGCATAGTCAGAAGCAGATGGACATGGGGGTTGCCATCCCCTTTATCGTGGATACTCCAATCAGCACACATTCCTCTATCTACAAAAGTTTTTTGAATATAGTCAGTTGTATATTGAATTTGTTCCTGTCTGTTCCATTCTTTGGGAAGGGCAAATTCAAATGACCTGCCAAGTTGGGCATCTGCATTTTTTTCAATCTTCAATACCTCATTCCATAACCTTTGTTTCTGAAATGTGATTTTAAATTTTTCTAAAGCAGCTTCTTTATCTTCTGATCTTTTGTATCGGACAGATTTTTGAAAGCGTTTTATATTTTCTTCTGGTACTATCTGCCATTCAGGAGGTGCGTTTTCACACATCATCAGCCGAGTGTAGACCACTTCTTTTTTAGAAGTGTAATAACTGATTCTCCCGGTTTCCTCGTTTTTCATCACATCCCCATTGAGATATGCGGAAGCGGAGATAACAGATTTCCCTTTACTTCGTCCGACTATTTTGACTGTGTAATGAAAAATCGCCATGTCTGGATTCCTCCTTTCTG
Source organism: Roseburia intestinalis L1-82 (assembly GCF_900537995.1). Taxonomy (NCBI): domain Bacteria; kingdom Bacillati; phylum Bacillota; class Clostridia; order Lachnospirales; family Lachnospiraceae; genus Roseburia; species Roseburia intestinalis. The sequence goes on along the minus strand of NZ_LR027880.1, from coordinate 4,456,193 downwards.
CACATCCGGCATAGATTTCCGGCAACATTGCTTTCGGTTTTAGGAAAAGCAGCATTGCCGGAACGCCCTCTGCGTAAGAGTGCCCTGCGCATAGCAGCCTGCATGGAATGCGCCTCTCTGGCGAAGAGTGCCTCCTGCGGCATGAGCAGGTCTGGCTGAAAGCCCCGCCGACGGAACGAGCCCGGCAAGCGTGAACGCAGACCGGTTGCCACTTGTGGCAAACTTATTGGGACGACCTCTGGTTGTCCATAAGTGCGCCCTTCATGAAAAAGCAATGAAGGGAATGAAAAACTCATCCCCTCCGCCATTACACTTCCTCCATATCGGTATTGACTTCTTTCTGCATTGCCTTTGAGAAAAATTTCCCGTTGGCTTCCTGCCTTTTCAGAAAACCAATCAGCTTTGGGATGTCTTCTTCCTCAATAGGCGCACCGAGAACGGATTCCACCGCACCGCCAATCTGACAGAGCCTATGGGTTCGTTTTTTACTTTCTTCGGCTTTCTTTCGCTTCAGAAGTTCTTTCTTCTGTGCCGCATATCGTTTCGCCTTTTCAAGGCTTTCCTGCTCTTTCTTTTCCATTTCAAGCATTCGTGCTTCATAACTTTTTGTTGATTTTGCCATTCTTACATTCTCCTTTCCTTCACAAACATAAGTTCTTGGTTGCGTATCAGAAGAAGCACATGGTATAATCTTCTTGCGTGTAGGTATATCATGGCTTCGGTCTGATAGAACCTTTGGCGGTTTCTTGGGAAGCCGCCTTTTTAATTTGCCGCAGTTCTTGTTACGGCTTTTACATTTCCTCTATCCCTCAAATCACGACCTTCATTCGCTTCCATAAACATTTCCAGAATATCGGTTTTAATCAGGACTTTACGACCAACCTTTAATACCGGAAGTTTCTTCCATTCTACAAGCTGTCTTAAGGTGTTTCTGCCGATTCCCGTATAGTCGGCAGCTTCTTCGATGGATAATGCAATTTTTCTTTGCGTCATATAATCACCTCCTTATAAATTGCATTATGCAATTCCTGTGATGTAAGTATATCCTTTTCACATCTTTTTGTCAAGCGTTACGAAATGTTAAAAATAAATATTGCATTGCATATTGCAATTTCGGAAAAACAATGCTATAATTCATACATACCGAAAAAGGAGGCAGTCAGCATGAAAGATAAAGAATTACGCAAGTTGATAGGCAGCAGAATAAAACAGCGCCGTCTGGAATTGAATCTGACACAGCCTTATGTCGCAGAGAAGATGGGAGTTACCGCTTCTACAATCCTGCGTTATGAGAATGGTTCGATTGACAATACGAAAAAAATGGTGCTGGAAGGTCTTTCGGAAGCACTCCATGTATCTGTGGAATGGCTCAAAGGGGAAACAGATGAATATGAAACCGACATTACGGATAAGAGAGAATTACAGATTCGTGATGCGATGGGAGATATTCTGGAACAGTTACCGCTTGCCCTTACCAAAGAAGAAGATGCTTTTTCAAAAGATTTATTACTGCTGATGTTAAAACAATATGGTCTGTTTTTGGATTCCTTCCAGTTCGCCTGCAAAAACTTCAAGGGAAATGCTGGTCAGACGGATATTGCCAAAACAATAGGGTTTGAATCGAATGAGGAATATAATGAGATTATGTTCTTAAGGGAAATCACTCATACCATCAATGCTTTTAATGAGATGGCAGACATTGTAAGGCTCTATTCCAAGAAACCAAAAACAGCAGAACAAAGGCTTGCAAATCTTTTATCAGAAGTCTTATACGAAGATTCCGAATCGGTATAGTAAGACAACCGGAGTTATGATATACTTACACGCACGAAGCATTTCATCAGTTCCGATTGTCTAATATCGAAAGGAGACATACGATTATGGCAAAAGGATCTGTAAGAAAAAAAGGAAAGAAATGGTACTACCGCTTCTATGTAGAGGACGCAAGCGGCAATCTTGTTCAGAAAGAATGCGTTGGAACAGAAAGCAAAAGTGAAACTGAAAAACTGCTCCGTCAGGCAATGGATGATTATGAGAAAAAGAAATTTGTTGCCAAAGCGGATAATCTCACAGTCGGACAGCTTTTGGATGTGTGGGCAGAGGAGGAATTAAAAACAGGTACGCTCAGCAATGGTACGGTGGAGAATTACCTCGGAACAATCCGAAATATTAAGAAACACCCATTGGCAGAACGTAAACTGAAAAATGTAACCTCTGAACATTTGCAATCTTTCTTCGATTTGCTTTCCTTCGGGGGAGTTCATCCCGATGGAAAAGAGAGAAAGGGTTACAGCAAAGATTACATCCATTCTTTTTCCGCAGTCATGCAGCAATCATTCCGCTTTGCAGTATTTCCAAAGCAGTATATTACGTTCAATCCTATGCAGTATATTAAACTGCGGTATCAGACGGATGAAGTGGATTTGTTTTCTGATGAGGATATGGACGGAAATGTCCAACCAATTTCACGAGAAGATTATGAAAGACTGCTTGCTTATCTGCAAAAAAAGAACCCAGCCGCAATACTTCCAATCCAGATAGCCTATTATGCCGGGCTTCGTATTGGAGAAGCCTGTGGTTTGGCATGGCAGGACGTAAATCTGGAAGAACAATGCCTTACCATAAGACGCAGCATCCGATATGATGGCTCAAAGCGCAAATATATCATCGGACCAACCAAGCGGAAAAAAGTAAGGGTTGTTGATTTTGGAGATACACTGGTAGAGATTTTCCGTAATGCCCGGAAAGAGCAGTTAAAAAATCGAATGCAGTACGAAGAACTTTATCACACGAACTACTACAAAGAGGTCAAAGAGAAAAACAGAGTGTACTACGAATATTATTGCTTAGACAGAACGCAGGAAGTCCCGGCAGATTATAAAGAAATTTCTTTTGTCTGCTTAAGACCGGATGGTTGTCTGGAACTTCCGACTACTTTGGGGACGGTATGCAGAAAGGTGGCAAAAGCATTAGAGGGATTTGAAGGCTTTCATTTCCACCAGTTACGTCACACCTATACAAGCAACCTTTTAGCAAATGGAGCAGCCCCAAAAGATGTACAGGAATTGTTGGGACACTCAGATGTCAGTACCACAATGAACGTCTATGCTCACTCCACAAGAGATGCGAAACGAAAATCGGTTCGGCTTCTTGATAAAGTGGTAGGCAATGACTAAAAAATTTCCCTTATTTCCCTTGTGATTATCTCATAAGGGCAAAAATAAGGGAAACTACATATCATTTCACTAATGAACAGGCGGGAAAGCCTGTAAAATAGGGAAAGTTAGAGGAATAATTATATAAATTCAAGTTTGTAAAACTGATGGAATAAAAAAATGTAAAGCTGGGAGCATTAGCTTACGGCTTTTATAGTTAAAGCAAATAGAAGTAAATAATGGTCAAAAAACAATCGACATCCGACCTCGTACACGTTATAATATAAGTAATCTAATAAGAAAACAGTGTTATCATTACTGCATTGCTAAATGAGAATGGTAGCCATAAATATGAATTCGTAGGAACGGAATGGTTGAACCCTCAGGGTGACAATGTCACTCATTTGTCAGCGAGAGGTGCTTAACTTAGATGATTTTCAGTTTTCTTATTTTGACATGGATTTACAGGAAGGGTAGAAAAATCAATGATTTCATTGACTTATCTTAACTCAAAATAATATAAGTTTCCAACGGGGACTTGAACTCCTAAGACTCTATTGTAGGTTCGATTCCTATAGGAGACGCTCATTTTTAGCGGTAATGAAGACAAAATCATTGCCGCTTTTTTCATGCTTTTTTTTGATTTTGATGGCAAATTTGTCAGCGAAAATGAAATCTTGTCATCAGGATTTATTTTTCAGATCGTCACACGGAGAGATAAGGCACAATGTAGGATAAGAATTGGGGTGTAAATCAGAGTAAAAGTAACACTATTTTCTTGCCTGGTATAAGTCCTGTCGGAAGAGTCCGTTCAGATTAGATAATAACAATCTATTCTGGACGGGCTTTTTTACGTTCAGGGAAAGAAAGTTGCCTATGGCAGAAAAAACAGAATTATTGGAAGAAGATGAAAAAGTAGTTGAGATTGAGCTGGAAAGATTGAGAGGATTTGAAAATCATCCATTCAAGGTCAGGGCAGACAGCCAGATGATTGAATTACAGGAGAGTATCAAAAAGTATGGTATCTTAAATCCTTTAATAGTAAGACCGAAGAAAGATGGATGTTATGAGATTATATCCGGGCACCGAAGAAAATTTGCTGCTGAGAAAATAGGATATAGAAGGGTTCCTGTGATAATACGAGTCCTTAAAGATGATGAAGCTGTTGTATTAATGGTTGATTCAAACCTACAAAGAGAAATGATCAGCCCAAGTGAAAAAGCATTTGCTTATAAGATGAAGTACGAAGCAATCAAACGAAAAGCCGGAAGAAGAAAATGTGGTCAGGTGGACCATAATTTAGGAAAGAAGAGTATTGAGCTGATCGGAGAGGAATGTGGGGACAGTCCAAAACAGGTTCAGCTTCACAGATTTTTCCCAGTCACTTATACAGCAGAGCAAATGAGGCGGGAAATATTGGAAATGTTGAAATTAAATATGAAAAAATATTGGGATGCGTAAAGGAGAAAAGGATTATGTGTAAAGTAATAGCAGTCTCGTCCTCTGGGTTCTCGCCAATTATATCTTTGCCGTGATCTCACACCTGCGCGCTTCATTTCCGGCAGTTCTTCTGCTCTCCGTGCGCCTGATGGCAGGTCACATCAAAGAAAATTTCATCTTATTATTTACAATGGCCGGCGCCTGCCTCATCGTCTTCCTGGTTCCCGGACTTTTCGTCCTTTTTCCCGGAATCCTCTGCGGCATCGCCAGCCATCTGATTGAGCCTGGTTAAAAAAAGGCTCTTGCTATTGATTAATCCAGTTCTTTATAGTCAAAACTGCGGAATTCTGCTGTCTGATCGTATCCGGAGTAGTCCACGCATGCCATGCCGACAAATGCTCCGGTGAAGAATCCACCGTATGACTGGAGTACGTAATCATCGGACAATACAGCGGCATCTAGTGTGCCCGGAATCTCTGTATAGTTCTTTCCGTCAAAGGAATACTCGTAGCTGTAAGACTGCTTTCTTACTTTTGTGCGAAGCCATACAAATTCAACATCATCCGGTACAGGAATCGCATCGTCGCGAAGGAACGAACGATAGCCGCCACGATTGCACTCTGCCACTTCGATCACGCGGCCATTTTTCTCATTCCACGTAACGAAAGCGAATGACCAGTGCTTATCATTGTAAAAATTTGTCAATCCAGCCATCTGCTGATAGTTGAACGGATCAAATTTCACTTTCACTTCGGCATCAAAGTTAAATGCCTGCCAGCGTTTAGCCACCAACGAAAGCTCATGCTTATTGCTGAGGGATCCTTTTCCGACCAATGTCAGCCTGCCATCCCCTGTCGTACCCATTTCCTCGGTAAATGGTACGCGGAGGGTATTCCACTCATCATGAAGTTTTGGTGTGTCAAATTCATCATGCATCGAATGATCTGCCGGTGCTTCTGTCAAGATTGCATCTTTCGGTGCATCCACAAGCACTTTTCCGCCATGTCCGCCCTCGATACGCGGCCAGCCTTCTTCATCCCAGTATACTTTCTGAATTGCCGTCTCACGGCCAAGCGGACACCAGCCGCGTGGGTCGATCGAACTTTCATTTTCGTGGTTCCACGGTCTTCCACACAAACTTGCATAATACCACTCACCGCCGGGAGTCTCTACGAGAGCACCATGTCCCTGCTTCTGGATCTCAAGTTCCGGCGTATCAAAGTTTGTAATAAACGGATCGCCAGGCTCTGTCTCAAAACTCAACGCATCTAACGTCTTTGAACGAGCTACTACTTCCTGATGTGTCCAAACGGTTCCACCCTGTGCAGCAAACAGATAATAATATCCGTTGATCTTATACAAATGTGGTCCCTCAACCAGTTTAACGTCCGTTCCGGCGTAGATCGTACGTGCTGTCTCCGGTTTTAATTTCATTGTATCTGTGTCAAATTCTGTCACTGTAATACCGTCAAAAGCATGGTGGTATTCGCGATGATCCCATGTCTGCTGAACAAGGTATTTGCGTCCGTCATCATCATGGAACAACGATGCGTCAAATCCCACACCATTGACACGGATCGGATCCGACCATGGTCCGCGGATATCTTCTGCCGTCGTCAGATAATTGATCATATCTTTGAACGGTCCTTCGGTTACTTTTACATCCGTATAAATCAGCCAGAATTTTCCATCTGCATAGGAAAGATCCGGCGCCCAGATACCTCCCGATGACGGATTTCCTTTCATATCAAGCAATGTCGTCGTGGACAATGCGGATGGAAGAAGATTCCAATGTACTAAATCTTTTGACTCGTGCAGACGAACTCCCGGAAACCACTCAAACGTAGAGTTCGCAATGTAATATGTATCATCCACACGGATAATGGATGGATCTGCATTAAATCCCGGCAAAACCGGATTTTTAATCTGCAACATAACTGTATGCCTCCTTATTGTTAATCTATCTCTATCATACAGGAAAATGGGGGGTTTGCAAAGGGAAAAAGAAGAATTTATTCATCCTCTGCCTGAGCAAGCATGGAAGTAGCTGCCTGCTGCAAGATGCTCTCTTTCGAGAATCTTGTCATCTCATCTGCCATATCAGTATCACGGATACGGGATTCAGCGGACTGCAGGTTCTCAGATGTGTTGTCATCAACTTTGACAGTGTACTCAAGACGGTTCTGAATCAATGTCACTTACAGGTCATTTTTATACATGTTCTGATAAAATTTTATGCGGTCTTGGAAGAATGTATGTCGGTGGAGGAGAACTTACGGAAAATATTGATGATGTTGGAATGGTAGCCATATATATGAATCCGCTGGAACGGAATGGCTGAACCCTCAGGGTGACAATGTCAGCGGTTTGACAGCGAAAACCATTTTTCTCAGACGATTTTAAGTTTTCTTATTTTGACATGGAATTACAGAATAGTTAGAAAAATCAAGGCTTTCCTTGACTTGGATTAACTTAGAATTATATATGTTTCCAAGGTGGATTCGAGCTCCTAAGCACTAGTTGAGGGTTCGATTCCCGCAGGGAACATCGATTTTTTTGCAGCAATGATCGTAAAAATTCATTGTTGCATTTTTTATTTTATGGGGCTTGCGAGCACCGAAAAGACAAAATGGGCACCGAGAACTAAATCTATTCAAGCACCCAATGGAGATAACTAAAGTGTAGGATAAGATTTAGGTTATCAATGAATGTCCAATGCTTGGACTAGGAACTTTTATGTTATCACCAGAGGATGCCTACACAAGTACATTAGAGGCATTAAAAATGGGATATTCCCTAATTGATACAGCAAATGCTTATGTAAATGAGCGTGCAGTTGGAAGAGCAATCAAGGATAGTGGAATTGACAGAAAAAATATATTTACCATAATAATACGAAGAAGTATTTTGAATTTCAGCAATAAGTACAGAAGATAAATAGAAAAAGAGCTTCCACGCATGTTCTGTAGTAGAACTGCGTGGAAGCTCTTTTTCTGTAAGGAGGGAACTATAAAAAAGAATTATTGGTAAAGTTTACAGGCATCCGTAAGCAACTTCACGCATTCTTAAATGGTGATATTGTTCGAGGTTTGGCTGCAGATTGTGCATATATACAATGGAAAGTCCGGTTTCCGGATCACATTCTGCCCAGGTTCCGGAGCCACCGGTCCAGCCAAACTGACCGAGCATGCCATTGTGCTGACCTTCGTAGCGGTTCATCAGGGTACGCATACCATATCCGTAACCGTATCCGGCCAGATAGTCATTGGAGAAATCTTCCTTTATCATAGTTGGAGTCAGGGTATTCGTACGGATCAGATCTATGGTTTTTCTTCCGAGAATATGTTCTCCATTGTGTATGCCACCGTTTGCCAGCATCTGCATCAACTTTGTGTAGTCACGACAGTTGGTAATGACGCGGGCAAAGCCGGGAACCGTTCCAAGAGGCCCGACAAAGGAAGCTTCGTGTACTTTATCCGGAACGGTCAGACAGTCAGGATCGGCAAGGGTTTTGCCAGGTTTCAGGTAATAATTTTTTACAAGCCGTGATTCAAGGTCTCCGAACAGGAAATTTGCGGAACTGTCCATATCCAGAGGCTCAAACAGCATTTCTTTGATGACCTGTTCTGCTGGCTTGTCACAGAGTACTTCTAAGAGACCGGCGGTCAGCTCGCTGGCAAAACCATAAAGAAAGCGGGTTCCAGGTTCGAAAGCAAGGGGAACCCTTGCAGCAGCTTTAATCTGGTCGCGCAGAGTGAAGTAACCGTTGGCACGCAAAGCTTTCATTTCATCCGCCATTGCTTTTGCAGTTGGGTGATGAACCGGGATGCCTCCTATGATCATTTCGTAAGGAAGACCGCAGGTCATATTAAAAATTTGTTTTACTGTGATCGGATGCTCAACAGGAACTTCTTCGAGCGTACCGTTCGGCAGCTGGATGATTTTGGTAGAATGTCGGAACTCCGGAAAATATTCATAGAGCGGATCTGACATTAGGAAACGACCTTGTTCATAAAGCATCATACCGGTTGTATACATTGCAATTTTGGTCAGGGAAGCCTGGCGGAATACATGATCAGCAGTAAGAGGAACGGTATTTTCCTTATCTGCCCAGCCAAAGTAATTTTCATATAGGATTTCTCCTTTTTTGGCGATCATACAACTGCAGTTCGGGAGTCCATCATCTACATATTTCTGTAAAAGGCGATCTAAGTTTTTGAAATCTGACATGTAAAAACCTCATTTCTGCGCATATGCGCGTTTATAAAAACTGGATGCCACCGCATCTTGTGCGGAAGGCGAGGAACAATACGGGATTAAAGTAATCCGTAGGAAGCGGTCCGTACTCTCGGATGATAGTACTGCTCATCATTCGGGATCAGATTGTGCATATAGACAATAGAGAGCCCTTCCGCAGGATCTGCTTCGCACCAGCTTCCGAAGCCGCCGGTCCATCCGAAAGCACCGATGGACCCGTTCAAATCTCCGGCAGCAGGGTCAATGACTGTCCGGAAACCAAGTCCGTAACCATATCCTTTGTCAGGAAAGTCGAGAAGCTGCTCTCTGGTGAGACCATTTGTGCGCATCAGATCAATTGTCGTACTGCTCATGAGCCTTGTCCCGTCATAGACACCACCGCAGGCAAGCATCTGTAAAAGTCTGGAATAATCTTCCACGGAAGAATAAAGTCTTGCCCATCCGGCTTCATTTTCTTTTCCAGGGAGATGCTTTTTATCAAAAAAGTCAGGTCCTGGAACAAGATTTCCATCAAGATCTTTGGCATAGAGTGTGACAAGACGGTTCTTCGTCTGTTCGTCTGGAAAAATCGCAGCAGTGTCTTTCATGCCAAGAGGATCGAAGAGCATCTCTTTGAAAACATCGTTGACAGGTTTGTCGCAGACAGCCTCAATGATTCCGGCGGCGAGCTCACTGGAAAATCCGTAAATCCAGTGCGTGCCCGGATCACAGGCAAGAGGTGCTTTGGACATGGCAGATAAATGTTCTTTCAAAGTGTAAGATCCTTTTTCCCAGAGTGGCTGCATACACTCCTGCATGCCAGTCATGACAAGATCGTGGGTTGGAGCAGCAGAATTACAATAGGGAAGACCGCATTTCATGGACATGACATCACGGATATTGATTGGACGGCTGGTTGGAACGATATCGACATAGCCGTTCGGATGCCTGTCGTAGCGGGTACTTGTCTTCCATTCCGGAAGATAATCTCCAATTGGGTCTGTGAGGAGAAACTTGCCACGTTCATAGAGCATCATCATAACTGTGTAGAGCGGAATTTTGGACATAGATGCCTGACGGAACAGTGTGTCTTTCGTGACAGGTGTTTTGGTGTCGATGTCAGTGACACCGAAATAGCCCTCATAAAGGGTGTTGCCGTACTGGACGACTTTCAGTCCGCAGCCTGGAAGACCGCGTTTTAAGAACCCTTCTAAAAGCTGGTCAATTTGTTTTGCATTTGACATAAAAGATACCTCCATTCATAAATGTGTTAATTTATAATAAAAAAATGTTTGAAATTTCTAAGGTGCTTTGCATACACAACGGTATTTCTGACCGGTGTCAGGCAGCAGCTTTTGTACGCAGCACGGATTCCTTCCACCTGCCAGACTGATAGCGCCATGCAATCAGGGCAGAACGGATGATCTGATCGGTCAGGATAGCAAACCAGGCACCGGGAAGTCCAAGGGAAAATACGTTGATTGCCAGAAGAGCAAGTCCCGGACGGAGCAGCATGACAGTGAAAAATGTCAGCTTTGCAACAAACTTTGTATCACCGGCACCACGGAGTGCACCTGCCACGATAAACTGTGAAGATTGGAATGGCTGGATAAAAGCAACAATCCAGAGAATCTGGATACATAGTGTAATACAGGTTGCGTCGTTCGTGTACAGACCAGAAAGCGGCCTTCCGAATATTACAAAGAGTATACCGAGTGTAATGGCAATTGCCATACCGCACCGCTTGCAGCGTGTGGTATACGCCTGTGCCATGTCAGGTCTTTTTTTTCCAAGGCTTTGTCCGGTTAGCGAGGTCGATGAAATGGAGAATACTTGTCCGTTCATCATAGTAAGGGATTGAATATTCATACAGACCTGATGTGCAGCGAATTCAACTGTTCCAAGGGAAGCAACCGCTTTGGAAAAGATCATAGAACCAATTCGCATCATAAATTGCTCCAGGGCAGCCGGAAGACCGATGGCTGCGATTTCTGCGAGCTCTTTTCTGCTTGGTCTGAAGTCATCATGCAGATTCATATGAATATAACAGCTTTTCTTTGATATGGCGATCACTGCAAGGATACAGGATACAATCTGGCTGATTGTGGTGGCAAGAGAAGCGCCCGCAACCTCAAGGCGTGGAAAGCCTAAATGTCCGTTAATCAGTAAGTAGTTCAGAATCAGGTTTACCAGATTGGCGACTGTGTTATAGTACATGGCTGTTTTGGAATCGCCAATTCCGCGAAGAAGCGCTGTGATGGTCGAGGTCAGGGAAAAGAATACGAATCCTGCCATCTGAATCTGCAAGTAAGCAGTTCCGGCACTTAAAATGTGCCCATCCTTTGCACCCATGAAAAGAACGAGCGGTCTGGCAGTCACAAAACCGACGACAGAAAGCAGGATGCTTAAAGTAAGGTTGAGCAACATTGCCTGTCTGGCATACTTCTGTGCAGCTTCCCGGTTGCCAGAACCTCTTGACTGGGCAACAAGTGCGGTGGAACCGACATTCATCGCCATGACCATTGTCATAAGGATAAACTTTGGCTGTGTCGTGAGGCCTACTGCCGTGATTGCCCATGTACCAAGATTTCCTACCATAATCAGATCGGCCATAGATGTGAAGGAAGACAGAATCAGCTCCACACTCGCTGGTAAGGCAATTTGCAAAATATCCTGATAAACAGCCCGGTTGGTTACGCCGTCTGGAAGCGTATGAGGAATTTTCCCTTTTGCAAGGTCAGCATCTGTTCCGGCGGGCAGATGGTCCAGGACTGTGTTTTTCATACCCTGAGCCATAGATGATCACCTCTTTATTACTAAAATTCTGTAGCCATGAGCAAAACTCCACATACTCAGTATTTATGCATGTTTGCGAGGCATGGCAATCTCTTTTATCACTCCAAATTTATAGTAACAACCAGCTCCAAATGGTATAATTAAGTTGTCAAAATCAATTCACCGAGAGGAGCTGATTGTTATCTATCGTCAAGAAATTTTGAAAGACATCCGTCTTTTCACTTCACAACCAGTTGCAAAGTTTTACGATTCACTTTTTCTGAATCTCGATTTATCCTTTGTCCCTGAATTCTCTAAAACCGGACGAAAAGGCTTTTCCAATCATGCCATGATTTGTTCGTTTATCGTTATGAAATGTGAAGGCTTTTCAATGATTACGGATCTTGTTGATTATCTTAACAACAACCTTCTAATCGCCCATTACTGCGGTTTTGATATTTCTGCTCCGTTGCCTTCTTACTGGACGTTTGATCGTTTTCTAAAACAGCTTGATAACGATGTACTTTCATCCATTATGAAATCCCAGGTTCTTTATCTTTCAAAACAAGGTATTGTTGATACATCTTTTATTGGTTTGGACTCTACTCCGATTGCTGCAAACACTTCACAGAATAATCCTAAATCTTTTCTATCCAACAAATTTAAGCCTGATAACCAGCCCAAAGCAGATACTGATTGCAAACTTGGCGTACATACTGCTTCTAACCAAACAAACGAGAAAAAGTATGAATTCTACTGGGGTTACAAAAACCACGTCCTTGTTGACTGTATTTCAGGTCTTCCCATTTATGAACTGACCACTACCGCCAATGTCCATGATTCCACTGTTGCGCTTGATATTTTGGCTGACACACATACCTTTCTGCCGATAACCGAATGTACCTTCCTTGCTGATAAAGGCTATGATGTTAAAAATATCTATAATCAGGTACAGGAACTCTACCAAGGCGAATGTATTATTCCATTAAACAAACGATCCACCAAAAATCCAAAACTTCTTCCACAGGGAAATCCTGTCTGCGATGCCGGGCTTGCCATGTGGAAGGATGGTAAATTTTCTGATAATGGATGTACACGCCAAAAATTCTGCTGCCCACTAAAATCAAGCAAAGACGCTGATTGTCCCTGCCATCACAAAAATTTTTACAACGGCAAGAAGCATCGCGGCTGTACAAAATACATCACCATTCCCGATGATTTAAGACTCTCCGTCGACAGAGACAGCAAATATTTCAAAAGTAATTACTCTCTTCGTACAGAATGTGAAAGATACAATTCACGTTTCAAAAATACAGGGCAGGAACGTATGTGGGTAAGAAATAAATCATCTGTTACCAACTTGAATACAATTGCCCATATAAGTCTGTTAGCGGTTGCTGTTGCGGCAATCACCACCGGCACAGGGCAATCCTATCGTAAGCTTAAAGCTGTAAAGCGAATCGCATAATAAAGAGCTATTCATATCTCCCCATTTGCGTAGGTGCTGGACTTACGTCAGCTTTGCTATGTCATAAATTCCCATTCTTTCCGATTTACAAAAGCTAACTGCCAAATCCAACTTTTAAATCAATTCGTTTTGCTCATCTCTCCTAAAATTCTGTTTAAGATAAAACAATCTTAACATTGCGGATACAGTATGTCAATAAAAAGCTAAAACGAAATAGCTCTAATGGCAAAAAAACTTACGCAAAGAGAAATGGAAATAAAGAAGAAAAACAGGAAAAAAGTCGCAAAAGATGAAATAAACAGATGAATATTCAAAAAAATAGATTGACAGAATAGAAAAAAGAAACTATAGTTAAGCTACGACGTTTTAGCAGTTACAAACGGAAAATAGTTTAGCGAACCTGCACAGACAGAGGAGGTAAAAGATGGGGTTAGTATATAAGAAGCTGGAAAAGATCGGAAGAAGTATGTATCTGTATTTTCCGGAACAGGAAAGAAGGACAGCATTCAAACGCTGCAGCATTACAATATTACGTGATGGAGAAGACGAAGCATCCGTACGGTATTTTTTAGATGAGCTTGGCATGCAAAAACTCGCGGAGGAACAGGAAATCATTCTTTCATTCCCGAATCCGGAAAACGGGCGCTGGAATTATGATTTTTCCGGAGAGACAGATGATCTGACAGCTTTTCATGATTTTCAGGATGCAATGACAAAGGAAGATGATAAGCCTCTTGCAACACGGCCGAACGGGATTCCAACTTATGAAGCTATGTTGAGTGTCTGGCATCCGATGAATGACACCAGGTATCTAGTCGGTACCGGAAGCGGAGCGCATATGGTATGCACGCTTGCAGCCTGTGTGGCAGAGAATATAGCAGCAATTTTTGCAGTGGGTGGAAGGCTATGTGAGGAAGCCAGATATCAGGCGGTGAATGCTGCAGTACCGGCTTTTCTGGTGGACAGTGACAGGAAAACACAGAATTATTTCAATGTTGTTAATGAAACAGAATGGAAAGAGACGGCAGATCAGATTACAGTGACAAGAAATAAAAGAAATCCATCTCAGTGTGTCATGAATTCAGAGAATATGCAGCTTTCCAAAGAACTGGTGAACCGGGTATGGGAAGAACTATTTTCCGTGACCAGGCGCACCAATACCTCTGTGTATGGAGATGTGGAACCAAAACCGGACATGAAAAAAGCCGGGTTTGAACTTTATCTGGATGATGACAGGTTAGAGGAAAAGGTGAAGGTAAAGCATACCTGGTTTGTGCATGTACCTTCCGGTGTGAAAGATGGAACGTCAGGAAGGGTACCACTTATGCTCTTTTTCCATGGAGGATCGGATAACCCGGAGGAAGCCGCACAGATGAGCCGTTTTCATGAACTGGGGGAGAAGGAAGGCTTTATTACTGTGTATCCGTGGGGAACAGACAGAACACAGTGGAACAGCTTTTTAGCACCGGATGGAGCAGATGATATCGGGTATACAGTTGCATTGATCCAATATATGAAAGAACACTATCCAGTTGATCCGGAAAGAGTCTACCTGTCAGGCTTCAGCAATGGAGCAGGACAGGCGCAGGCAGTGGCAATGCTCCACCCGGAACTGATCGCAGCTATCTGTCATATTGACTCAAATTGGCCGGGAATCAGAAATGGTGCCAGTGAACTTACAGAACAGGATAAGTATCTGTTTGGTCTTGCGATGGAGAAAAAGAAAGAATACGATTACCGGATGCCGGTATGGTATACCTATGGTTCCCGGGAAATTTCTTATCCGATTTATTATCATTGCTCCCAACAGCATCAGTATGATTTCTGGAAGGCGTATAATCATATTCGGATCGAAGAGACACCGGATCTTTCCAAACCTGATCCGAGTGGATGCGGTGTGCCGGGGCAGATTCAGCAGAGAATCCGGCCTTCTGCCAGACATCCGGAACATTACTATGACGTTCAGAGGTTTTACTCGGATGAAGAGCATCCAGTGAATCTGTATAATCTGGCGATGATGCATGACAAAGGACATGAGGTAGCAGATAAGGATCCTGAGCTTGGATGGAATTATGTAAAACAGTTTAGAAGACTTCCGGATGGCAGTTTGAAAATAGTTTCTAATGAATAAGCTATTGACAGCTAAAACGAAATAGCATATAATAGCAACATAAGAAATGTACGGAGAGAAAACAGATTGGACTGAGGAGAAAATAGGAGGGGTAGCTGAATGAAAGTTTTTACAAATAAGAAAAAGATGAGAGGGTATCGGGAATTCCTCTATATTCTGCCTTTCATTATTCTGGTTGCGATATTTGCTTATTATCCACTGTATGGATGGGCATACGCGTTTTTTGATTACAAACCGCCAAAAGCACTTAGCATGGATGACTTTGTAGGATTGAAGTGGTTCCGGTATCTGGTAGACAATCCGGTGAGGATTAAGCAGACGCTGATGGTTTTGAGAAACACCTTTGCAATGAGTGGATTGACCATTTTATTTTCCTGGCTGCCGATGATTTTTGCCGTATTTCTGAATGAGATTAAGTGTATGCCATTCCGGAAATTTGTCCAGACCGTGACGACACTTCCAAACTTCATCAGCTGGGTACTGGTATTTTCTATCTGCTACTGTATGTTCAACAGTACAGGTATGGCAAACAGCTTACTGATACAGATGGGAGTACTTGAAAAACCGATCGCTTTCTTGCAGTCTTCCAATCATATATGGCTGAAAATGTGGCTGTGGAGTACCTGGAAGAGCCTTGGATGGTCAGCAATCATGTATATCGCAGCAATCTCAGGGATTGATGCAGAATTATATGAGGCAGCAAAAGTGGACGGGGCAACAAGAATGCAACTGATCTGGAATATTACGATTCCGAGCTTACTGCCAACATACTTTGTATTATTAATGCTTAATATCGCAAATTTCCTTTCCAATGGAATGGAACAGTACTATGTATTCCAGAATGCATTTAATATGGATACTATCCAGGTACTTGATCTGTATGTATACAATCTGGCAATGGGAAGTGGAAGTTATTCTGTATCTACTGCACTCAGTATGCTTAAGAGTCTGATCAGCGTCATTTTGTTATGTGGTGCCAATACGCTATCTAAAGTACTGCGTGGTGATGGATTTATTTAAATGGAAGTGAGGATATGAACATGAAACAGAATGGAAAAATAAAAGAAAATGCCGGTCCGGTTGATAAACTGATCAGCGTGATTACTTATATTGTGTTTGCATTGTTTTCCCTGATCTGTATTTATCCATTTTACTATATTTTTATCAATACGATCAGTGCTAACGATCTGAGTGAAAAAGGAAAGATTATCTTCTGGCCGCAGCAGATCCATTTCAGAAATTATCTGGATGCAACCAAGATTCCGGGACTGCTGCAGGCAGCACAGATTTCCATTGCAAGAACGCTGATCGGAACGGCATGTACGGTATTGTTAGCCGGCTTCCTCGGTTATATGTTCACAAGAGAAACCATGTGGAAACGGAAACTCTGGTACCGGTTCGTAGTATTGACTATGTATTTTAATGCAGGAATTATTCCATGGTATATTACAATGAATAATCTGCATCTGACGAATAATTTCCTCGGATATATTTTGCCGACGCTGGTATCGCCTTTTTATATTATTCTGACGAAGACTTATGTGGAATCAATTCCGAGGGAGCTGCAGGATGCAGCAGAAGTAGACGGAGCAGGAACATTGAAGGTGTTCTTCTCAATTATTCTTCCGATTATTAAACCGATTCTTGCAACGGTTGCAATTTTTGCGGCAGTAGGACAGTGGAATTCTTTCCAGGATACGCTGCTTCTTGTAACAGACACAAAGTTATATACGTTACAGTTTATTCTGTACCAGTATATTAACCAGGCAAGCTCACTTGCAACGATTGTTTCTTCCGGAACCTCCAGTGAAGCAATCCAGCAGATGCTTGCAACGACGCAGACGGCTACTTCCATCCGTATGACAGTAACTATTCTGGTCGTAACACCAATTCTATTAGTATACCCATTCTTCCAGCGCTTCTTTGTAAAAGGAATTATGATCGGCGCAGTGAAGGGTTGAGAAAAAATTCATAAACTTCAACACACAATAGGGGGCTATTGTAGAAAAACAAAAGGAGGATATGTATTATGAAATGGAGAAGGACAATTAGTTTAGGCCTGGCAGCAGCCATGACAGCAAGTACAGTTCTTGCAGGCTGTGGAGGAGATTCCGGAGCAAATGGAAAGGCTTCATCAGGGGACAACAAGAACCAGACAGCTGCAACAGAAGAGGGAGGCTCACAGGCATCAGGGGATGTGACAACCATCGAAGTCTATGATGTTGCGGCAAACTATCAGGGCATGCAGGCAGGCTGGTTTGGCGACCTTGTGAAAGAGAAGTTCGGTCTGGAACTGAATATCTTTGCACCGAATACATCCGGTGATGCGGCAGCACTTTATCAGACGCGATGCAGCTCCGGAAAGCTGGGTGATATCATTCTTCTGGACAATGCAGATTATCTGGACTGCGTAGAAGCAGGACTTGTTATGGATATTACGGATGATATCTGGAATTATCCAAACTTAGCAGAGTATAAGACACAGATTGAGGCGTTCAATGCGCAGGTTGGAGATGGAAGTAAGATTTGGGGAATCCCTACCGAGATGACGAATACTTCACCAGAGACATATTCACAGTCGACTCCGTTCTCAGCACCATGCCTTCCATGGGACTACTACAAAGAACTTGGATGCCCGGAATTAAAGAACCTGGATGATCTTCTGGATGTTTTAGAGCAGATGCAGAAAGCACATCCGACCAACGATGCTGGTGACAAAGCATATGCGATTTCCCTCTGGAAAGACTGGGATGGATTCGGTATGGAAAATATCTGCCAGACCGCAAAATGGTATGGGCAGGAAGTAAATCAGTCTGTATTAATTGGAAATGACAACAGTATGATGCCATTGATTGATGAGAACGGTGCATATTACAAGATGCTTGAGTTCTTCTTCAAGGCAAATCAGAGAGGGCTGATCGATCCGGATTCCTCTGTTCAGGACTGGACCACAACAGACGAGCAGAAGCTTCGTGCATACAGAAAGTACTTATTATGGTACAACTGGGAAATGAACCTTGCAGGTATCAATCTTTCCGATGAAGACAAAGCAGCAGGAAAAGGATTTGTGAATGTTCCTGTTGAAGACCTTAATATTTATCAGGTAGCAGATTCTTATTATGGCTCAGGCCGCGTATGGGGCATTGGTTCTGGCGTAGACGATGCAACAAAAGAAAAAATTATGCAGTTATTTGACTGGATGGCAAGTCCGGAAGGAATCAGTTACATGTGGGATGGTATTGCTGGTGTCAACTACACCATTGAAGAAGGAACAGGACGCTATGCACAGACAGATGACTCTGTAGCTTATGTAGCAGGTAAGAAGAATCTTCCGGATGAATGGGGCGGCGGTCTCTACAATGATGGAAAATGTCAGTTGAACCAGTACATTGTATCTAACATGGCAGTTAATCCGAATAATAATGAGCCTTACAGCATGAGCTACTGGAGCACTAATCTTGAAAAACCGAAGGACCAGAGATATGTTGACTGGACAGAAAAATATGGCACTGATACACAGACAGAATACTTTGAGGAGAACGGATTATTAAAGACGGTTGCAAATGTAAATGTTGTTCTTGAAAGTGATACAACAGATATTGCGCTGATCAGAAGTCAGTGTGGAAAGGAAATTACAAATGCATCCTGGAAGATGGTCTTTGCAGCAGACCAGGCAGAATTCGATGCATTATGGGAAAACTTAAAAGAGACTCTTACCGGTATCGGATGGGATGATCTTGTGAAATTTGATATGGAAAAATATCAGAAAGTAATCGATGCAAGAAAAGCAGCAAAATAAAAAACAAACAGATAAGCAGTGAATAAGCAATGGCATCCGGTCTTTTCAGAAAGAGAGGACAGCCGGATGCCATTGCTAAAACGAAGGAAAAACAGCCGGTTGTCGGGTTGACAAAAGAATCTTAGATATGGTAGGCTCAGTTATAAGGCAAAAATAGTTCAAAATAGGATGAAAGGCATTGATATGGGTAAAAAACAAGCGTCCAAGATGCAGATTAAGAATATTGCGGATAAACTGGGACTTTCCGTGAGCACAGTGTCTGTTGTGCTGAATGGCAGAGGAGACCAGGTAAGAATATCAAAAGAGACGCAGAAGAAAGTATTAAATGCGGCGAAAGAGATTAATTATCAGCCCAATATTTATGCGAGAAGATTGAGACAGGCAGCTAACGAGGAGGCACCATATGTTTTGGCACTGTTCTGGAGGCGTGACAATCTAAACTCACGTCTCGGGCGTTTCCTGGAAGGCATCTTTCAGACAATTGATTTGAAAGAGCTGAAGATAGAACTGGTTGTCCAGGCATATGAACCAGGGAACTTCATGACATATATGGATATGCTGTCAAGCAACCGCTTCAGTGGAGCCATGATCTGTGGACTTAACGAGGAAGAGCAGAAGGCGCTGGAAGAGAGGGAGATCACGATTCCGATTGTGTTTATCGGACGTGACAGCCAGATCTATCACAGTGTGCTGATGGACAGCTACCGGACAGGTGAAGAATGTGCGGCATGTATGAACCTTTCCGGAGTGAAATCTGCCGCCTTTTTGGGATTTGAGAAAACAGGAAGAGCAGAGAGACTGATGGAGGCAGGTTTCCTGTTTGGGTGCAGGAGTCATGATGTTGTGGCGAAGGAAGAATGGAATCCAAGGATTGAGAAGAGTTCCTATGAGATTGGATATCAGACAGCGAAACAGATGCTTTCAGATATGGAACTTCCGACCGCGTGGCTTGTAGCCGACTGCAGGCTTGCTACAGGGATAATGGCATATTGCAGGGATGTCGGAATCTGTGTCCCGAAAGATCTGAGGATTATATTTTTTGAGAACTCTCCACTACTCCGGTATAATAGACCAGCATTGTCTTCTGTGGATATTCCGTCACAGGAAATGGCAAAGAGTGCATTAGATATTTTAATTCTGGCAGGAGAGAGCCGGATGGATATTCCAATCCGGAGGGAGCTGCTGCCAATTTATCAGATTCGGGAAAGCAGCGGTCTGGAACAGGAAGAAAATTATAAATAACAATACAAAATAACAGCGGCGGTAAAAAATATGGAAATATATTGCCGCTATTATTTTTACAATATGCTAAAACGAAATAGCTAAAGAGAGCAGAAGGAGGAGATGAAAATGAAAAACAATCAGGCACTGACAATGTATCCGCTTTTTTTTGATCCAATTTATAAAAAAGCAGAAATGAAAAAGATAGATGGCAAAGATTGTATTTGTTATCAGGAAGATTTCTGGGGAACCAAGGTTGAGGAGGATGGAAGTGTTACCTTTACAATGGAAGCACCAAAAGCAGAGACGGTAGAAGTTTCCGGTTTTGGAGGAACGCTTGGAACGGAGAAAATTGCACTGGAGAAGCAGGCAAACGGACTGTTTTCTAAAAATGTAAAGGGGATTCTTCCAGGCTTTCATTATCACAGGTGGTTTGTAGATGGGGTACAGGTGACGAACCCACATGCACCGTTTGCTTATGGATGTTTCGGGGCAAATAACTTTTTTGAAATGCCACGGGAGGGACAGGATTTCTGGTATCTGAAGGATGTACCGCATGGGGATGTGCAGATTCATTCTTACGTGTCAACACAGAATGATCACATAAAGAAATGTTATGTCTATCTGCCGCCTTCCTACAGAGAGAATATAGATCAAAAATATCCGGTTATGTATATCCAGCATGGAGTGGGAGAGGATGAGACAAGCTGGCTGTGGAACGGCAAACTGAATTTTATTATGGATAATCTCATTGCAGAAGGAAAATGCAAGGGTATGATCGTGGTTATGTGCAGCGGTTACGCGTTTAGAGATGATGAGGAGGCTGTTTTTTTCCCGGGTGACTTTGGAAGGGAACTGACAGAGGATGTTATTCCATATATGGAACATACTTTTCGCGTGAAAAAAGGACGGATGCACCGCGCAATGGCGGGACTTTCCCTTGGGTCGGCGCAGGCAACCCAGATCGTATCGAGATTCCAGAATCTGTTCGGACATCTGGGAGTATTCTCAGGGGTCAGGGATGAAGAGACAGAACGGATTCTTGCACAGTTTGCAGAGTATCCGATGCAGACCGTTCTTATGACGGCAGGAAAAGGGGAGAAGGATTTAGATAAAAAACAGAAAATATATACGGATCAGTTTGAAAAGCTCGGGGCAGCCGGAGGGCAGCGAAGCTATGAGGGCTATCATGAATGGCATGTGTGGAGAGAGAGCTTTAGGGACTTTGCATCCTTAGTATTCCAGAAAGAGGAGCCAGAGGATGGAAGTGAACCAGTTTTTCCTTATGAAGAGAGAAAGCTATCCAAAGAGCAATTAGACCGTCAGACTTTTGCAGAGCATATGCTAATGTCTGATCCGATCCACAAAGGTCTGATTCATGCATTTGATGAGAAAGGCAGACCGTGTGGCAGATACCGGGAAGAACATCCGGGCGCAGAGGTGACAGATGGGAAGACTGGAACCGCCAGATTTTATCTGCGGGCAGACGGTGCGCATGATGTGGAGCTGAATCTGTGGGGAATGAAAAGCTATCCTATGGAAGAAGGAGAGGATGGCTGGTGGACAGCAGAGGTAACGGGAATTGAGAAAGGATTCCACTATTATAACTATATAGTAAACAGCGCGAACACGGTGGACTGCAATGCGCCGGTTGGCTACGGCGGCTTTCAGGCTGTGAACTATCTGGAAATGCCGGAGGAGGATTTTGAAGAATACAGAATCCGCCAGGTGCCACATGGAACGGTTCATTATGAATATTACAAATCTAATAGTACCGGGAGAACCAAGCTGTGTTATGTATACACACCAGCAGGTTATGAGGAACATCTGGAAAAACGATATCCTGTTCTCTATTTACAACATGGGGGCGGCGAGAATGAGGTTGGCTGGATCTGGCAGGGAAAGCTTGCCAATATCGCGGATAACCTGATTGCAAAAGGGCAGATGAAGGAAATGATCGTAGTTATGAATACTGGCTATGCCTTCCCGGAAAATGGTGAATATCACCATTCTATGAGCGCATTTCTGCAGGAGCTTCCGGAAAGCTGTGTCCCGTATATTGACAGCAGATACCGGACTATTGCAGACAAAGATTACAGGGCATTAGCAGGGCTTTCCATGGGAGGCATGCAGACGCAGAGAATCGTATTTACCTATCCGGAATTGTTCGGCTGGGCAGGCATCTTTTCCGGTGGTCTTGTGATCAGGGACGATGAGGTGGATTATACAGAAGTATTACTGAATCCGGAAGCATTCAGAAAGCAGTTTCATATGCTTTTTGTTGCATGTGGAAAGCAGGAATGGAGCTATGAGTCGACGGTTAAGAACGAGAAAGAAGTACTGGCGGCAGGTGTCCCGATTGAGGTGTTCGAAGGATACGGTTATCATGACTGGACATTCTGGAGACATTGCCTGAATGCGTTTTTAAGAAAATTATTTTAAATGTGTTTGCGGGGACAAGACACAGGTATGGCAGTGAAATGAAGGAGAAAAGACTATGGAAAAAGAAGCAAAAATTACAGTCCATCCATCCTTTGAGATAGGAGAAATCTCACCGAGATTATTTTCAACATTTCTGGAACCGATTGGAACAATGGTAAATGGAACGATGTACAACCCGAAGCATCCGACAGCGGATGAGCAAGGATTCCGGAAAGATGTGATTGAGGCATTGAAAAGTACCGATATGCCGGCAATCCGTCTCCCGGGTGGAAACTTTGTTTCCGCCTGGGACTGGAAGGATTCCATCGGACCGAAAGAACAGAGAAAAGTACATTTAGATCCGGCATGGTATCAGTATATTACAAATGAAGTTGGTCATGACGAATATTTACAGTGGGCAGAAAAAGTGGAAGCAGAACCGATGTATACGATCAACCTCGGAACAGGAGGAATCCGAGATGCGATGGATATTGTTGAGTATACGAATCATGAGGGAGGCAGCTGGTGGTCAGATCTGCGTAAAAAGAACGGACATGAGAAGCCATATGGGGTGAAGGTCTGGTATCTTGGAAACGAGATGGACGGACCGTGGCAAATCGGTTCCTGGGATAAGGATCCGAGAGGCTACGGAGTTCTTGCCAATGAGACATCCAAAGTGATGAAGTGGATTGATCCGACGATAGAGACTGCTGTCTGCGCATCCTCTGCCATCTTTATGGATCACTATCCGGAATGGGAAGAGACCGTGCTCGAACAGTGCTATGATTCGGTGGATTATCTGTCCATGCACCACTATCACAGTGCGCCTCCGGGAGATATTAAGGCATTACTGGGTGGTTCCCTGTATTATGAGGAATTTATTGACACCGAGGCGGCACTTTGTGATGTGATTGCAGCAAAGAGGCGTTCACCGAAAAAAATGATGCTCTCTTTTGACGAGTACGGAGCCATGATCCGGCCAAATGCCGAGCTGCATCCGGGCTATGGTGTCTACAATATGACAAGAGCCCACTACCGGTTTGATCCGGACAGAAAATATGTGCTTCATGATCCAGATCAGATGCCGGACAGAAAACATCCGGGAGGAGATATGCTGCAGATGCTGGCAATGGTTTCAATTCAGATGGCATTTTTAAGACATGCAGACCGTGTGAAGATTGCTTGCATGACAGGAGGACTTGGAGCACTCTGTTCTTCCGACCATGACCATGTGTGGAGATCAGCATCTTATTATGCACTGTCGCAGCTGATGGAGTATGCAAAGGGAACATCCATGCAGACAAGCGTGGAATGTGAGACCTATGATATGCCGGGATATGCGATCGATGATACATCCCAGTACAGGGGAAAAGAAAATGTTCCTTATGTGGACAGTGCATCGGCATGGGATCGTGAGAATGGCAGACTGAATCTGTTTGTGTTAAATAGAAATGAGGAGAGTGAGTATTCTCTGACTGTGGATGTCAGAGGATTTGAGGGATACAGGTTTGTAAAACAATTCGAGATGTATACGGATGATCTGGAGGCTTCGAGCAGCTTTGACAATCCATCTTTGGTTCTTCCAAAAGAAAAAGAAGATATTTTGTTCGCAGATGGCAGACTGACAACATCATTAAAACCACTTTCCTGGAATGTATTGTGTTTTGAAAAGGAAGAAGAGTAGAACAGGAGGAGAAAAATGGCACTGATCCAATATTCATTTCGTTCAGAAGTGTTGAAAGAAAACACAGAAATCTATGTGATTCTTCCGACTTATGAGGTTTTTCGTGACCCGGAGAAAAAAGGGGCAGAAACTTATTATAAAGAATATGAGAGAAAAAAAACGCTCTATGTGCTGCATGGAGGCAGTGATGATGCAAGCCTTTATCTGCGCCGTACCAGATTGGAAGAATATGCATTAGAGCGTGATCTTGCAGTTGTGATGCCGGAAGTACGCAACAGTTTTTATTGCGATATGGTACATGGAAAAAAATATTTTACATACTTAAGCGAGGAGCTTCCGGAGATTGTGGAGAATATATTCCCATTGACGCATGATCCGAAAGAAAGGTATGTGATCGGTAATTCCATGGGATCCCACGGAACCTTCAAGTGGGCTTTGAACCGCCCGGATTTCTTTGCAGCGGCAGCTGGAATGAGCGGTGCGGGAGAGGTGGAGAGCCTTGGATTTTTTGATATGAATAATCCGAATGTTGCATCAGCTTTCGGGACAAGGGAAGAGTACAGGGGAAGCAGTAATGATTTTTATCACCTGATCCGAAAGAATCTGAAAGAAGGGAAAAAACTACCAAGATTGTATAGCTGCTGCGGCAGACAGGACTTTTTTTATGAAGGATCAAAAAATTTTGCAGAAGTGGCAACCAAGATGGGATGTCCGGTAGAGTTCTCTGAAGGAGAAGGCAGGCATGAGTGGGGCTTCTGGGATCAGTGGCTTCCGGTCATGATAGACAAAATGATGAAGGAGGATGTATGAGATGGGAGTGACAATGTTTGATTTTTTATCAGATAAGCTGGGCTATCACACCAAATTGTATGTGATCCTTCCGGGGTGTGTCAATCAGGGGAAAAAGCCGGCAGGCACTTTGTATCTGCTGCATGGCGGTGGAGGAAACAGCCAGGACTGGATCAGGTTTTCTTCCATTGAGCGGTATGCGGAGGAAAAAAACTTTGCAGTTGTCATGCCGGAAGTGGATGGTGGATGCTTCTACAGCGATATGAAATATGGATACCCATATTATCAGTTTGTGACAGAGGAAGTTCCAATGGTAGCTGAGAAAATGTTTCCGGTCAATACGGAACCTGAAAACCGTTATGTAGCGGGGTTCTCAATGGGTGGATACGGTGCTTACAAATGGGCATTTACAAAACCTGGATTTTTCAGGGCAGCGGCAAATCTGTCCGGTCTTTCCTTTGTGACGGAACTTTTTGCAGAGCAGAGAGCACGGTATCAGGATAAGGAACAGGAAAAAAACGATGTGGTTTCGCTATGCTGGGGAAGCTTAGAGGAACTTGCCGGAACAGACAGCGATTCGAAAGTGTGGATCGATCGTGCATCTGAGACGGGAGAATATCCGGCCTTATTTGGAGCTATCGGCACGGAAGATGGAGGTTATGCACACGCACAGAAATATTTGGCTTACTGCAAAGAGAAGAATGTGAAGATTTATTACGAAGAGATGCCGGGCGGACATGAATGGAAGGTCTGGGATAC
The DNA here is from genome assembly GCF_900537995.1 of Roseburia intestinalis L1-82. Taxonomy (NCBI): domain Bacteria; kingdom Bacillati; phylum Bacillota; class Clostridia; order Lachnospirales; family Lachnospiraceae; genus Roseburia; species Roseburia intestinalis. Next base: position 4,430,315 of record NZ_LR027880.1, on the reverse strand, counting down.
GATGATCGTGAAATATCTGGATTGGATACAGACACTGTAGTGCAAAGAGCAGCGCAGTTTTGCCAGGTAAAGGACCAAGAAAAATCTGAACATTAGGAAGGGTTTACTACTGGAAATGGAGATAGAAGATGACAGAGAGAAGAAGAGCAGAGATCGACTGGAAATTTTATAAAAAAGTCTTTTGGCTGGCATTGCCAATCGCCTTACAGAGCCTGATCACAATCGGAGTCAACATGCTTGACACGATTATGGTTGGAAATCTCGGGGAAATGTCACTTTCGGCAGTGTCACTGGCAAATCAGTTTATAGGTGTCTATCAGATTTTCTGTATGGGGCTTGGAATGGGAGCATCTGTTCTTGTATCCCGTTACTGGGGAATGCAGGAAGCAGAACCGGTAAAAAGTATACAGGCCCTTCGTAAGACAATTTGTATCGTAGTAAGAATTACAGTCAGCCTTGCACTTTTATTTGCGGTGGTGACTTTGCTGATCCCGCAGGTTGTCATGCGGATGTATACGCAGGATGCAGAGATTATACGGCTGGGAGAAATCTATTTTAGGTTTTCTGTGATTACCTATTTCTTTTTAGGTCTTTCATTGGTATGTACGATCATACTAAGGTGTGTCGGGCAGGTGAAGCTGCCGCTTCTTGTTTCAATCGGAGCGTTTTTTGTGAACCTTCTGGCAAACTATGCATTTATTTTCGGAAAACTTGGAATGCCACGTATGGGAATCGCAGGAGCTGCGCTGGGAACATTGATTGCGAGACTGTTTGAGGCAGGGATGATCTGTGGATATCTGTTACTGAAAGATGAGAAAATCGGATTCAGGGTAAAACATCTTGGCATGAAGACGGCTGATCTGCTTGGAGAATATATCCGGATCAGCATACCGGTACTGATTAGTGACGGAATTCTCGCTATCGGAAATAATACAGTGGCAATGGTGATAGGAAGACTTGGAGTTACCTTTGTGGCAGCCAATGCCATTACAAGCGTAACACAACAGCTGAGTACTGTTATGATACAGGGAGTATGTCAGGCAGGAGCAATCGTGACAGGGCAGACGCTGGGAGAGGGAAAGCAAGAGCAGGCACAGAGTCAGGCTTACAGATTCTTAGGATTGGGACTGGGACTTGGAATGCTGTCAGCGTTCTTTATTATGGCAGTCAGTCCGGCGATTATTGGTTCCTATAAGGTATCGGAGGAGACAGCGGAGGTTGCTGCGCAGCTGATGCAGGCGATCAGCCTGATTCTTATTTTCCAGGCAACAAACAGCATTATGACCAAAGGAGTGCTGCGTGGAGGAGGAGATACAAAGATGTTGATGCTTGCGGATAATCTTTTCCTGTGGGTTGTTTCCATACCGCTTGGAATGCTTGCGGGGTTTGTATTTCACTTCCCGGCGTTCTGGATATATGTGTGCCTGAAAGCCGATCAGATTCTAAAAGCAGTCTGGTGTGTATTCCGGTTGCGAAGTGGAAAATGGATGAAAAAAATAACAGTTGGAAAAGTTTCCGGGCAGGAAGACAGAGCGTGAAGAAGGGAAGCGGGGACAGTGTGTCTGTCCCCGTTTTTGCACTTGAAAGAGAATATAATATGGGTTTGCAAAAGATAACAGAAAAATACTTGTATAATGAGGAGGAATATGATGGGGGAAACAGCAAAACTGCCAGATGGCAGCATGTTTGAATTTTGGGAAGACGAGACAGTGTATGACATCGTATTGCATGTAAACAGCACACATCCGGATGCGGATGATAGGAATGCAGGAACGTTAAAGGCACCACTTAAAACAATACAGGCAGCAGCGGAAAGGGCAGTGCCTGGAACGCGTGTCCTGATCCATGGAGGAGAATACAGAGAGTGGGTACATCCGGTGTGTGGAGGTATCAATGCATCACATATGATAAGCTATGAAGCATACGGGGATGGAGAAGTTGTGATCAAGGCTTCTGAAAAAGTGGAGAACTTCAGACCAAGTAATGGCTGGAGACTGTATAACAATTTTGGGAAAAAGAAAGAGGAAGCGAAGATAAAGGTCTGGGAATACTGTCTGGAGCCTAACTTATTTCTGGGATACAATCCGTTCTGCGCGGTGAACATTTTACATGACAGACTGTTTATTGAGTATGATAAGACAGATATGACAACTTATCTGAACCGGAGAGGGATGGTGTTCTGCGATGGAAAACCGCTTACACAGGTTTCACTTTGCAATGGACTTGGGGAAAAAGACGGAACGTACTGGGTGGAAGCTAACGGACAGCGTGTGCACTTCAGGCTTTGGAATGATGAAGATCCGGCGGATCATAGAATCGAAGTAACCTGTAGAGAACAGTGTTTTGCACCGGACGAACCATTTCTGTCTTATATAAAAGTAAAAGGACTGACCTGTGCACATGCGGCAACAGGGGCTCCGGTACCGCAGCGGGGAGCAATTTCCTGTTACAGAGGACATCACTGGATCATTGAGGACTGTACAGTAGACTGGTCAAACGGAGTAGGGATTGATGTGGGAAATGAATGCTGGCATCATGAGATGATACCGGGGCAGAAAATCGGATATAGCGTGATCAGAAACTGTACGATTTCCAACGCAGGGGTATGTGGAATTGCAGGGCTTCATGCAGTGCATATGTTGATCGAGGATAACCGGATCGAAGAAACCGGATGGCAGAAGATGGAACTTTCCTGGGAAGCAGGAGCAATTAAGCTTCACAATAGTGTAAACAGCCTGATCCGCAGAAATCTGTTCCGCAATACATTCCGGGCAGATCATCTGTGGATGGATTGTGGAAATGAAAATAACAGAATTACACATAACCTGTTTTTAGATGGAAGGGAGCAGAGAGAGGCTATTTTCATAGAATGTACGAAAGATGGTGTGAATCTGATCGACCACAATATCATCTGGAATGTGGAAGGTCGGTTTGACCGGAATCAGATAAAGGAGCAGAAAGGGTCGGCCGGCTGGTACGCAATGACGGAATCTGGTGAGGTGAATGGATATGGAATCTATGGGGAAGGAACAGACAGACTGCGGATCGAACATAATTTGATCGGGAATTGCAGAAGTGCTGGATATTTTGCAAAGCCGGTATCTTTCCGGATGCATGGTCTGGAAAGAGGCGGTACATCGAGAGATGCCTGGATTCTGAATAATTTGTTTTACCGTTGCGGGGAAGCTGCTGTGAAGTTCCCGACAAAGGACAACCATTGTGATGGTAATACCTACGTTGGAATGGAGGGAGGTTATCTGCGAATTCTGTATCCGGAACCGGAGGTATGTCTGCATCTTCCATCCTGGCAGGAATTTTATCAGTTCGACAGAGAAGGACAGGAAGGATGGTTTGAGATAGAGGTGGATACCGATCATCTGAAGCTGGAATTCAAGAAGGCAGATGATCGTCCATTTGGCTTCCCGGGAGAACTGGCAAAACGGGATATTGTATACAATCCGGAGGAGGTAAGAACAGTGGATATCCATACGCTGTCGCAGAGTGATTTTTATGGAAATGCTTTAGAAGCAGGGAAGGTAATTCCAGGACCATTTGCAGAGATGCGAAAGGGAAAGGTTTATGAGATAGATTGTCGCAGGAAAGAGAGATAACCTGGGGTATCAGGGAAGAAAAAAGGAGAAATAAAGTATGGACAGACTAAATATCAGGACCAAAAACAGGAAGTTTGAAACAGCAAAAGATTTGTATGGGATTTTCTTTGAAGACATCAACCGGGCCGGAGATGGTGGAATCTATCCGGAAATGATAAGAAACAGATGCTTTGAAGATTCACTTCTTCCGGAGGGATATACGCAGCGGGCAGATGGAGTTCATGTTGTGACAGATTCCGGATGGGAAGATGAATTCAATGGCGGAGAAGGACTTTCTAGCTGGGTAGAGGAGGACCAAATTGAAAAAACGTCTGTACCGGGGTGGTATGCACAGGATGCGCGCATGCGGTTAGAACAGGCGGACACTTTGAACAAAAACCGGAAAGCGGCACTGAATGTACGGTTTGAAAAGGGTGGAAGCATCTGGAATATAGGATTTTGCGGTATCCCACAGAAAAAAGGGGAAGCATATAAATTCTGTCTGTTTGCAAAAACAGCCCAGGAAACAAAATTGGAGGTTTCTGTCATAGAAAATAATGTGTGCTTTGCATCCACAACATTGCTGCTGAAAGGGAATGGTTACGTAAAGTACGATGCAGTACTTGCCGCAACAGGAGACAGTCAGAATGCGAAGCTTATATTTCGGTGTCCGGATGGTGGAGAGATCCTGTTTGGTTTTACATCTCTGATGCCGGGAACAACCTATAATGGACATGGATTACGCGTGGATCTCGTTGAAAAACTGCGCGATCTGCATCCGAGTTTCATGAGGTTCCCAGGGGGATGTATTGTAGAGGGTTCGACGCCGTCCACTGTCATGCTATTTCGTAATACAGTAGGACCGGTATGGGAGAGACCGGGGCAGCAGTTAGTATGGCATTACCGCAGCAGTAACGGACTTGGATTTCACGAGTATCTGCAGCTTTGCGAGGATCTTGGAATGGAACCATTATATGTATGTAATTGCGGTATGACCTGTCAGGGTAGGAAGCCTGTTCTCCTCACAGGAAAAGAACAGGACGAGATACTGGAAGATACAATGAATGCTTTGGAATATGCGCTTGGATCGCCGGAGAGCAGATGGGGAAGCTTAAGAACACAGATGGGACACAGAGAGCCGTTTGGGTTGACTTATCTTGAGATTGGAAATGAGAATTTCGGACCGGATTACGAGGAGCGCTATCGCAGATTTTATGATGTGGTGAAGGAAAAATATCCGCATTTGAAGGTGATTGCGAATGCGCATATCGAGGAGCATGCCTGCACGACGGAGTATGTGGATGAGCATTTTTATAATTCAACCGAGTTTTTTGCAGAAAATCAGAATTATTATGAAAACTATGACAGAAAAGGTCCAAAGATATTTGTCGGTGAGCAGGCGGTAAATGAAGGTGCACATCTTGGAAAATTATATGGAGCACTTGGAGAGGCAGCATTCCTGATCGGGCTGGAAAAAAATCAGGATGTTGTAGCACTTGCATCGTATGCTCCGTTATTTGAACATGTTCATTATCATTCCTGGTCACCGAACCTGATCCGGTTCCAAAATGCAGAGAGCTTTGGAATACCGACTTATTATGTATGGAAAATGTTTGGAAAAAACAGAGGATCATATGTAGTGGAGTCAGAGGTGGAATCCGGTAAAATATACCGTCCGATGGAGGGCATGGCATCTTTGAAATCCAGATCTGTCCTGAACTATAAAAATGCAATGTGGAATGGCAGAAAAACAGCAGTGACGCATGAAATGATGGGACATGTGATGGAAGAGGAAGAGGATGGCAGCTGCTGTATCGGACATCCTGATGAAGAACAGATTGCAGCAATGTGCCGGAAAATGCCATGGGGAGACAAAGAGAAGAGCTTTGTTGTATTCGGGGAGGAATCAGATACCTGTGGAAAATTTGATGTTGATATTTATGTAGAACCAGGCAGCAGCTTTGAAATTGGCATTTTCAGTGCAAGGGTAATTTTATCTTATTATGACCAGTTGTTAGAAGGTGCGGAAAAAATATGGACACCGTTTGGAGTAAGACCTCTGCTCTGGAAAATAGAGGAGGATCATGCATCGTTCTGGGAAACAGCAATTCCTGAGGAGAAGAGACTGACGGAAGATTTTCCGCTTTGTATAGAGCCTGGAAGATATCATCATTTTGGATATGAGACAGATGGAAAGACGGTACGGCTCTTTATAGACCGGAAGATAGTACGTGAAGTGGAAATTCCATCTTTTCCAGCAGTATCTTCTGTAACAACAGTGACAGAGGATGAAATTTTTATCAAACTTGTTAACATGGAAGGAAAAACAGATCCTATAGAAATCTCTTTAGACTGCGGTGTAGAGCGTGAGTATGAGGCAGTTCTTCTGACAGGGGAAAAGACAGCAGAGAATACATTTGAAGAACCGGAAAAAGTGAGTGACAAGACGGTGAAGATGGAGGGAGCATCTAAAAAATTCATTTATGAAGCACCTGCTTACTCTGTGAGTGTGTTAAGATTGAAGAAAAAGCAGGCATTTAACCCATATCTTCCATCGTGGGAGTATATTCCGGATGGAGAGCCGTATGTGTTCGGAGACAGGGTGTATGTATACGGATCCCATGATTTTTATAACGGACATGTATTTTGCCTGGGAGATTATGTCTGCTGGTCAGCACCGGTTGACAATCTCGCCGACTGGAGATATGAAGGAGTGATTTATCCTAAAACAGAAGATCCATTGAACAGGGATGGAAAGATGTGCCTGTATGCCCCGGATGTGACAGTGGGACCGGATGGAAGATATTATCTGTATTATGTGCTGGACCATGTCTCTGTCGTATCAGTTGCAGTTTCTGACACACCGGCAGGAAAATATGAATTTTATGGATATGTCCATGATAAAAAGGGAGACAGACTCGGGGAAAGACCGGGGGATGAACCACAGTTTGATCCGGGAGTACTGACAGAAGGAGCGCGAACCTATCTGTATACGGGATTTTGCGGAAGAGGAGACAAAACGAGACATGGTGCGATGGCGACAGTGCTCGGTCCGGATATGATTACCATCGAGGAAGAACCGGTATTTGTGGCACCGGGAGGAGAGTATGCGGATGGAACCGGATATGAGGGACATGCATTTTTTGAAGCACCATCTATCCGGAAGATAGGAAACACATACTATCTGATTTATTCGTCTTCGGTGATGCATGAGTTATGCTATGCAACCAGTGAGAAACCAACGGGAAAATTCACATATAGGGGTGTGCTGGTAAGCAACTGCGATATGCATATAGATACTTATAAACCTGCAGATATGCCATCTGCCTATGGCGGAAACAACCATGGAAGTATCGTGGAGATTTCCAGTGAATGGTATATTTTTTATCACAGACAGACGAACGGAACCTGGTATAGCAGACAGGGGTGTGCAGAAAAGCTTCATTTGGCAGAAGATGGAAGCTTCCGCCAGGTGGAACTGACATCCTGTGGATTAAATGGCGGATCACTAGTGGGAAGGGGGGAATACCCGGCTTATATTGCATGCAATCTGTTTACAGCGGAGGAGAGCATTTTTGATGCAAACCAGAGATTTCCAAGAGTGATGCAGGATGGAAGAGACGGTGATAAGGAACCGGGGTACATTTCCCATATTACAGATACCACAACGCTAGGCTTTAAATACTTTGAATGTGAAAATGTACAGAAAGTCATCCTGAAAGTGAGAGGATATGGAAGTGGGACGTTCGAGGTTAAGACAGCCTGGGATGGTGAGGTGCTTGGGACGGTTCAGATTGTAAACAGCAATGTGTGGGAGAAATATGAGATTCAGGCACAGATCCCGGATGGTAAGCAGGCAATCTATTTTACATATAGAGGATACGGAAATCTTGACTTACTGTCATTCACACTTGAGTAGGAAAAATTACGGATAAAAGTGGGAGCACAGTCATTCATTTGGGACTGGAAGAATTTGAAATTTTGTTATTTTAGCCGGTTGTGGAAAAAAATGACAGCGGATATAATTAGGAAAGAGATATGGGAGAGGGAGACGATAAAATGAGTGAAGAGATAAAAAACGTGCAAAAGAACTGGTAAGCCAGATAACAGTGGAGGAGAAGATGAGCCAGATGCTCTATCAGTCACCGGCAATCGAAAGGCTTGGCATTCCGGCATATAACTGGTGGAATGGGGCTTTGCATGGAGTTGCAAGAGCCGGAGTAGCAACCATGTTCCCACAGGCGATCGGGCTGGCAGCCACTTTTGACAGAGAACTGATACAGGAGATCGGAGATGTCGTTTCCACAGAAGGAAGGGCGAAGTTCAATGAATTTTCGAGAAGAGGGGACCACGGCATCTATAAAGGGCTCACCTTCTGGGCACCGAATGTTAATATTTTCAGGGATCCACGATGGGGAAGAGGACATGAGACATACGGGGAGGATCCGTATCTGACAGGAGAATTAGGCTGTGCATACATCAAAGGTTTGCAGGGTCCGGATCCGGAGCATCCAAAGGCAGCAGCCTGCGCGAAGCATTTTGCAGTACATAGTGGACCGGAAGCACTCAGGCATCAGTTCAATGCGCAGGTGTCAAAGCATGATCTGTATGATACTTATTTATATGCATTCAAGCGGTGCGTCAAAGATGCAAAAGTGGAAGCGGTCATGGGTGCCTATAACAGAGTGAACGGGGAACCGGCATGTGGCAGCAAGGGACTGCAGAACGGTCTCGAGAAGATCAGTAAAATCCTGATGAGTGCGCTGCTAATCATGATTGTGGTGCTCGCCGTCCACAGCTTTACCCTGTCCGGTGCAGGAGAGGGAATCCGTTTCTACCTGATTCCGAATCTTAAGACTGTAAAGGAGGTTGGATTTGGAAATGTCGTATCAGCCGCCATGAACCAGGCATTCTTTACCTTAAGCCTTGGAGTGGCTGCCATGGAGATCTTCGGCAGCTACATGGGAAAATATCATACGTTAGCTGGCGAGGGACTTCGGATCTGCGCACTGGATACATTCGTTGCCATTATGGCAGGACTGATTATTTTCCCGGCAGGTTCGATTCCCCCCGGGAACAGTCAAATTTTGCAACAAAGTTGTTATACAAAAAATCACCTTTCCGCTAAAATAGAGTTGTTCAGGCTGCTATTTAACGAAAGGAAAGGTGATTTTAATGGCATATCAAACAAATTCTATGGCACATACTAAATGGATGTGCAAGTATCACATTGTATTCACACCAAAGTACAGAAGAAAAGTGATATACAACCAGTACAAAGAAGATATCAGAGATATCATCAAAATATTGTGTAAATATAAAGGTGTGGAAATAATAGAAGGACACTTAATGCCAGATCATATCCATATGTTAGTAAGTATCCCACCGAAATATAGTATATCACAGTTTATGGGATATTTAAAAGGAAAAAGTGATTAGGTGAATGATCAATTTATACAAGGAGTAATATTTGATTGGGATAAAATTGATAAGGATAGTTATCTGAAGGGAATCAGGGCTTTTAAGGGAGTTGAAAAACTTGATTTTAACAAACCAATTACTTTTTTTGTAGGGGAAAATGGCAGCGGTAAATCAACTTTATTGGAAGCACTTGCCGTAGCACATGGTTTTAATCCTGAGGGTGGAACGAAGAATTATGTTTTTTCTACGCATGATACACATTCAGAGTTGTGTGATGCGATAAGAATTGCCAAAGGCTATCGGAAGGAAAAGTGGGGATATTTTCTTAGGGCAGAAAGCTTTTATAATGTTGCAACGCAGGAAGAAGAATATGCAGATATTACACATCCTTCCGCTAAATATCATGAAAAATCACATGGAGAGAGTTTTCTCGCATTAGCACAGAATAATATGAATCCAAATGGCTTGTATCTTTTTGACGAGCCAGAAGCTGCATTATCGCCGCAGAGACAGCTTACATTGTTGATGCAAATATACAGATGTGCAAAAGAGGGAGCACAGTTTATTATAGTTACGCATTCGCCAATTTTGTTAGGAATACCAGATGCAGATATCTATTGTTTTGATAATGGACGCATACATCTGTGCGAATATGAGGATACAGAGAGTTACCAGGTAACAGAAATGTTTATAAATAATAGGCAGATGCTGTTGGATAGATTACTAACAGATTAGATAATAAAGAAATCGATTAATTCAAGTTTGGAGAATTGAGAAAATCGCAATTTGGAGGTACACGATGATAATAAAAATTGTTACAATTTCACTGATGGCAGTGTTCTACATCTGCTATTTTGCAAAGCTGATTAGTCAGAAAAAGCAAGGCATAAAGACAGATCAATTAGGAAAAGGAAAAGAGGGATTTGTCAAATTTATAGAAGTGGCTCTTAAAATAATCACATATTTGCTTCCTGTAATACAGATTATCAGTATTGTGTTTTATTCGGGAACAGTACATATTGTGTTGCAATTTACAGGAGTTGTAATAACAATGTTCGGTGTACTTGCTTTTATTGTTTCTGTTACACAAATGAAGGAGAATTGGAGAGCAGGTGTGCAAAAAGAAGAAAAGACCAGTTTGGTAACAACGGGCATCTATTCTATTAGCAGAAATCCTGCATTTTTGGGTTTTGATTTAATGTATATAGGAATATTGTTTTCGTTCTTTAATTGGTTCCTTTGCTTTGCTACAGGTTTTGCAGTGGTATTTTTTCATTTGCAGATAGTCAATGTAGAGGAAGATTTTTTGATAGAAGCATTCGGAAATGAGTACCTGCAATACAAATTAAAAGTATGCCGATATTTAGGAAGAAAAAGATAACTTGAAGTTCTTGGGGCTAAAGCCAATATAAATAATACTAGACAGATTTGTCCAATAGCGTAAATACGGCATTTTCTCGCTTTGTGTCGTGTTATGTTTAGTAGAATAATATTACTCTGTCAATGAAAGGGGGAAACAGTATGGATCAGAAAAAGATTGGACGTTTCTTAAAAGAACTTAGGAAAGATTAAGGCAAGACGAGAAATGAAACGAAAGTACAACTGTAAATAAAAAGTCTGATAGAACAGATGGAAGAGAGGACCCATGAACAGAATGTAACAATGACGCAAAGCAACTGGAACCCCAATATGCAGACGCAGAATTCGTACCGGAATCAGGGAAGTCAGAGCCGGGAAGCTCCGGTACAAAATGTAAGCTGGAATCGGGGCACACAGGAGATGCCCGGAGATGAAATCGGTATCGGAAAGCTGAAATTTATTTACAGGTAGAAGCGAACGCTTAAGGAAATGCTGAATAAAGCAGCTACCGAAACACTATTTCCGGATATTTCGATTAATCTTCTCAAACTCCCTTCCTCCCAGGGTATTGTGGGTGAGAAGTCTTTTGTTGCTTCCCGCTGATGCATTTTTCCGGTATTGTCCAGGGGTACAGCCGTTATGCTGACGGAACTGTCTGCAGAAATGCTCTACATTATTATAACCACATTGCTCGGAAATGTCGCGGATGGAGTATTCGCTGTACTCTAATAAATCCTGTGCACGGCGCAGACGTCCTTCGATGACATTGTCCATGCAGGAGGAGCCAAATTGGCGGTGATAGAGAGTCTGAAGATGACTGGGACTTAAGTGAAGCTTCGCAGCCATCATGTTTATATTCCATGGAAGCTGAGGATTATTGTAGATCATCTTATGCAATGCAACCAGCTCATGATCGTGAATACCCGGGGACTCATTCTGGATTCCTTCTCTTAATTTGGAGAACAGAACCCGCAGCAGGTGAGTAATGTTTGCTTCGCTTTCAGAGGAGAAAAAGGCGGACTCCCAGGTTAGTAATTTAAAAAGCTGATGACAGTATTCCGGATCTGTTACGGGAAATGGGGTGTTTGTTAACGGAAACAGCTTCACGAAGGAGTGATCGGAACGAAAACGAATCCAGTCATTCCGGTATTCTTCACCGGCAGCACGGTAATAAATCCTGCTTCCTGGTGTATACAGAATAGCAGAATTGGCGGCTGTCCGCATTAGTCTTCCGTCTATGAGCAGCTCCGAGGGAGAGCCGAAAAGAAGCAGAAGATAGCCTGTAAAGCCATTCGGAACATCATATATAAAATCTGAGGGGTGAACGGCACTGTAGCCGACAAATTCAATTTCAGTCATCTGGAATCTCCGTTCTGATACATCAGAGGATATATCAATTTTCTTATAGTATAAATCATTGGAAACTTTAGATCAATGCGATAGTATCAGATTAATATGGCAATCGTCATCAGAGAGCTGCGGATCGTGCAGCGGTCAGACATCTGATGCGTTACTGCATAGGAACATGATTTGGAAGAAGGAGATACATGCATGGTAAATTTGGGTGGAGCAACAGAGAATGACAGAAAAAAGATCGTGATTACAAAGGATTCAAAGGCCTTTTTTCACAATAATGTAGATTATTGTGTGGGAACCGGAAGAATGGGGCTTGCATTGACAGAAGAATATCAGGAGGAGCTGCGCTTGGTTCAAAAGGAAATCGGATTTAAGCATATCCGGGGACATGGATTATTCTGTGATGATATGGCGATCTTTCAGACCTATGAGGAGGATGGTAAGGTAAGGGTCGAGTACAACTATACTTATCTGGATAGAGTAATGGATGCCTATAAGAAGGTGGGGCTGAGACCTTTTCTTGAACTGGGTTTTATGCCTAAAAAGTTGGCAAGTGGAAGCCAGACTATCTTTTACTGGCAGGGAAATACCACTCCTCCAAAAGATTATGATATGTGGTGTAATATGGTGCATTCATTGCTGCGGCATCTGATGGGACGCTATGGAGAAGAGGAAGTTATTCAATGGCCCATTGAAGTATGGAACGAGCCCAATCTTTGCGGCTTCTGGGAAAATGCGGATATGCAGGAATATTTTAAGCTGTTCCATAGAACCTTTGATGCCATAAAGGAAGTGAATCCGGGATTCCGTGTAGGAGGCCCTGCTGTTTGTGGAGGAACGGATGAGAAATGGATTCAGGCATTTATGGAATATTGCCATGAGAATCACATACCTGTGGATTTCGTAACCAGACATCATTACACCATTGATCCGCCGGAATGTATTGGACATTATGCATATTCTGAACTGATGAAGGCAGAGGACGGCTTTGCCAATTTAAAAACAACCAGAGATATTATTGACAGTTTCCCGGAATATAAGGGTCTGCAGATTCATATCACGGAGTTCAACAGCTCCTATACTCCTCAGGGCGTCATTCATGATACAAACCTGAATGCGGCCTTTATAGCACAGCAGCTTTCCAGATTGGGAGATGTGAATGAATCCTATTCCTACTGGACATTTGGTGATGTGTTTGAAGAGCTGGGAGTTCCTTTTACACCATTCCACGGCGGCTTTGGACTGGTTGCCAATGGCTGTATTACCAAGCCGACCTTCTGGACATTTGCTTTTTACAAAAAGCTTGAGGAAAGTGAAGCCAATTGTGTATATAAGGATGACAATATTGTTGTTTTGAAACGTGCAAACGGTGATTATCTAGGTGTAGCCTGGAATATTGCCCGTAAAAGTGCAGAACAGGGTAAAGAAAAAATGCTGTTGGAGTTTACATTTCCGGCTGAACAGGAGGAGTACTGCTTCCTGACTAAGACGGTAGATGAGGAAACATGTAATCCCTTGAAGGTATGGCATGATATGGGAGAACCTGCCAATCTGAGTGAGGAACAGACGAAGCTGATTCGGGAATCATCCAGACCTTTTGTAAAAACAGAGCGTAAAAAGCAGGAGGATGGAAATATCTGCGTAGAGCTTCCTGTAAACGAAAACGGTGTGGTTTATTTCGAACTGAATGCCGGAAAGGTGAATCCGGATCGAGGATATGACTATGATCGTGTGGTCAGCTTGAAGGCTTAAACTAGCACCCAGTAATTTGCTTTATGAAACAATGTACATAGATTAGGCTTGTAAAGGAGGATATCAAAGTGAAAAAACAGGCGTTTAACCCATATTTACCGTCCTGGGAGTATATTCCGGACGGAGAACCTTATGTTTTTGGCGATCGCGTATATGTTTACGGATCCCATGATTACTTTAACGGATATGTTTTCTGCATGGGAGACTATGTGTGCTGGTCAGCTCCGGTCGATGACCTGGGCAACTGGAGATATGAGGGTGTGATTTATCCGAAGACAGCCGATCCGCTGAACCCGGAAGGCAAAATGTGTCTGTATGCCCCGGATGTTACGGTGGGACCGGACGGAAGGTACTATCTTTATTACGTGTTGGACAAGGTTTCGGTAGTTTCAGTTGCTGTATGTGACACTCCGGCAGGAAAGTATGAATTTTATGGCTATGTTCATTATGAAGATGGCACACGTCTGGGCGAAAAGGAAGGTGATGAACCCCAGTTTGACCCGGGGGTTCTGACGGAAGGAGATGTGACATATCTTTATACCGGAGCTTGCGGAAAAGGTGATAAATCCCGTACCGGAGCTATGGCTACGGTGTTGGGAGCAGATATGCTGACGATCAGGGAAGCTCCGGTGTTTGTGGCCCCCGGCTGTGAATATGGTGCCGGTACCGGATTTGAGGGACATGAGTTTTTTGAGGCATCTTCCATCCGTAAAGTAGGTGACACCTATTATTTTGTCTATTCATCCATATTAATGCACGAATTATGTTATGCCACCAGCAAGAATCCTACTAGGGACTTTGTCTATGGCGGAGTTATTGTCAGCAATTGTGATCTGCACATCGATACCTACAAGCCGGCAGATATGCCAACAGCTTACGGTGCCAATAATCACGGAAGTATTGTGCAGATCGGAGAGGACTGGTACATTTTTTATCACAGGCATACCAATAATACCTGGTACAGCAGACAGGGATGTGCTGAAAAGCTGCAGATTATGCCGGACGGCAGTATTCCACAGGTAAAAATTACCTCCTGCGGTTTAAATGGAGGTCCGCTTGAGGGTAAAGGCGAATACCCCGCTTATCTTGCATGTAATCTGTTTACCGATACCCCATCAGTTTATGTGGGCGAAGGGAATTTTCCACGAGTAATGCAGGACGGAAGGGATGGAGACGAAGAAGTTGGATATATTGCCAATATTACAGATTCAACTACCATCGGCTTCAAATATTTTGACTGCCATGATATTCGTGAAATCAGTATTTGGACCCGGGGCTATGCAGATGGCACTTTTGAAGTAAAGACAGCATGGGATGGAGAGGTACTGGCGACATTAGAGGTTCAATATACCAATGTCTGGGAAAAGTATACCGCACCGGTTACGATTCCGGATGGAATACAGGCGCTTTACCTGACCTATCGCGGTAACGGAAATGCTGCATTAAGATCATTTGAGTTATCATAATCTATGTTATTGCATATACAGGCAGTTCAAAAAGAAATCGGAAAGAGAAAACGATACATTGATATAACCGGAAACTGGTTAAATCACCCCAATGATTATCTTGCCAGAATTCTGGCACAGGTAGTGATCAAAACTCTTGGAATGTAAAAAAAGGAGACTACAATGAGCAAGTTAAAGATTAAAACAAAGGAAAGACGATTTGAGACAGCCAGGGATTTATACGGAATCTTTTTTGAAGACATTAACCGTGCCGGAGACGGAGGACTTTATCCGGAAATGCTTCGAAACAGAAGCTTCGAAGATTCCGTTTTACCGGAGGGTTATATACAGCAGGAGGATGGCATCCATGTAAAAACCGTATCCGGATGGCTGGATGAGTTTTGCAACGGAGAAGGCTTATGCCGCTGGGTAAAGGGCAACAATATTCCGGAGACAGAAATACCGGCATGGTATACACACAATGCAAAGATGGAACTGGAACTGACGGATACCCTGAATGAACATCGGGACGCAGCTCTGCGTATGCAGTTTGAAAAGGACGGATCTCTGACTAATACCGGTTACTGCGGTATATCCGTAAAGGCTGGAGAAAGTTACTCTTTGTATTTATTTGCAAAAGCAAAGGAAGAAATAGGACTGGACGTAGCGATCGAATACCAGGGAAAAGTACTGACTGGAAACAGTCTGGTGGTTTCCGGTCAGGAGTATACAAGATATGACATGAAGCTGACAGCAGCTGAGGATTGTCACGAGGCACAGCTTACTATTTCCTGCAAAGAAGGCGGAGAGGTTCTGCTGGGATTTATTTCACTAATGCCTGACAATACCTACATGGGGCATGGACTCAGAACAGATCTTGTAGAAAAGCTTAAGGGAATGAGTCCAAAGTTTATGCGTTTTCCCGGAGGCTGTATTGTGGAAGGAACGACACCGTCCACAGCGATGAGATTTCGGGATACGGTAGGTCCGGCATGGGAAAGACCAAGTAAGCTGTTTGTATGGCATTACAGAAGTACATTAGGACTTGGCTTTCATGAATATCTGCAGCTTTGCGAGGATCTGGGGATGGAGCCCCTGTATGTATGTAACTGCGGAATGACCTGTCAGGGAAGAAAGAGTGTCCTTCTGGAAGGAGAGGCTCTTGATGAAATGGTACAGGATACACTGGATGCCATTGAATATGCTATCGGCTCTAAGGAAAGCAAATGGGGAAGGCTTCGTGCTTCTATGGGGCATCCGGAACCCTTTAAAATGACCTATCTGGAAATTGGTAATGAAAACTGGGGTCCGGATTATGAAAAGCGATACAACATGATTTATAAGAAAGTAAAGGAACTGTATCCCCAGATTAAAACCATAGCCAATGAGCATGTAGAGAAAAATGGTTGTCCTGCCGAGTGCGTGGATGAACATTTTTACAATACAACAGAGTTCTTTGCAGAACGTGTAAATTATTATGATGACTACGATCGTAAGGGACCAAAAATCTTTGTAGGAGAGGTGGCTGTAAACGAAGGCAACTATATGGGACAGTTGTATGCGGCTTTGGGAGAAGCGGCTTTCCTTATGGGTATTGAGAAAAATCAGGATATCGTAACATTGGCCTCTTATGCTCCATTATTTGAAAATGTAAATTACAGAGCGTGGTATCCTAATCTGATTCGTTTCAATAATCATCAGAGCCTTGGAATTCCTACTTATTATGTCTGGAAAATGTTCGGTCAAAATCGTGGAGAATATGTGGTGCGATCCGAAGATGAGGGAGGACGTGTTTATCGTCCGAGAACCGGAATGGCATCTTTAAAATCCAATAAGGAACTTCGCTTCAGAAATCCCATTTGGAATGGAGAAGAAGCAAAGATTACTCATGAATTAATGGGACATGTGCAGGATACAGAGGATGGCCGCCTGCTTCAGCTTCCGGATGAGGAGCAGAAAAAGGAATTTCACAGTATTCTGGAATGGGCTGATGAGACCAAGAGCTTTGTGGTATTTGGAGAAGAAGACCAGACTTATGGAAGATTTGAGACCGATATTTTTGTTGAGGAAAATGCTTACTTCGAGTTGGGTATATTCAGTGCCAGGGTGGTTCGTTCCTATTATGAGGAGCAGCTCGTGATTACGGCCGGAGTGGAAAAAGAATGGGATGCAGCTATGGTGCGTCCGTTCCTTTGGAAGGTTAATGGAGGACAATGTTCACTGGAAGAGTTTGGCTATATGCATGACAACAAGCTGACGGAGGACTTTGCTATTTCAGTAAAACCGGGAGAATATCACCGCTTTGGATATGAAACGGACGGAAAACAGATTCGCCTGTATGTTGATGGTGAGCTTCAGAAGGAAATTTCGATTCCCTACGGACCTGCTTTTGTTTCGGTAGTAACTGACACCAAGGACGAAATCATTATTAAGGCGGTTAATTTTGCAGGAGATGTGGATCCGGTTTCCATTACACTGGACTGTCAGGTACAGGGCGACTATACCGTAACACTTCTTAGCGGTGAAAAGGGGGATGAAAACAGCTTTGAAGAGCCGGAGAAGGTGAAGAATATTACCGTGAATATGCATGGCGCTTCCTCAGAGTTCGTATACGAGGCACCGCCATATTCTGTCAGTGCTTTGCGATTGAAGAAGTGCGAAGCGTTTTAGAGGTTGACCCTGTTAACAAAAAGACATAAGAACGGCCTGAGAATACAGCCGCAGGAAATGGTGGAGGTGGAACCCGGGGATGAAATCCGTTTTGGGAAGAGGAATTTCTGTTTTCGGTGAGAGCTCCTGCTTTCTGTTTGCCCATGAGTTATCCTGTCATATGAAATTGCTGTTCTGTATGTATGCCGGCATTCACAGAAAGCAATTTTGTATGGCTCTAAATAGTTATAAATTTTATACCACAGGTATAATGACAACCGCAGAAAATTGTGTTATTCTTGGTTACAGAAAGAAGATAAGCGGAGGCAGAGAACTCCATAGAAAGGAAAAAGACATGACAACAATGTATCGTTTTGACCAGCTTCATAGTGAACGTAAATCGTTAGCACTGCTTAAAGATCATGAGTGGGGCTTTGATTACATGCGCTCATTTAAGGCTAGGCATAAACGAGAAAATTGTGTTTTTGATACTGCACCTGAACCGGAGGCATAGCCGGACAGGGGTATAATAGATAAACATGTTTTAGCGTACCGCTTACCTTAGATGATAAGGCAGGCGGTATTTTTTATGCTCCTTTAACTCAATCGGCAGAGTAACCGGCTTTTAACCGGTAGGTTGTGGGTTCAAATCCCATGAGGAGCACTTGTCCAATGTAGAATCAGAAAGGAAAATAAAAATGAATGCATTAGAGATTAAGGGAAAAGTAAATACGGCTCTCTGCTATGCAAAAGTAGTAGAGGATGAGGCTATAGAGCAGATCAGACGCATGTGTGATTATGCAATGACAGAAGGTTCCCAGATCCGTATCATGCCTGATGTGCATGCCGGTAAGGGGTGTACGATAGGAACAACAATGACCATAACAGACAAGGCAGTGCCTAATGTGGTCGGAGTGGATATCGGATGCGGGATGTATACGGTAAATCTTGGAAAAGATGAGATTGATTTTGAGAAAGTGGATGAGGCAGCACATTTTATTCCATCAGGACGTGAAGTGTGGGAAGGACGGCAGGAGAAATTTGATCTGACAGAGCTTCGATGCTACAGGGAGCTGAAAGATGCAAAGAGACTTGCAAGGTCTCTTGGAACACTTGGAGGCGGAAATCACTTTATTGAGATTGATGAAGCAGCAGATGGAACAAAGTATCTCGTAATTCATTCCGGCAGTAGAAATCTTGGAAAGCAGGTGGCAGAGCTTTATCAGAAACTTGCCATTAACTTAAACCGTGGTTATGGGGAGTATCTTGAAAAGAGGGATGAGATTATCCGTACTTATAAGGAACAGGGAAGAAAAAGGGAGATACAGGATGCCCTAAAGCAGCTTCACTGGCAGGTATATGAAAGTCCTACAAGCATGCCGGAGGATCTGTGTTATCTGGAAGGAATATATCTGGAGGATTATCTGCATGATGTGGAAATATGCCAGGCATTTGCCAGAAGAAGCAGAGAGAAGATGGCAGAGGTTATTCTTGAAAGAACAGTCATGACTGGGAGTGATGCTTTTCACACGATTCATAATTATATCGACACAGATGAAATGATATTGAGGAAAGGTGCAATCGCAGCCCATAAGGGAGAAAAAGTGCTGATACCGATTAACATGAAGGATGGAAGTATACTTGCCATTGGAAAAGGAAATCCGGAATGGAACTTTTCTGCCCCACATGGTGCAGGAAGGATTATGTCCAGAACAAAGGCGAAAAATGAACTCAATCTGGATGAGTATAAGAAAGCTATGGAGGGAGTATATACAACCTCAGTAAATGAAAATACATTGGACGAGGCACCAATGGCATACAAGTCTCTGGATGACATCATAGATGTAATCAGGGAGTCGGTGGATGTTATTGATGTAATGAAACCTATATACAATTTTAAGGCATCAGAGTAGCACCGCCTGTACAGCCCGGCTGTTGGGAAGGTGTTGACTGACAGCCGGAACAGGAGGAAAAATGATAACAATGCCTACAATAGATATGGCAGCAACAGGAATGAACATAACAAGACTGAGAATCAATGCAGGTCTTTCAGTAAAGGATCTGGCAGATATATTCGGATTTGCAACACCACAGGCAGTATACAAGTGGCAGCACGGCGTGGCAATGCCAACCCTGGATAATCTGGTGGTACTGGCGGCAGTCTTTGGTGTGTCAATGGACGAGATAATTGCGTAATGCCGAGATCATTTCTTGCGTCAGCCAGTCTGCTGGTAATTGAATCAGTAGCTGTATTTTTATCCATTTCTATATTCATATCCATATCTGCGTACCTCCGTAAAATAGTAAAAAATAACCGTATGGGCTGATAACCTATTCTGATCCTATCCAAAATCCACGAATATGCTCCCGGCGATTCTGACTCTGATTGTGCTTGCCTGTGGCGGCGGATTTTTCGTATTCAAGAAAGTTCAGGAAAAGAAGAAGGAACAGGAGGCGGCAAAGCCTGATCCGGATGCTGATTATGTGGATGATGACGAGGACTATGGGTACGATCTGGAGTTTGAGGACGATGATGTAGATGGCTCCGTCGATGAAGATGACAACGAACCTGTGTAAACAGGATAGGCTTGATGTCTGGGGCAACCTTCGGGTTGCCTTTACATAGTTTTCACTTTCAAAAAATAAAAAATTATATGTTTTTGAAAGCGACATCTTGCATATACTATTAGCAGACAGTATAATAAGTACAGCGAAGCGGTTTCGAGAAATGAAAAAACTTCAATTTTTGAAAGCGGGTGACTATATGAAAACAATCACGAGAGCAAAATATCTCGATAGAATCATTGAACTGAATGGCACTCCTGACATCAAGATCATCACAGGTATTCGGCGATCTGGTAAGTCCAAACTGATGCAGGCATATATTGCGTATCTGAAAAGCAATTTTGAAAACATCAATATTATCTTCATCGACTTCATGGATTTGGCGTATGAAGAAATCAAGGAATACCATGCCTTACACGCCTATGTGGAAGAACATTATCAGGAAGGCAAAACGAACTACCTGTTTGTAGACGAGGTTCAGATGTGTCCCAAGTTTGAGCTGGCAATCAACAGCCTGTACTCTAAGGGAAAATACGACATCTATGTAACAGGCTCTAATGCTTTCCTGTTGAGTGCAGATCTGGCAACTCTGTTTACCGGACGCTATATTG
This sequence comes from Roseburia intestinalis L1-82, assembly GCF_900537995.1. Taxonomy (NCBI): domain Bacteria; kingdom Bacillati; phylum Bacillota; class Clostridia; order Lachnospirales; family Lachnospiraceae; genus Roseburia; species Roseburia intestinalis. The sequence continues at coordinate 4,409,567 of NZ_LR027880.1, read as the reverse complement.
AAATTCATGTGTTTCCTTTCAGCTTCCAGGAATATTGCCAGTATTATGATGATATTAGTGACAAAGATAAGCTCTTTGATGAGTACGCTATCAAGGGCGGTTTAGCAGGTTCCTATGCTTATAGAACCGAAAAAGACAGAACAAACTATATCAAGGAGGTCTACGAAACGATTGTTACAAGGGATTTGGTACAGAAATATACTCTCCCGGACACTTTGGTTTTACAACGTCTGAGCGAGTTCCTTATGGATAATATCAGCAACCTGACTTCTCCAAATAAGGTCAGTCAGCTACTGACAGCAAATGAGACTCCAACCAATCATGTAACCGTCGGCAAGTACATTAAGTATTTGTGCAATGCTTTTGTATTTTATGATATTAAGAGATACGACATCCGAGGTAAGAAATACCTTGAAAGCTCTGAAAAGTTCTATTTGTGTGACAGCGGTATTCGATATGCAATACTGGGAAGCAGAAATATGGATTATGGCAGAGTATATGAAAACGTTGTTTGTATCGAGCTTCTTCGCCGTGGATATGATGTCTATGTCGGCAAACTCTATCAAAAGGAAATCGACTTTGTTGCTCAGAGAGGCAGCGAGAAGATTTATATTCAGGTCAGCGACAACATTTCCGGGCAGGAAACATTTGAGAGAGAATGCTCTTCTCTGCTTCAGATTCGAGACGCTTATCCGAAAATGATTATTGCCAGAACCAGACATCCCCAATATAGCTATGAAGGAATCGAAATTCACGATATAGCCGATTGGTTGCTACAAGAATAAGCAGGGCGAAATATCTCCGTCATTCTCTTTTAAAATAATGGAAATATTTTTATTATGACGGAGATTATAGAACAGAAAATTGTATCAGGTTGCAAAAATCCTTCCTGAACTTTTTACATAACAGTCATGCACTACGGTGTGTGGCTGCTTATTTTTTTGCGAAAGGAGCAGATGCAAATGAAATTAGTTTTGGCTGAAAAGCCTTCGGTTGCACAGAGCATTGCCAAGGTGTTAGGTGCTGCCAAGCGTGAGGATGGCTACTTAGAGGGAAACGGATATGTGGTCAGCTGGTGTGTGGGGCATTTGGTGGAGCTGGCACAACCGGAAGCCTATGATGCGAAGTACAGCAAATGGGCTTATGCAGACCTGCCTATTTTCCCGATGGACTGGCAGTATGAGGTTTCTGCCGGTACGAGAAAACAGTTTGGGATTCTGAAAAAGCTCATGGCCAGAGAAGATGTTGCAAGTATTGTGTGTGCAACAGATGCCGGTCGTGAGGGCGAGCTGATCTTTCGATTGGTGTACCACAAAGCCGGGTGCAGAAAGCCGTTTGAGCGGCTTTGGATTTCCTCGATGGAAGATGTAGCAATCAAGGAGAGCTTTGAAAATCTCAGGTCTGGAACTGAATATGATGCTTTGTATGAAGCAGCACTGTGTCGAGAGCGAGCCGACTAGATTGTTGGCATCAATTGCAAGAGATGTCAAAGCACATTCTGATCCAGGTGTAGTCTTTAAATTCTTTTCAGCTTCCCAGCAGTCAATGCGAAGCATATAGCCGGCACTGGTATAAACATCAAAATGCAGATGCACAGCTTGGACGCTCATTTGAATTTTCCTTACCGAAAGAATGGAGCAGACAGGAACAGATTGATTATACAACCGAATATATTCAAAAAACTTTCGTAGATAATGGTAATCTATTTCGGGGATTGGGTAAAGACAGCATTGCCGATCAATCTGCTATTTCTCTTATTATTTGTGCAACTGGTATATGTTGGAATCAGGTGGTATGTAAAAGGATGGCGGGAAGCCAGAGGATATCATTAAAACAAAAATATCGATATTTTATTGGTACTATATGTATTTACTTTCGTGCTAATAAATATTATCATATTAGCATGAAAGGAGAATGTGTATGACTCAGTTTGAACAATTAGATTTATTGCTGAATGAATATGGAGGAATAATTCAGACCTTTCAAGTTATAGATAATGGAATTAGTAAGCCTGTGTTTTATTCTTATGTAAAAGAACGAGGATTGGAACAAGCTGCTCATGGTGTGTATGTATCACCAGATACATGGACAGATGCGATGTATATTTTGCATTTACGTTGTAGTCAGGCTGTGTTTTCTCATGAAACTGCATTGTTTTTCCACGATTTAACAGACAGAGAGCCTTTGAAATATACTATAACTGTAAGAACCGGGTATAATCCGAGCCGTTTGCAGGAAAACGGTTTTCAAGTGTATACAATTAAAAAGGATTTACATGAAACTGGGATTACGACTATGCAGACACCATTTGGGCATTCAGTTCCGGTTTATGATATGGAGCGGACAGTTTGTGATCTGCTTCGCAGCAGGAACAATATAGAAATGCAGGTCTTTCAGGATGCCTTAAAGCAATATGCCAGACGCAAAGATAAAAATTTGAGGACACTTATGAAATATGCATCCATGTTTCATGTTGAAAAGATATTAAGACCATATTTGGAGGTATTACTTTAGATGATAACAACAGCAAGGCAAGTTCTGTTATGGAAAATCTATGGAAAGCATACCAAAAGAATTATTATTACGCTGCTAATATTTCATGGCAGATGGTTATGCAATCTATTCGATTTTTATATGAAATATCTTATAACGATAACGAAAGGACTATAATTCATGAGTAGAATACTTTTGGTGGAAGATGACACAATGATTGCTTCGGGGATTCTGTATGCACTTGAGACAGAAGGTTATGAAACAAATCATGCCACAGGTATAAAAGATGCCGGAAGTTTAATTGAACATTATAATTTTGACCTGGCAATTATAGATATGCAGCTTCCGGATGGAACTGGATTTGATGTAAGTGAGATATTCAAAAATAATGCTACATCTGTGATTTTCCTGACAGTTGTGGATGATGAAAATACAATTGTGAGGGCATTTGATGAAGGAGCACAGGATTATATTGTAAAACCTTTCAGAATTCGAGAACTTTTGGCGAGAGTTCGGCGCATTTTATCTGTCAATATCAAAAATGGAGAGAAGGATAACATAATCTATATGGGGCATGCAGCCATCCATACAGATGAGGCAAAGGTTTATGTGAATGATAAAAACATAGAACTTACAGCTTTGGAATATCGGTTGCTGCTTATTTTTGCGAGTAATAAAGGAATCCTTTTGACAAGGCAGCAGATTCTTGACAAAATATGGGACGCGGACGGCAACTTTGTTGAGGATAATACACTTACCGTTTATGTGAAACGGCTGCGGGAGAAACTTGGAGAGGCAATACACATTGAGACTGTGAGAGGAATGGGATATCGTGTGGATTAAGAAAAAAGAGATAGAACAGTTGTCAGAGTTTGTGAAAGGCTATAGTTCCGGCGAAGAACTGGATATTCGAGTGAATAAGGAAGGCTCTTTTAACATATTAAAAAATGATATTTATGCTCTTGTGAACACGAAAAATGAACAGATAAAGGCAGTTGAGACAGAAAGAGACAGTCTCTCTGACTATATGGCAGATATTTCCCATCAGTTAAAAACACCGATTACTTCCATGATGATTATGGCAGATTTACTGGAGGAGGCAGAGCCGGAAAAACAGACAGAGTTCATTCATAACATACAGGTTTCGCTAAACAAAATGGAGTGGCTTGTAGGGGCACTTCTTAAGATGGCAAAGCTTGATGCCCATGCAATTGATTTTATCAAAAATGACATCCACACGTCAGAACTCTTAGAGGCGGTAAAACCATCGGTGGCAATCCTTTTGGATATCCACAATCTGACCATAGAGCTGAAACAGGATTGCATCATACATTGTGATAAACGCTGGACCACAGAAGCACTCACAAACATTGTCAAAAATGCGATCGAATATTCACCGGATGGAAGTGTGATTGAGATTGACAGCGGAGAAAATTCTATGTATAGTTGGATTTCGGTCAGGGACAGCGGTATGGGAATGGACAAAACAGAGTATGCTGCTCTTTTTAAAAGGTTTGAAAATTCTACCAATGAAAATGGATTTGGAATCGGAATGCCGCTTGCACTCTCTATTCTGAAAGGACAGGGTGGAGATATTGATGTTGATTTTGGTGGCAAGGGAGAGGGAACGATTTTTATTTTAAAATTTTTTAAGTGAATTGTTTCTAAGTGACAAAATTGTCACAATAATAATTTATTTTGTCACGGAACAGTCATTTTGCATTGCTAGGATGGTATTTGAAAAAGGAGAAATGCAATGGCTGTTTTAGAAGTGAAGGAATTAACAAAGAAATATGGTGAAGGCGAATCGGAAGTGATTGCGCTTGATCATGTGTCTTTTTCGGTAGAAAGAGGAGAATTTGTTGCAATCATCGGAGCATCCGGTTCCGGGAAATCGACACTTATGAATATGATTGGCGGAATTGATTATCCAACAAGCGGTTCTATTATCATTGATGGAAATGAGATACAAGCAATGAGTGAGGATGAACTTGCAATTTTCCGAAGAAGAAATCTGGGGATTGTTTATCAGTTTTATAATCTGATACCTACTCTTACTGCGGAGGAAAATATTGCACTGCCATGGAAATTAGATGGAAGAAAAGAGAATAAGGAACGGCTTTCTGAGATTGTGAATATGCTGGGGCTTGAGAAAAGGGCAAAACATCTGCCAGGACAAATGTCAGGAGGTCAGCAGCAAAGAGTATCCATAGGAAGGGCACTTATAAACGAGCCGGCATTTATTCTTGCAGATGAGCCGACGGGAAATCTTGATAGTAAAACAAGCAGAGAGATTCTGGATATTTTGAAGTTCACCAATCAGAAATATAAGCAGACGATTCTTCTTGTCACACATGACGAAATGATAGCGCTGCAGGCGAACCGAATCATCACGATCGGAGATGGAAAAATCATAAAAGACGAGGTGATGAAGTAATGAAAATAACAGCACAACTCGCCTTAAGCCAGATGAAAGTGAATAAAAAAAGAACGATTGCAGGAATTTTTGCAATCGCACTTGCAACATCACTTATTACAACTGTAATGTGCTTTGCGACAAGCGCAAATAAGATGCTTACGGATTTCCTTGGTTCGGATTATGGAGAATATGGAGGAGCATACTCTCTCATGCTTGCAATACCGGCACTGCTTTTAGGTCTTCTTATTGCAGCAATGTCGATTACTGTAATATCCAATATATTTTCTGCTAGTGCCAATAAGCGGATTCAGGAGTTTGGTATTTTAAAATGTGTTGGTGCAACAGGCAGACAGATAAGGGCAAGTGTTATCTATGAGAGTTTATGGCTTAGTCTGACAGCCATCCCGCTTGGACTCATTGCAGGAACTATACTTGGTTATATTAGTGTGAAATTTACAGGACATTTTATTTCCGATATCAATGATGCTGCAAAAAAAATTATTATGAGACCTTTTACCTTTTCCCTGCCCTTTCATATATCTGTGTGGACATATTTGTTTGCAGGTGTATTTTCGTTTTGCATTGTATTATTCTCTGCATACAGACCAGCTAAAAAGGTTGGTAAATTTACTGCTATCCAGTGTGTAAAAGGGATTGGAGCAGGTACAGTTTTGAAAGAGATCCAGGTAAAAGACAGCTTTATCCAAAAAATATTTGGATGTGAGTCTGCAATTGCCTATAAAAATATGAAAAGAAACAAATACGGCTATAAGGCAACGATACGTGCATTGTCACTTGGGATTTTACTTTTTCTGTTAACCGGAGGATTATCCGGTCAGGCAAAGGAATTCCAAGAATGGATGACACCAAAATCAAAAGAAATGATGGTGGATTATTCTTCCAATTACGATATCGAGGTAAATGCGAAAACAGGGAAAGAAGAGAGAAAAATCAGCCGGCCTGTTACATCAGACCAATATAATGAAATCACACAAAAGCTGGAAAAGTACGGGATAGACGTATATGGTGTTGGAGCAGATACTTTTACCTACAATGCGCTATTAGATAAAAATACATTAACAGAGGATATGCTGCAGGTTCCGAAATTTTCTGATGATAATAGGGAAACAAGGACAGAAATCGTGTCCGTTGATGATGAACTCTATAAAAAACTGTGTGACAGGGCAGGCGCAGAATATGGAAGTATCCTTCTGCTGAACACTTACCAATATAATGACAATGGAGAGTATGTGTCGATAAAACCTTTTAAAGATGATGTGACACAGATTTCCCTGATAAACGCAGCCAATGAGAAGAACACACTTAAAATCGGAGGTATTTTAGAACAGTCCGATTTAAAGGAATATGGTTTTTGGGAAATGACACCATATCCGGTCAGAATTGTCGTACCTGATGCGGATGCGAGGAGTTTTGACTGGTTTAGTATGCCATCAGATGAAGATGATTATACAGAATATGCCAGAGGTGTCATGGATGAATATTTTCCGATTGTGGCAGAGGATTCTTATGTAGAGCAGGGATATACCGTGAGAATTGCCCGCACAGATGCTATGATTAAAATGCTCAATATAGCTATAGTTCTTGCTGAAATTGTGATGTATGGCTTTGTTATCCTGCTCATTCTCATGGGATTTACAAGCGTAATCAGTACGCTGACGACAAATATCAGAATCAGAAGCCGTGAGTTTGCTGTGTTAAAGAGTGTTGGAATGACAAATAAATCACTTTGCAGGATGTTATATAGTGAAAGTATTTTTTGCGTTCTAAATGCACTTGTTCCGGGAGTTATACTTGGAATTGCAATTCCATTTTTAATTAATTTATCCATTCGGAAGGCTTTCCCGGTATTGTATCATATTCCGTGGGCGGCATTATTTGGGGGTATATTTGTTTTGATAGGAATTGTGTTTTTTATCACACGAACTGAAATTCACAAGTTAAGAGATAAAAGTATTATTGATGAAATAAGAATGGATATTGTATAAATGTCAATGCTGTTGTGTTCCCTTATCAGAGTTCGTAAATCCATATGGGAAGATATAACATAAGGAGGAACGAAATGTCATATAAATTAGTAATTGCTGAGAAACCCTCGGTGGCGCAGTCCATCGCAAAGGTAATCGGTGCAGATAAGAGAGAGGACGGATACCTGGAGGGCAATGGTTATATTGTCGGCTTTGCGCGGACCGGAGTGGTAACGGAGACAGTGGAGAGGAAAGGAATCGGAACCTCCGCAACCAGGGCAGCGACGATTGAGAAGCTGGTCCGTATGAACGAAATCGAAGGTATGATCACGGAACTGGTCAGAACTTATAAGATCATTGAAGATGCAGAAGTGCTCATGCATCCGGTACTGGAAGAAATCGGAGTATGTCCTTGCTGTGTGTGAAACTTTGTCTGTAAATAGCTAATAACAGCAAGGTCTTCTATGGTAAAATATAAATCATGCCATCCATTATTCCGTACGAGATAATGGAGTAATCAGAAAACTGGCTGCCTACGTCATTCTTGGCATCAACACAGAAGGGAAAAAAGAGGTTCTTTCAATCACTGTCGGTGATAATGAAAGTTCAAAATATTGGCTGTCTGTCCTGAATGAGCTGAAGAAAAGGCTAGACTGGCTCTGGATCGTGTTACTGAAAAATGGACCGCAAAATACCCGAATTCTATGAAACGCTGGTATGATAACTGGGATGCAATAACGCCGATTTTCAAGTTCTCACCGGATGTCAGAAAGGTTATTTACATGATCAATGCAATTGAAAGTCTGAATTCTACCTACCGTAAGCTCAACCGTCAGAGAAGCGTACTTCCAAGTGATACAGCGCTCCTGAAAGCCCTGTATCTGGCAACTTTCGAAGCTACTAAAAAATGGACTATGAGCATTCGGAACTGGGGACAGGTCTACGGCGAACTCAGCATTATGTATGAGGGACGACTCCCAGAATAACAGAATCTATATGCATGATGAGAAGGACGTTTGACGTCTGCTCTTGACATGCCCGAAATCATGGCGTATATATAGCAAGAGCTGGAAACTCCAATTTAGCGCTTCCAGCTCAATCATTATCATAGAAGATTATTATTTACAGACTTTTCTTCATAGTCTCTAAATTTTAGCTATGCACCTTGAAAATTCAATATCTGGCAGTTATTCAGTTGTCAATGTTCAGCCTTTATGCAGCCTGCAGTCGTATTTTCATCATAGTAGGAAGTGCATTCATAAATGCATTCGCCAATTCATTGATTTTTTCGTCTGAAAGTTCAGTGTTATCTGAAAGCATTGTCCGGAACATTTGAAGCAGCATTTGAAAAGCCTGTATCCATGTGATATCAGACATTTTGTCAGAAAAGTATAAAAAGAGCTCCCCAAGTGACCGGTTATCATTGGGTTCCCTTTTCCATAGACAGCTTTCAAGGCTGAGGAAATATGAAACCTTGTGAAAAATCGTTTGATAGATTTAGAAATCTGCTTATCATTTTGAGTCGCTTGTGTTATACTTTTATTCATAGCATGAGCCTCCGGTTTGTAATTGTTTTTTGGCGACTCAATTATACCAAAACCATTGGTTTCATGTTATTTTTATGCCAGTTATTATTGAATTTTCAAGGTGCAAAGGCACATTTTAATGTGCGAAGTTTGAGTCAATAATTTACAAAGGAAGGGAAAACTATCATGGAAAAGATCAAAAAGCGTATAGCTAACTTAAAGGTTGCAGGAAAATTAAAAGTATATCAAATGACAGTGCTTGTTATGACATTATTTTTAGTGTTGGTGGCACTGATCTCGACATTAGTGATCCGTTCAAATATAGAGAAGATCACGGAGGTCTGGTCTCCGTCATTGGAATATCTGCAGGATTTAGAGACAATGACTGCGAAATACAGAATCAAACAGTATCAGCATCTGGTAGAATCAGATGACGCAGTCATGAACTCCTGCGAAGAAGAAATCCAGAAGCTGGAGAGTCAGATCCAGGATACCGGTGCGAATCTGGATGCAATCATGTCTGCAGACAGTGATGCTCAAAAAGGACGGGATGATTATGAAGTAGCAAACGCTGCATGGGAAGAATACAGAGCTGCTTCAGATGAAATCCTGAAGTTGAGCCGTGAGGGTAAACAGCAGGAAGCAGCAAAGCTGATGACCGGAGAGGTGTATGAAGAATATAAAGCTTTTGCTGAAAAATTAACTATATTATGTGACAAGTTCCAGGCAGAATTAGACCGGGCAAAGACCATGGCTAATGTATGCATTGTAATCATATTTATTGTGATCGTGGCAGCGGGTCTTGCGATTGCTGTAGTGACGACACTGATCGGAAGGATCATTACCAATTCCATTACCGAGCCGGTAGAACAGATAGATGCAGCAGTTGCCAGCCTGCGTAAGGGCGAACTGTCTAATGTAGAAATGCTTACCTATGAGTCTGAGGATGAGCTTGGCGATACCATCAGGAATCTGAAAGAAGCCATGGGTATTCTGGCAGATTATGTCAGCGAGATCTCTGTGGAGGTAAAGGCAATAGCGCAGGGTAACCTGACCAGAAATGGTGATGATATTACAGATTTCCTAGGCGATTTCTCGGAATTGAAGACATCACTGCTGTATATTCTGAAACGGTTTAACAGTACCCTGACCGAGATCAGCAATCTGGCAGAACAGGTATCATCGAATTCATCCGAGGTGGAAAAAGCATCAAAATCCCTGGCGGACGGTGCAACAGAGCAGGCAGGAGTCATCGAGGAATTGAATGCCACCATTGATACGGTCGTGGATCTGGCGGCAGATACAGCGAAGGTAACACAGAACGCATCGGCACGTGTAAAAGCCTCTGCAAATAAAGCGAACGAAGAAAAAGAAAAAATGAACGATCTGCTCAAGGAAATGGAGCACATTACAGAAATCTCCAAGGAGATCGGTAATATTATCACAGATATCGAGGATATTGCATCCCAGACCAACCTGTTATCCCTGAATGCTTCCATTGAAGCTGCCAGAGCAGGAGAAGCAGGAAGAGGATTTGCAGTAGTGGCAGATCAGATCGGCAAGCTGGCAGCAGACAGTGCAAAATCTGCTGTAAATACAAGAGATCTGATCGATAAGACCTTAGTGGAAATCGAAAAGGGCAATACGATTACAAGAACAACAGCAGACGCATTCAATCAGATCATTGCAGATATGGAGTCCTTTGCAGAGCTTGCAGAGAACACCATGGAGAAAGCCAACTCCCAGGCAGAGTCCTTGGAGCAGATCGGTCAGGGAATTGAACAGCTGTCCGGCGTAGTACAGGGCAATGCTGCATCCTCCGAAGAGAATACTGCGATCAGTATTAATCTGGCAGAGGGAGCAGCCAAGATGCGTGACCGTGTGAATATCTTTAAGCTATTCTAGAAAATGGCAGGAATAGAGTGAAGTTGTCGGAAGGAAAGTTTTTGTTGTGATTAATGATATATTTAGAGTGTTTGGAGAGCAGACAGCAGAAATCTTATTTGAGATCATTACAGAATGTATGGATGATTACCTGTATATATTTGATCTGCAGAATAATACCTTTGAGATTTCACAGTCAGCTGTGGAACGGTTTAATATGTCGAAAAATGTTCTGACAGATGCTGCAAATGAAGTTATGAAGGTAGTATATGAGGAAGACCGCAGGATGCTTGCAAAGCATCTTGCGGATATATGCGAAGGAAGAGAAAATATACATAATCTTCATTACAGGTGGCTTGATAAAGAAGGTATGCCGGTCTGGATTAACAGCCGTGGTATCGTGATCATTGATCAGCAGGGAAAGGCAGAGTATCTGGTCGGGTGTCTGAATGAGACCGGCAACAGGAGAAGAGCCGATAATGTCACAGGACTGCTTGGCGGACCGGAATTCCTTGCTTACCTGCGTGCACAAAAAGAATCCATTACCAAGGGATTTTTTATGCATGTAGGAATTGATGACTTTGGAGCGATCAATAGCTCCAGGGGAGCTGATTATGGTAATTATATCCTGAAAAGCGTAGCCGGCTGTATGAAGGAATGCCTTTCAGACAAGCAGAGAATTTACCATCTGGTAGCGGATCAGTATGTGATCGTGGATCTGGAAGCTTCCTCCGCAGAAGACGCTGTGGCACTGAAAGAAAAGATTACAGATAAACTTCATAATTTCATAGTAGCCGAAAATTATGAAGCTATATTTTCTATTTCTATTGGTGTTATAGATGCAGCAACATTTTGGGAGGGAACCGAAGAGTGCCGCAAAAAGTTTGAATTTGCCTTGAAACAGGCAAAAAGCATGGGTAAAAATGGATTCTATATTTTTGACCAGGATGACTATGAGGTCTTTTTACGAAAAGGAAGAATCATAGCAACACTTCGTAATGCTATTGTGAACCATTATGATGGCTTTGAAGTATACTACCAGCCGATCGTGGACTGTCAGTCCGAACAGATCATTGGAGCAGAGGCACTGATGCGTTTCTCCATGATAACGGAAGAAGGGCGGGAGTTTGTTTCACCGATGGAGTTTATCCCATTATTGGAAGAGACCGGATTGATCATTCCCGCTGGAAGATATATTTTGAACGAAGCTGCAGCAATGTGCTGTGAAATGCAGAAATATATTCCTGACTTCCGGATGAATGTAAATGTATCCTATGTTCAGATCCTGCAAGGCAATGTGGAGCGGGATATTCTGGATGCAATTCAAAAATATTCATTACAGATGGAATGCTTATGTGTTGAAATGACAGAAAGCGGATTTATGGATATGACACCTTCGTTCTGTAAATTCCGTAAAACTCTGGACAAGAACGGGATTCCCTTTGTGATCGATGATTTTGGAACAGGATATTCGAATCTTCATTGTATCCGTGATATGAGTCCAAGTTACGTGAAAATGGATAGGGATTTTACTGCCAAGGCGATGAACAGTGACAGGGATTATGAATTATATAAAAATATCATCCCCATGGTACATAGTATTGACGTCAGGATATGCGCAGAAGGCATCGAGGAAAAAGAATGGCTTCTGAAAATGAAAGAAATGAAGGTTGATTATCTGCAGGGATATTATTTTGGAAGACCATGTGGAAAGAAACAGTTTCTGCAGCAATATGCCAGTGGCATCAACGTTAAATAAAGAGAGTAAGGCAGACTCAGCTATGTGGGGCTGCCTTATTTTATGGTCTTATCAGAAGGATGGATCCATAACGGCTTCTTTCAGTTTTTCCAGGTCATTGGCATCAGGGTGAGACAATGCACAGTCAAAATTCTGGATCAATACATCAAGATTTGCCGGATGATCAGGAGCTTCCTTCATTTCCAAGTAGCGTTCCCGGACAGACTGCGGCATTCTGCCCTGACACATATACTCTCCGACGATAACATTGCTTGCGTCAATGAACTGCTTAACCTGACTCAGGATTTTCCGAAAATAGATATCACTGCCACCAAAGCCTGCAGTTCCAAACAGAAAAATCTGTTTATTCTTTAACTGCGATAATAGCTGTAATGTCCTGGTATCTGCATTACCCTTGTCTGTCCAAAATCCGATATAGAGCAGTTCGGAAGAAGGGATCACTGTGTCGGACACACCGAAATACTCACATTCATCCTGAGGTAATGCCTCGTGGATTGCATCAGCCAGCACCTTGGTATTACCTGTTAAGCTGCTATAAACGATGGAATATTTTTTATTCTTCATATCATGTTGTCTCCTTTCATAGGATCATGAAATTATCATATCGCATTCTTATTTTAGTTCGGAAAGCATGATTTGTCGAATGAATTTTCCATAAACATTTTACAGAGCGAAATGGATAGTTGCTTTTCCTGCTACTTGTGATAAATTAGAGTAAATAATGGTCAAAAAACCATCGACATCCGACCTTTGGCACGTTAGAATTATTTGAAAAAGTAAGCTAAAATACAGGAAAAAGAACAGGTAGAGGGGAAATAGTATAAAAAATAAGATTTTTCACACGCAAGAATGGAGGTTATTATGGAATATTCAGCAATTTATCATGATATGGACAAAAGATTCTGTTACGCAATTGATAAGGATCTGTTTGTGATACGTGTGCAGGTTAAAAAAGATGATATGAAGGAGATCTTCCTTCACTGTGAAGATAAGTATATACCAATGGAGTGCAAGGATACGCGGAAGACTATTCTGATGAAGAAGATTGCCACTTCACAGTTTCATGATTATTATGAAGCACAGCTTCAGATGCATCTGATATGTCTCAGATATTATTTTGAATTTACGGACACGCAGGGTGAAAAAATATATTATGGCAATTATGAGTTTTCTAAGGAATGCATCACAAACAGGGACAGAATGTTTGATTGTCCGCAGAATCTTCGGGAAGAAGAAATGTTTGAGGTGCCGGACTGGGCAGCAAATAAGGTCGTGTATCAGATTTTTCCGGCCCGTTTTGCAGCATCGCAGCAGGTAGATAAGGAACAATGGTATAAAGCACCAATTTCGTCTATGGATGATCTGCATGGTGATCTCAGAGGAATAATTGAACATCTGGATCACGTTCAGAATCTGGGAATCGATGTTTTGTATATGACACCTGTCTTTAAATCAAATTCAAGTCATAAGTACGATACCATTGATTATTATCAGATCGATCCATCATTTGGAACGACAGAAGATCTCAGGGAACTGGTACAGGAAGCTCATAAGCGCGGAATGAAAATCGTCATGGATGCAGTGTTCAACCATACAGGAAGAGAATTTTTTGCATTTGAAGATATCATGGAAAAGGGAGAAAAATCGAAATATCTGGACTGGTATTATATTGAGAAATTTCCACTTAAAAGTGAAAGAGGAGAGATTCCAAACTATAAATGTTTCGGATACTATGGCGGAATGCCTAAGCTAAATCTGAAAAATCCTGAAGTTGAGAAATTCATTACAGATGTTGCGTGCTATTGGATTAAGGAATGTAATATTGACGGATGGCGAATGGATGTAGGAGACGAGATCAGTCATTATTTCTGGAAGAATTTTAGAAGAGCGGTCAAGGCTGTAAAAAAGGATATGCTGATCATTGGAGAAATCTGGCATTATGCAGGAGATTTTCTTGAGGGAGATGAATGGGATACGGTCATGAACTATCCGTTTTATCTGAATCTGATCGATCTGCTGGCAGATGAAAAGATACAGGTCAGTCAGTTTATACAGAATCTTGGATATTTGAAGGGACGTTTAAATAAAAAATGTTATCCTCTTATGTGGAATCTGATTGACAGCCATGACACAGCAAGATTTTTACATCTGTGTAATGGAAATAAGAAAAAACAGCATCTGGCAGCGGCTTTTCAGCTGTTATTGCCGGGAATGCCAATGATTTATTATGGGGATGAGTTTGCGATGCCGGGAGCAAACGATCCGGATTGCAGGCGCGGTATGTACTGGGATGAAGAATATCAGGACAAAGAGATGTATGAATGGTATAAACAGCTGCTTTGGATCCGAAAAAAACATGCGTGTATTTCAGAAGGCGAACTGATCGGGGCAATTACAAAGGATGAGGAAGAAACAATAGTCCTGATTCGAAAAAATGTCGAAGAGACAATTGCCTTGATTTTTAATTGCAGCAGTAATGCAAAGAACTTTAGCGAGTATGAGGGAAAATATAATTTGCTTAGAGATGAACCGTTTAATGGAAAAGTTGAGGGGCTTGATGCTGCGGTAATCATGCTTTAAGAATATAGAAGAATGACTCCTGTTTGCATATATTATCTGCAGACAGTATAGTCTGTATGGTCAGTCAATTGTTATATATAAATTCTAAGAACTAAGGAAGAACTACTGTATGTTAAATAAAAAAGATTTCTTAAAATATGCATCGACATTAGCATTTCCGATTATGCTCCAAAATCTGATCGGAACATTGGTAAACATTGCAGACACGGTAATGCTTGGATACGTGAGCCAGACTGCCATGTCGGCTTCATCGCTTGCGAACCAGTATACGTTTATTCTTTTCTGCTTATATTATGGAATGGCAACAGGTACTTCGGTTTTATGTGCCCAGTACTGGGGAAAAGGTGATAAAAAGACAGTTGAGAAGATTCTTGGTCTCGCAGAACGTATCTCCCTGATTATTTCTCTTATATTTTTTGTTATCTCTTTTACTATGCCAACGGCAATTATGAAGATTTTTACAAACAGTCCTGACACGATCGCTGCCGGAAGTGAGTATCTGAAGGTGATTTCATTTTCATTTTTATTCATGGGATTCTCACAGATTTTTATGAGCTCTCTCCGAAGCATCGGGAAAATCATGCTGCCGTCGGTTACGTATATTGTTTCGCTTTGTGTCAATGTACTTTGTAATGCATCCTTTATTTTTGGATTGTTTGGTCTTCCAAAGCTCGGTGTTACCGGTGTTGCACTTGGCACTGTGATTGCCAGAATCTCAGAAGTGTTGATTTGTCTGATTTACTCATTACGCAGTTCAGACGTCAGATTCAGAATAAAATATTTCTTTGCAAAATCAGATATTCTGTTTCAGGACTTTATAAAAATTGCCACTCCGGCCGTGATAAATGACGTTGTCTGGAGCTTTGCCAATTCAGCATTTGCAGCAATTCTTGGTCATATTAGTGATGATATGGTTGCAGCAAATGCCGTTGCTGTTATGGTGGTAAATATCGGCGCTATCGCCTGCCGTGGTTTTGCCAACGCTACTACGATCATTGTCAGTCAGGAACTTGGGAAAGACCGCATCGATACAGCAAGAGAGTACGGAAAACGAATGCTTAGAATAACATTTATTGTCAGCCTGATCGGATGTGTCGTTATTCTGGCGATCCGTCCTATGATACTGGATTTCTACCGGGATAAATTAACAGAGACGGCTATTTATTATCTTGGCATTTTTATCATTATGACAACCTGGCGTTTTGTGGGCGAAGGTATTAATACCTGTCTTATATGCGGCTGCTTCAGGGGTGGCGGTGATACCAGATTTGGAATGATCGTAGATACTATATTTATGTGGCTTGTTGCAGTCCCACTTACTTTTCTTGCTGCATATGTTTTTAAACTGCCGCCTGTCTGGGTATACTTTGTCATGACCCTGGACGAGTTCGAAAAAATGCCTGTGGTATTCATTCACTATTTCAGAAATAAATGGCTTACGAACATTACCAGAGATTTTGAGTGATTGCAGTTACCGTAAAGTTTTCTAAACAAGTTGATAAAAAACAAGACTGTCAGATTAAAGTTTCGGTAAATAAGGGGTAACATCATACTCCTGAATGAATTTTACAAATTTAGTTAACTGATCCGGTACAAAAACACCCTTTTTCCAGATGATACCAAATTTACTGGTGATTTCCGGGGATACCGGGATCACAACAAAATCACGGGGATTGGTAGCGAGAGAGGAATACAAAAAAGCACCGCATTTACCACCCCGGACAAAATTAAGGACAGTAACGAGCTGGCTGCAGTACATGTGGACATTTGGTGTGATCCCGGCACTGCGCAGACGGGTGATGACTGTCTGGGTTTGAACAGAGTCCGTATTGAATAAGATAATGGGCTCATCTTTTAACATATCCATTGTAATTTCTTTTTCACCGGCATACCGGTGCGTCTTGGAAACACAGTAGACATATCTGTCTTCCATCATGACATAACTGTTATATTTATCCAGATTATAAAAATCCATATTTGCCATGGCGATATCTAACTGTTCATTGTCGACTAAAGTACGGGCGCGGAGGGAGCCATATTCTAAAAGCTGAATGGGTATATTATACTGTTCCTGAAACTGGTCGGTCACCCGCGGAAAAAATACCGTGCTGATCATAGGAGGAATACCGATCCGCAGCGGGTGCCGCTTTTTTTCAATATTTGAAAAGTCGGTGTACAGTTCCTGCGTCTGTTTTAGAATAAATTCTGCTTTCTGATAAAAAGCCGCACCGTCTTTGGTGAGGGAAATTCTGTTTTTTCCATGGTTAAAAAGTTTCAGATGAAACTCTTTTTCCAGATCCCGGATCGAAGTGGAGATCGTAGGCTGGGAAACATAGAGCGCGTCAGCCGCGCGGGTAATACTATGGTAGCGGCATACCATACAAAAGTATTCTAATTGTGTCAGTGTCATAGAATCCTCCGTCATTGTACAGAAAAATTATACTATAGTTTCAGTATAGGAAAAAACTATGCTGACGTCAAGTATATGAAATGTACATTATACTGAAAATGCGATATGATGTGTTTACAAAAGGAAAACGACAAGGCCATGTCACTTTTTAACACGATAAA
This sequence comes from Roseburia intestinalis L1-82, assembly GCF_900537995.1. NCBI lineage: Bacteria > Bacillati > Bacillota > Clostridia > Lachnospirales > Lachnospiraceae > Roseburia > Roseburia intestinalis. The sequence continues at coordinate 4,392,350 of NZ_LR027880.1, read as the reverse complement.
AAAGAAAAAAAGGAGGTTTTCTATGAGCCCGACAGTAATTACATTAATATTTCTGGCATTTGCCATTATCATGTTTGTTACAGAGAAGATTCCGCTCGGCCTGACATCCATGATTGTCTGTGTTGGTCTTGTGATTACCGGTGTGTTGAGCGTAAGTGATGCTTTCAATGGATTTATCAACAGTAACGTGATTCTGTTTGTTGCCATGTTCATTGTAGGCGGGGCATTGTTTGAAACCGGTATGGCAAATGAGATTGGAAGTCTGGTAACAAAATTTGCAAAAACGGAACGCAGTCTGATTATCGCAATCATGGTGATTGTGGCAGTTATGAGCGGATTTCTTTCCAACACCGGTACGGCAGCAGTTCTTATTCCGGTTGTAATTGGAATTGCAGCGAAGTCAGGGTATAAGCGGTCAAGACTTTTAATGCCGTTAGTATTTGCAGCAGCAATGGGAGGAAATCTTTCACTGATTGGTGCACCCGGCAATATGATTGCACAATCTGCACTTGAACCGTTGGGATTGAAATTTGGATTTTTCGAGTATGCGATTGTCGGTTTGCCGATTCTGATCGTTGGTATTCTATTTTATGCTACGATCGGATTTAAAATTTTACCGCATCATGACACGACGGATGCAGATGATTCTATTTTTGATGAGTCACAGGATTTTAGCAATGTTCCAAAGTGGAAAAAAGTATTATCGCTGGTGATTCTGATTGCCACCCTGATAGGGATGATTTTTGAAGAACAGATTGGTGTAAAACTTTGTATCACAGGCTGCGTAGGAGCAATTTTATTAATCCTCACCGGTGTCATTTCTGAAAAGAATGCTTTAAAATCCATTGATTTAAAAACTATTTTCCTGTTTGGAGGTACGCTTTCTCTGGCAAAGGCACTCGAGGTTACTGGAGCAGGAGAACTGATTGCAGATAAGGTGGTTGGAGCATTGGGTGAAAATCCTTCTCCGGTACTATTCACTTTTGTGGTGTTTATTCTGTGCTGTATCATGACAAACTTTATGTCAAATACAGCTACTACAGCCCTGATGGCACCGATTTGTATATCCATTGCCCAGGGAATGGGTGCAGACCCAAGAGCAGTCCTGATGGCATGTGTCATAGGAGGTTCCTGTGCCTACGCTACTCCAATCGGAATGCCTGCCAATACGATGGTAGTCGGAGCCGGCAACTATAAATTTATGGATTATGTAAAAGCTGGAATGCCGTTGATCGTCATTGCAACCGTGGTCAGCATGATTATTTTACCAATAGCATTTCCATTTTATCCGTAGGATAAAATTTTTATCACGTAGGATAAAATTTTTATCACGTAGGATAAAATTTCACTTTTAAATTATATTATTAAAAAATCTGGAGGAAAAAAATATGTCAAATGAAGTACAAGTAAAGAAAATGACTGATATTATGGCGCAGTTCGTAGGATTTACAGCAAAGAAGCTGCCGGATGATGTTATCGCAAAACTGCAGGAACTGAGAGACAAAGAGGATTCTCCTATGACGAATGTCATCTACGATACCATGTTCCGCAACCAGGAACTGGCATTGAAATTAAACCGTCCTTCCTGTCAGGATACCGGTGTATTACAGTTCTGGGTAAAATGTGGAACAAAATTCCCACTGATTGATAATCTGGAAGCATTACTGAAGGATGCAGTGATGCAGGCTACAGTTGCAACACCGCTTCGTCACAATTCCGTAGAAACTTTTGATGAGTACAATACAGGTAAAAATGTAGGAAAAGGAACCCCTACTGTATGGTGGGACATTGTTCCAAATTCCGATAAATGTGAAATCTATACTTACATGGCAGGTGGAGGCTGTACGCTTCCTGGCAATGCCACGGTTTTAATGCCGGGCGAAGGCTATGAGGGAGTGACCAAGTTTGTATTAGATCGTATGACAACTTATGGATTGAATGCATGTCCTCCACTTTTGGTTGGTGTCGGCGTTGGTACTTCCGTAGAAACAGCAGCATTAAATTCGAAAAAGGCACTGATGCGTCCGGTAGGTTCTCACAATGACAATGCTAACGCTGCTAAGATGGAGAAATTGTTGGAAGACGGTATTAATGCCATTGGTCTTGGACCGCAGGGTATGGGTGGCAATTATTCTGTCATGGGAGTTAACATTGAGAATACCGCACGCCATCCATCTGCGATTGGTGTGGCAGTAAATGTAGGCTGCTGGAGTCACAGAAGAGGACATATTGTATTTGATAAGGACTTAAACTTTACGGTAGATACCCATACCGGTTTTGAATATAAGGAAGAGAACTAATTCAGAAGGGAGAGAATAATTATGGCAGTAGAAATAAAAGATGGTAAGAAAATTCTGGTAACACCTGTATCGGCAGAGGATTTAAAGGATATTCATATTGGAGATATTGTATACCTGACAGGAGATATTACAACCTGTCGTGATGTGGCACACCGTCGTGTTGTAGAAGAGGGAAGAGAGATTCCTGTGGATGTCAGAGATGCTGCAATCCTGCATGCCGGCCCGATTATCCGCCCCTTGGGAGATGACAAATACGAGATGGTATCCGTAGGCCCTACGACATCTATGAGAATGGAAAAGTTTGAGTATGAATTTGTAGAGACCACAGGCGTCCGTGTCATTGTAGGCAAGGGCGGCATGAAGGAAAATACCGAGAGAGCCTGCAAGGACTTTGGTGCAATCCATTGTGTATTTCCTGCAGGAAATGCAGTCGTGGCAGCAGTAGAAGTGGAAGAAATCGTGGAGGCACAGTGGAAAGATCTGGGAATGCCTGAGACTTTGTGGCATTGCCATGTAAAAGAATTTGGACCACTGATCGTATCCATTGATTCTTATGGAAGAAACTACTTTGAAGAGAAGAAAGTGGAATATAATAAAAAGAAAGATGAGCAGGTCGAAATCATCAGCAAACAGGTCGGGTTCATCAAATAAAATCCGAACATAGTAAATATGTGTAGAAAAATAAAAGACCTTCTGTGGAAAAAGCTGGATTCATCAAAGGATGAAACAGGCTTCTGCAGAAGGTCTTTTTAATACCATAAGCAATGCTGATCATATATCACGGGCTGGACAAATGCGTATTGTGAAGAAAAAATAATTGACATAGCAGAAGTATTACCCTATAATCGTTCTAAAAAGAACAATAAGGAGGCGCAGATGTATTTCTGGGACAAGCATAAGACGATTACAAACTATTATGAATTACTTTCTGGCGAGGTGTGCGATCAATATGAGTTAACACAGATGGAATACGATATAATTATGTTTTTACATAATAATCCACATCATAATACTGCAGCGGAAATAGTAAGGATCAGAAAGTCAACGAAATCACATGTTTCATCTTCACTGAAAAAATTGGAAAACAAAGGTCTTATAAAAAGAAAACAAAGTAAAGATAATAAAAAACATATTGAAATTGTCCTTCTGGATGATGCGGCACTTATCGTGGACGCAGGATTAAACGCACAAAAACAGTTTGCACAGAATGTTTTAAGAGGGCTGACAGAAGAAGAAAAGCATGTGTGTATGAATGTATTTGACAAAATTTGTAACAATGCGGAAGAACTATTAAGAGGAGAGAGCAAATGAAAAAGAGTAATTATAAACCACAGATTCCTGATTTGATGGAAGCAGTCTTTGATGCAGTGTATCTGACTTTTGATCTGGCAGCAGCAGCCTTATTTTTTTTATTCTCAAAAGGAAATATCCTGTATGTACTATATGGAATACTGACATTGACACTTTGTGGAGGGGATGCTTTTCATCTGGTGCCAAGAATTATAAGGGCTGTACGTGGAACCAATGATAAAATAAAGAGACAGCTTGGAATTGGATTGCAGGTATCGTCTATCACAATGACGATGTTTTATATTCTTTTAATGTATATATGGAAATATACATTCCCGGAATTAAAAATACCAGTAGTCATTGAGGTTGTTATATGGATATCAGCGGTTATCAGAATTGTGATCTGTATGTTTCCGCAGAATAACTGGTGTACAGATGAAGGAAATATGAAATTATCTGTCATAAGAAATGCGGTCTTTGCTGTTACCGGTATAGGTGTAATGATCTTATATCTGATTTCCGGAAATACATATGGATATCATATGACGAGGATGGCTGCAGCCATCATTATTTCTTTTGGATGTTATCTTCCGGTAACACTGTTCAGTAAAACAAAACCGCAGGTCGGATTATTAATGATACCAAAGACCTGCGCATATATGTGGATCATTGTAATGGGGCTTCAGCTTATGTTTTAAGAGCAGTAATATCTGCAGAAAGGCAGGAAATTATAGTGAATGTAGAAAGATTTGTAAAACTAATGACAGGACATTTTGATAACAAAGAACAATTTACAGAAATGAAAGAAGCGGGGAAAATATTTCCATATGCACAGCATGTGAATACTGTCTATAACGATAAAATAAAAAATCTGAAAAGTTTACACCAGCTATATATCAGGAAAAGGATGGTGTCTGGGAAGGGGGCAGTGTGAGCCAATTTACCCCGGTTATGGTATTCAGGCTGTGGGAGAAGTTTTCAGACACTTGTCTGGAGGTATCCGAAAGTATGGAAGTCCATGGAAAGAGAACATTTGGATATGATGATGGTGTTTTCACGAGATTACAGGACTTTTTGCTGAAATTTATGGTACAATATCTGTGAAATTTGCCAGAGCAGAGTCTCTGGGAAAAGGGAGAAATATGATAATGTCAAAAGATGAATATTTAATCACAGATGAGCCCCTTAAAGCACTGACAATATTTGCAATGCCGATGATTCTCGGCAGTTTTTTTCAGCAAGTGTATAATATGGCTGATTCCATCATTGTTGGTCAGTTTGTCGGTTCCTCTGCACTTGCAGCTGTCGGTGCCTGTGCTGCACTAACGAATGTATTTATTTGTGTGGCATTAGGTGCCGGTGTCGGTGCCGGTGTGCTCGTAAGCCGCTATTTTGGTGCCGGAGATTATGGTAAAATGAAAACAATTGTGTCAACATCGTTGGTCAGTTTTCTGATTTTAAGCCTGCTTCTGGGTGGCTTTGGTTTTTGTTTTTCACATTCAATGATGAATTTATTACAGACACCAACTGATATACTGGAAGAAGCAGTACAGTATCTCCGCATTTATTTCGCAGGATTTCCATTTCTGTTTATGTATAATATTTTTTCAACGATGTTTAACTCAATTGGAGAATCAAAAATACCATTGGGTCTTTTGATATTTTCTTCTATTTTAAATATTCTTATGGATCTTTGGATGGTGGCAGGACTTGGTCTCGGTGTGTTCGGGGCAGCTCTTGCAACCCTTATTGCACAGGGGATTTCTGCGGTATTTTCATTTCTGATTTTCTTTTGCCGGATGCGTCAATATAAGAGTCAATTTCAGTGGTTTGATGGTCAGGAATTACATTTGATGCTCAAAATTGCTGTACCGTCGATTCTCCAGCAGTCCACAGTGTCAATTGGTATGATGATCGTACAGGCAGTTGTAAATCCATTTGGTACACAGGCACTCGCAGGTTATGCGGCAACAATGAGAGTAGAGAATGTTTTTTCGTTGATATTTGTGTCCATCGGCAATGCGGTTTCACCGTATGTCTCACAGAATCTTGGTGCAAAGAAAATTAACCGCATCAAAAAAGGATATCACGCTGCGCTGGTATTAGACCTGTGTTTCGCAATTCTTGCATTTGTAGTTATTGAAACCATGTACACACAGATTTCTTCATTATTCCTGGGTAAAGATGGAACTGACTTAGCATATCAGGTGTCCGGGGATTATATGAGATGGCTTGGCTGTTTTTTCATCTTCATGGGTATTAAGATGGCAACAGATGGAGTTCTGCGTGGACTTGGGATTATGCGCCCATTTCTCATTGCCAATATAGTTAACCTTGCGATCCGCCTGTCTGTTGCCATGATTTTTGCACCATGTTTTGGCATTGCATTTGTCTGGCTTGCTGTACCTGCCGGCTGGTTTGCAAATTTTCTGATTTCTTATATGGCACTTAGAAAATCATGGCCGGTTTCAACAGTCTGTAACAGTGTTGCGAACGGATAGTTACTGTTCACAGGCAGGCATTTTCTGAACTGAAAATGCCGTATGATACAGTGGTGGCAGCAGATTTTGCCGATTTGGAATGCGAAGCATCGGCAAAATCCGTTACTGGAACGAGGTACGAGTGAACAGTAACAACGGATAAGTGACGGGATGTAAATATTTTATAATGGATGTTTTCAGGCTTGTTTTAATGTGTTAAAATATAGAGTATAAATCCATGCATGATAGTGCAAAAAGCGGGAGGTTCTGTTATGGCAAAAGACAATTCATTAAAGAAACCAAAGAAGATAGATGTCAATCGTATTATGATTTTTATATCATCGATATTGATACCATTTTTGTGGATTGATCTGTATTTAGTTTTGAAAAATGCATCAAAAATGATGGTTGTTGGTATTATTGCAGCGCTTATTTTAGTGTGGACAGGTTTGCTTGTCACATATATCCATAGGATGAAAAATGAGGAAAAAGCCCATTTGGATGAACAGGTAGAAGAACTGCTGCGTACAGGAAAAGCCAATTATCTGATGCAGAAAAAGTTAGCGGAAAAGATAGATAATATCGGAGAAAAAGTTGCAGTTCCAGCGGATGAGATCATTACGGCACAGAAGGCAATTGCAAAGCTGACGCTTGCACGCAATAAAGAAAATACAGATGCTCTTATGCATTCGAATGAGCAGGTAATTGAAAAGACGCTGGAAGTAGAAGAAAAGCTTTCTGAAAACAGTCAGCAGATCATGGACATGCAGAGAAACCTGATGGATGAAAAATTACAGGAATTGACGCAAAGTCAGAAATTAGTTCTTGATAATTTAAATGATGTCAAAGAATCACTGCAGAGTGACATGCAGGATGTTTTGTCAAATATGATTCATGACACATTGGAGAAAGAACTTGCATCTGCCATAGAGCAGATACATACTTATGTGAAAGAGGCGGTAAGTCAGGCTGTTGGTTCAGTAAAGGAGAATCCTGCTGCGGAAGTGCCGGTTATGGCAGCTGTTTCCCCGGCAATGGATGAAGAATTACCGGATCCAGGAATGCCGGCAGAAAGTGAAGAATTACCGGATCATGGAATGCCGACAGAAGATGAAGAGTTGCCGGATCATGGAATGCCGACAGAAAGTGAAGAGTTGCCGGATTCAGGAATGCCGACAGAAGATGAAGAGTTGCCGGATTCAGGAATGCCGACAGAAGATGAAGAGCTGCCGGATCTTGGAGTGCCGACAGAAGATGAAGAGTTGCCGGATCTGGGAATGCCGGCAATGGATGAAGATCTGTCTAATATGGAACTGCCAACATTGGGAGAAGAATTATCAGAAACAGAACTCCCGGATTTAACTGACGGCGGAGATCTGGATGAGGAACCGGTAATCGGCGAAATGCCATTAATGGATGAAGAAGAACCGGAAGCAGCCGATACATCCCTGATAGATGAGGAACCGTCAATCGGCGAGATGCCGTTAATGGAAGAGGAAGAGCCGGAAGCAGCCGATACATCCCTGATAGATGAGGAACCGTCAATCGGCGAGATGCCGTTAATGGAAGAGGAAGAGCCGGAAGCAGCCGATACATCCCTGATAGATGAGGAACCGTCAATCGGCGAGATGCCGGTTTTTGATGATTTGAACGATGCTGCATCAGCCGTGGAGGAGGTGCAGGCAGAACCGGTAGAAGAAGTGGAAGCGGAAGAAGTTCCGATTACGGAGGAAGCAACAGTAGAGCCGGATACGGATGCAGTAACTTTGACAGAAGAAATTCCGGTATCTGCGGATGAGTCAGTGATTGAAGAAGTAAAAATTCCGGAAGAGACAACCGTTACGGAAGAAATCCCGGTATCTGCAGATGAGTCAGTCATCGAAGAAGTACCGGCACAGGAAGCGTCTTCATCCATGGCAGATATGAGCAATCCAAATAAGATCATGACACCGGATGAAATTGCAGCGTTGATCGCAAATTTATAGAAATGCATCATAAGTAAAACGCAATTAAAGATGTATTTGAAAGGGCGTGTGAAAAAATGATTCTTACTTTTTCACACGCCCTTTTTGGCATTTGGTCATCAAAGCTCTGCGGTAATGCGCACGATCTCTTTGATTACAGCTACAGCAGTTTTCATTCCCTCCACACTGATGTGTTCGAATGGACCGTGGAAACCGTAACCGCCTGTGCCAAGATTCGGGCACGGAAGTCCCATAAAGCTTAAACGCGCGCCGTCGGTACCGCCGCGTACCGGACGTGAGATTGGTTCAAGACCAACAGAAGAAATAGCTTTCTTTGCGATATCCACAACATAAGTATTTTTCTCAATGATTTCCAACATATTTGCGTAGGAATCGTGGATAGTCAGTGTAACAGTTCCGACACCGTATTTTTGGTTCATGGAATCTGCGATTTCCTGCATTTTTTTCTGACGTGTTTCAAACATCACTTTATCGTGATCACGAATGATGTAGGAAAGAGTTGCTGCGGCAACGTCGCCGGACATATCGGTCAGATGATAGAAACCTTCTCTTCCCTCGGTGTGGGCAGGCGTTTCCATTGGAGGAAGCTGAGACTGGATCTCACATGCAACGAGAGCGGCATTGACCATGATATCTTTCGCCTCACCAGGGTGGACATTCACGCCTTTGACAGCGAAAACTGCGCTTGCGGCATTAAAGTTTTCATAGGCAACTTCACCCTCGTAATCGCCATCTACCGTGTAAGCAAAATCTGCTTTAAAGTAGTCAAGATCAAACAGATCCGCACCACGTCCGACTTCCTCATCCGGTGTAAACCCGATCCAGATATCGCCGTGTGGAATGTCAGAGGAGATGAGCTGTTCAGCAGCAGTCATGATCTCAGCAACGCCTGCCTTATCGTCTGCACCAAGCAGAGTTGTGCCGTCTGTCGTGATCAGGGTTCTGCCCTTTAAAGTTTTCAATTCCGGAAAATCAGATGTTTTTAAAACGTCACCGGTTCCTTTTAAAATAACATCCTCACCGTTGTAATCCGGAATGATCTGGGGTTTGACATTTTCACCGGAAAAATCAGGTGCCGTATCCATATGGGAAATAAAGCCGACCGCTTTTTTGTCTTCGTATCCAGGGGTAGCCGGGATCAGGCCGTAGATGTAACAGTGGTCTGTCAGTGTTACTTTCTGTAAACCAAGATCAAGTAATTCTTTTTCTAATTCTTTTGCCAGGTTAAATTGTCTGTCCGTAGAAGGAATCGTATCGGAATCTTCACTCGAAGTAGTCCAATAGGAAACATATTTTAATAGTCTTTCATCAACACGCATGATAAATGAGTGACCTCCTTTAAATTTGATAGACTAAAAAAGTGCGTTTTTCAGTCCATGAATAAAATACCACAGAATAGAAAATCCGCCAATGAAAAAAATGAAGATTTTCTAAAAAAACACTTGCAATTTTAAAAAATTTAATATATAATATCATTTGTGTTCACGAGAGATAAACATATGCGCCACTAGCTCAGCTGGCAGAGCACCTGACTCTTAATCAGGGTGTCCAGGGTTCGAACCCCTGGTGGCGCATTACGAAGTACCGATTTTATAGCAGATGGCTATGGGGTTGGTGCTTTTTTTTGTTCAATCTTTACTGTGTGATCTCCAATATAAAATTACCCATAAGAAACAGAGCCGCCATAATTTTGAAAACAAGATCAAAATTACGGCGGCTCTGTTTTTTTGTCAATAAATTGTATACAACATGCAATTAGCGGGAGGCAATGAGTTTACAGATCGGATTTCCTTTTGAGGAGAATTTTTCTTCGTACTCTGTCATAATATTTCCTTCATTTAAAACAGAATCATGATGGAGATCTCGGGTGGAGGCATCTAAATGCCATCCGGCTTCCGGGATTTCTTCTAAGGAAAAGGTAAAGAGATCCTGATTATCGGTCTTAAACTCCAGTCTGCCATCCGGTTTTAAAATGGCATCGTAACGCGCAAAAAACTGACGGGAGGTAAGACGGCGTTTTGCATGACGGTCTTTCGGCCAGGGATCTGAAAAGTTCAGATAAATGCGGGAAACTTCATCTTTGGCAAAAACCTCTGTGACATCAGCGGCGTCCATGCAGATGAATCTTAAGTTTGGCATAGGAGTTTCTTCCATTTTCTGAAGCGCACGTAAAAGTACACTCGAATAGCGTTCGATACCGAGGTAATTGATGTCCGGGTGCGCCGCAGCCATATCCATGATAAAACGGCCTTTTCCCATTCCAATTTCAATATGGAGAGGCTGGGTGGAAGAAAAAACTGACTGCCAGTTCCCTTTTTTTGACTCTGGTTCCTTGATGCAGTATTCACTGTTTAAAATTGCTTCATCAGCACCTGGGATATTTCTTAATCGCATATAAGTTATAATCCTGCCTTTCGTTGTAAAGTGTACAGAAAATCGTTGTCCGAAAAAATTATTTTCATACAGAAAAGTGTGCAAAAAGCACACAGAGGTATTTTACAATAAAACAATGAAAAAAAGTAGCATTATTTTAAGAAAACCTTAAAAGAAAATTTGCGCATAAAGGTTGCATGTATTTTTTTCAAAGTTTATACTGATACTAGCAAAGATGTACTTATAAATCAGGAGATTACTTATTAAAAAATGAGATATAAAATAGATAGAAATCATAAAATAACCAGCTTCTTATGTTTACTGCTTGGAATGATACTGCTGACCGGAAGTATGTGTATCCCGGTCTATGCGGCAGAATACTGGCCGGAAGGTCCTGAGGTCGTATCCCCGAATGTGATCGTGATGGAGGCTTCTACAGGGACAGTCCTTTATGATTGTGATAGTTTAGAGGCGCATTATCCGGCAAGTATCACAAAGATCATGACAACGCTGATCGCACTGGAAAATTCAGACTTGAATGATATTGTGACTTTTTCAGATGCCGCGATCGATAATACGGAAGGATCCGGTATTGCAAGGGACTATGGCGAACAGATGACGATGGAACAGTGTCTCTATGCGGTTATGCTTGCGTCGGCAAATGAGTGTGCATATGCGGTTGCAGAGCATGTAGGGGGCACCATTGAAAATTTTGTTGCGATGATGAATGAAAAAGCCAAAGAACTTGGCTGTCAGAATACACATTTTGCCAATCCACATGGTCTGCATGATGAAAACCATTATACCTGCTGCTATGATATGGCATTGATCGCAAGGGCAGCATATCAGAATGAGACATTTCGGATTATTGTGGGAACCGCACGTTATACGATCCCGCCGACGAACAAACACGCAGAGCAGACAGATCTGCAGAATCATAACGAGATGCTTTATCCATTCCAGACCAACAAGTATGTGTATGATGGCTGTACCGGTGGAAAGACGGGGTATACCAATGCGGCAAACAGTACGCTGGTAACTTATGCAGAACGTGATGGAATGACACTGATCTGCGTAGTCATGAATACGCAGTCACCAAATCAATGGCTTGACAGCAGAAATCTGTTTGATTACTGTTTTGACAATTTCCAGCTTTTTAATATTGCGGAAAACGAGACAAATTATACGTCGGCGGAACAAAAAAACGCAGGTACACTCAATACAAATGAACCGTTTGTGGATATTGACAAAGATGCAGGTATCGTACTTCCAAAGACAGCGGAGTTTTCCGATGCGACGTCAAAAATTGTCTATGACGATGTGACGAATGATACGGTTGGAACAATTGAGTATACTTATGCGGGGCACGAGGTTGGAAAGGCAGATATTGTAAAAACAAACGTGCAGGTACCGGAATATAAATTCAGCAATCAGACAGACGTAAGCGAAGAGGCACAGACGGAAGAAACAGAGCATGTTTCAAAAATACAGATCAGGATGAGTACGATCATAACCGTGGTGGTTGTAGTTCTTGTCTTACTTGTTCTTGGGATTATTATAAAGAAAGTTGCAGATAACTTTTATATCATAAAACATAATTTTGAAGTGCGAAAAGAACATAAAAGATTATTTAAGCGTGAAAAGAAACGCAATAAAAGACGTAGAAGACGCAGATAATAAAAATTTAAAAGAAAATCGTCTGGAACATAAAAGTTGCAGGCGATTTTTTTAATTCCTGACAATAGAATATCCGTGGAGAGTGTGTTCTATTGTACATAGGAAAATTACATATGATTGACAGAGAATATAGTTTTGATTATATTAAATTTAGTACCACAAGTGAAAGTTTTGAGCGGGAAATATAGACACAACACTAGTAACTATTGGGAATTGGGGTTCGCATTATGCGCAGGGAACGCAGAAATGGGGTTATTATGTCAGAATCATATGCAGTCAATGAAAAAAGAGAACTGATCTTGCAGAAAGTCAAGGAGTTTATTGTGGCACACGGTGGGATCGTAAAGAAAAATCAGTTGGAAGAATTGCACATTGATTACCGGAGAATTCTCGATTTTGTGGAAAAAGGGGACCTGATCCGGATCAAAAGTGGATATTATACCATTCGCATCGGGGATTATTCGGAGGATGAACTGATTGTAAAATTATTTCCGGATGCGGTGCTTACGATGGAGTGTGCATTGTATGCGTATGGCTATATCAAAAGAAAACCATACGGATATCAGATCGCAGTGGATAAAAATACGTCGAAATCCAGATTTAAGCTGGAGTTTCCGCAGGTCACACCGTTTTATGCGGAGCCGGAGACGTTACAGTCTGGTGTGGACAGGATCGACTTTGGAAATGCAAAGATGCAGATTTTTGATAAAGACAGGCTGATCTGTGAGTGTCTGAAATATGAAGATAAGATGGAACGGGCAGTTTTTCAGGAAGGTGTTCTTTCGTATATAAAAGATGAAAAAAAGAATATAGCAAATCTGATGAAATACGCCAGAGAACGCCGTGTGGTGAAAAAAGTACAATCGATGATAGGGGTATGGCTTTAAATGGAGGATAAAAAATATAAAATAGCGGATTTACAGGAAAAAAGTGAAGAATGGAAGATACCATTTTCAAATCTGCTTGCCGGATTTGTTTTGGAAGAATTTATGCTCAGATTTTCCGCTTCTGAATTTAAAAATCGGTTTTTATTACGGAATGGAACCGTGTTGGGATTAGAACAGTACCGCAAGAAAAATATACTGAAGCTGGACTTTTTCTGTGAGCCGGATGAGCGTATTCCGGAAAAGCTGTTGCAGCTGTACCTGCAAAAGAAAGAACAAAGTCCCGTAAGATGGAAAGGAACGATATCCTCGCAGCAGGCGGGGACATGTCTGGAACTGCAGGGGCAGTTTGAGGAGATGAAGGTTCCGGTGACTGTCGGTATTCATTTTATGCATCTGGGAAAAATCTGGGGACTGGTCGAAAGACAGATTCCATTTTTGATGGATGAGACAGTGCAGATCGAATGGAAGGAATTTCCGGCGGAACTGGTGCTGGCAAAACAGATTTTTGTGATTCTGCGGGATATGGAACTGATCCCGGATATGGAAATATACAGGGAAGTATTTTTTATATTGCGAAACGAAACCTTAAATGGAAGACATGTATGTGAGCTGCTCGAAGATATGTGCAAAACCGAAGAAATGATCCCTGATATGGAGCGCGCGGAGCAGATTTTTTCCTACCGGGATTATCCTTATATGAAAAAGCGCTGGGAAAAGTTTTGCAGGCACAGTGCAATCGCCGGGACGGAAACTTTAAAATGGGAGGAGGAGATGGAGTGTTTTCATCATTTCCTTGGAGATATGTGGGAGGCTGTCTGCAGGGACGAAGTATTTTTTGGAGACTGGATGCCGGAACTGGCGCGTTTCCTTGGGTAAAGCGGTCGCAGACAGATTTCGGTGTTATAACTGAAGATAAATTTTCAGTGCCTGATAATAATCCTGTCTGGTATCTAAGTTGAAAAACTGTCGGTCTACCGGAATGTCTGTGCAGGCGGCAAGTGCTTTTTCCGTCACGCAGACTGTTTTGCATTTTTCGCGAAGCGCATCAAAGGTAAACTGACGGAGAATGAGGCTTTTCCCGATCGTTGGAATACAGTTTTTTGAATAGGCGGCGGTAGCAGGATCTAAGTAGCCTGCTTTTCCGCGAACCATGCAGATATCTGCATCGCCGATCGCATCTAAAAGTGCAATTCCGGTTTCCGGTTCCATAAAAGGGGTATCCACGGACATAAAGAAAGCGGCATCCTCATTGATCATGGACAGACCGGAAAAAACGCCGGACATCGGTCCGGCATTGCCGTAGATATCCGCAATCTCCGTGACCGGGAGATTCAGATGCGCATAATCTCCAATATATTTTACGGAGAGATATATGGTTGAAAAATATGGTTTAAATTTGTGTACAAGATATTCTAAGAGGCAGCAGTCACCAAAAGGTAAAAGTGCTTTATCCGTTCCCATGCGGACACTGTTTCCACCGCAAAGGATCACAAGTGCGTAATTCATAATAGATCTATTACTCCATTCTTTTCCAAAGATGTTCTTATTTTAAAGTAGTCAGGCTGGTATGTAAAGTGTTAAAATAAATGTGTAAGCAGAAAGGCGGTAGCAGATGAGGTATTTAGATCAGGCATTAGAGACATATGGGAAGAGTGATGTCTATCCGTTTCATATGCCGGGACATAAAAGAAATCCGCTGCCTTTTCCGGAAGTATACGGGATAGATATTACGGAGATCGATGGGTTTGACAACCTGCACCACGCAGAGGGAATTTTAAAAGAGGCACAGCAGCGTGCGGCTGATCTCTACGGTTCTGCACATTGTTATTATCTTGTCAATGGCAGCACCTGCGGGATTCTTGCATCAATCTGTGCAGCAGTGAAAAAACGGGGCAGGATTCTGGTAGCCAGAAATAGCCATAAAGCGGTATATCATGCCCTGTTTTTATCGGAACTGACTGCAGAATATCTTTATCCGGCGGTGACAGAATGTGGGATTCAGGGACAGATCACACCACGGCAGGTGGAGGATGCACTAAAAAAAGATCCGGAGACCTCGGCAGTCGTGATCACATCGCCGACGTATGAGGGGGTTATCTCTGATATTGAAGGAATCGCCAAAGTCGCGCATGTGCACGGGATTCCGCTGATCGTGGATTCAGCACATGGAGCACATCTTGGATTTGGAGGGGAATTTCCGCAAAATGCGGTAAGGCTCGGAGCAGACGCCGTGATCGAGAGCCTGCATAAGACACTTCCATCTTTTACACAGACGGCACTGCTTCATTTAAATTCAGATCTGATTTCAAAATCACGCATAGAAAAATATCTTGGAATTTATGAAACAAGTTCTCCTTCGTATATTCTTATGGCGGGAATGGAAGTATGTATCCGTACCGTAAAGGAACATGGAGCGGAATTATTTGACAATTACAGACACGAATTAAATAAATTTTATAAAAACTGTGAAGATTTGAAAAGACTGCATGTGATGACAGGGAAGGATTTATCCAAAGAAGAGGCATTTGCCTGGGATGATTCTAAAATTGTTATATTTGTCCGTGACAGCAGCAAAAGCGGTGAGTGGCTGTATCAGGAATTACTTTTAAAATATCATCTTCAGCTTGAAATGGCATCCGGAGATTATGCGCTTGCGATGACAAGTATTATGGATCAGGAAGAAGGATATCAGAGATTGTCGGCTGCACTGCATGAGATTGACAGGGAACTGTGTGGCGCAGGTACTGCAAAAAAGCAGCAGGCCATGAATGAAAAAAAGGTAAGATACGGAAATGAGACGGATGGTTCGATGGAAAACATGTATGAACAACAGGTTCACAGAGGTTCTTTCATAAAAGAAGTTTACCGTCCTAATCCACAGCAGATGCAGATCTATGAAGCGGAGGAAAAAGAAACCGCAGAGGTATCTTTTGACGAAGCAGCAGGCAGGGTTTCAGCAGATTTTATCTTTCTGTATCCGCCGGGAATCCCTTTGATCGTTCCAGGGGAGGCCATCACCGCAGAATTTATTGAAAGACTTCGCACCTGTATCAGTTTGAAATTGAATTTACAGGGGAGCACGGATCTTTTTGCGGAGCGGATAAAGATTGTATATTTTTAAAGACTATATTATACTGATAAGGCAGGACAAATGGGAAAAATATATTACATGATGGGAAAAAGCTCATCCGGTAAAGATACTTTGTACGGGATGCTGATGAAAGATGAGAAACTCAGGTTAAAGACTGTGGTTCCGTACACGACAAGACCGATGCGTGCCGGGGAAGAAAACGGTGTATCATATTATTTCTGTGATGAAGATACAGTGGAAAAGCTTGAAGCAGAGGGGAAAATTATCGAATTGCGTGCGTATCATACGATCCACGGCATCTGGAAGTACTTTACGGTGGCAGACCATCAGGTTGATTTAGACCATCAGAGTTATCTTCTGATCGGAACGTTAGAGTCCTATCTTAAGATACGGGAATACTTCGGAACGGAGAACGTTGTTCCGATATATATAGAAGTAGAGGATGGTATGCGCTTACAGCGTGCGCTTGAGAGAGAGCGGAGGCAGGAAAATCCGAAATATGAGGAATTATGCCGGCGGTTTCTTGCGGATGAAAAAGATTTTTCCGAGGAAAAATTAAAAGAAGCAGGAATCACAAAAAGATTTTGCAATGAGTCGTTAGAAGAGACGGAGAATGCGATCGCTGCGTATATCGAAGAGCAGGAATAGTTACTTTTTTACAGGAAGAAGGTGTCAGCCTTGGATATTAACAAATTAAATCATGTAACAGAGGTTACACAGGTACCGGATACCAATCAGAATGTACAGGGAGATGGTTCCTTTAAGTTTACGCTTGCGAGTGCGATCACGGATGCGGATCTGCAGGCAAAAGTGGACATGCTTCTTTCTGACATTACAGCGCAGGGCAACCGTATTGCGCAGCATATGGATATCCGTGATATGAAAAAATACCGCGGTCTGATCCGTGAATTTATGAATGAAGTGGTATTCCGGTCCCACAAGTTTTCCAGGGAGAATTTTCTTGACCGGAGAGGACGCCACAGAGTGTACGGTCTGATCAAGCTGATCGATTCGAATCTGGATGAACTGGCGCAGGAGCTGGTAAAGGATGAGAAAGACCACATCGCGATTTTAAGTAAGATCGGAGAGATAAGGGGATTGATATTAGATATCCTCACCTGATCTTTTTTGGATGTGGATTGGATAAACGGCGCACGCACATGGCGGGAAATCTGGTAGCAGAAAAGAAAACATGAAAAATATGTGCAGAAATGAGGATTTATATGCCAGCATTTAAGGACATCGTTGGACATGAGCAGATCATAGAACATCTGCAGAATGCGATTACCATGGATAAAGTTTCACATGCTTATATATTAAACGGACCGGACAAATCAGGAAAAATGATGATCGCAGAAGCATTTGCACAGACGCTGCAGTGTGAGGCAGTAAATAAAAAGTTAGAGGAACTTGCAGGTGAGACAGAATCTGAAAGAATAGAAAATAAATTTACAGCGGAGCCATGTATGGAGTGTCATTCCTGTAAACAGGCGGCGGGCAAAAACCAGCCGGATATCATCTATGTCAGCCATGAGAAGCCGAATACGATTTCGGTAGACGATATCCGTACACAGTTAAACAATGACATTGTCATTAAGCCATACAGCAGCAAACATAAGATTTATATTGTGGATGAAGCGGAAAAAATGAACCAGCAGGCGCAGAACGCACTGTTAAAGACAATCGAGGAGCCGCCTGCATATGCGGTGATCCTGCTTTTGACCACCAATGCGGAGAGTTTTCTTCCGACGATCTTATCCCGCTGTGTGACGCTGAATTTAAAGGCGGTGCCGGATGAGAAGATCAAAAAATTTCTGATGGCACATTACCAGATTCCGGATTACCAGGCAGATGTCTGCGTGGCATTTGCACAGGGAAATGTCGGAAAAGCGATCCAGCTTGCAGCATCGGATGATTTTAATGAATTAAAGGCATCTGCGCTTCAGCTCATCAAGCGTCTGCACGACATCGACCTCTATGAGATGACAGAGGCGGTAAAGCAGATCAGTGAATATAAGCTTCAGATCAACGATTACTTTGATCTTATGATGATCTGGTATCGTGATGTACTTTATTATAAAGCAACAAAGGATGTAAACGGCCTTATTTTCAAGGATGAGGTCTATGACATAAAAAGACAGGCAGAGCAGAGTTCTTACAATGGAATCGAAGAAATTTTACAGGCACTGTCAAAAGCACAGGTGCGTTTAAACGCAAATGTAAATTTTGATCTGGTGATCGAGCTGCTTCTGCTGACCATAAAGGAGAATTAACATGATAAAAATAGTAGGAGTCCGTTTCCGGAATGCCGGTAAAATTTATTATTTCGGACCGGGAAATCTGGATCTGACTGCAGGAATGCACGTAATTGTGGAAACTGCGCGTGGAGTGGAGCTGGGAACAGTCATGATACCGACAAGGGAAGTGAATGATGACAGCGTGATCCAGCCGTTAAAACCGGTCATCCGTATTGCAACGGAGGCAGATGAAAAGACAGCATTAAAGAACCGTGAAAAAGAAAAAGAGGCATTTAAGATCTGCCTGGAAAAGATAGCAAAACATAAGCTTGATATGAAGCTGGTGGAGGCGGAGTACACGTTTGACAATAATAAGCTGCTCTTTTATTTTACGGCGGACGGACGTATCGATTTCCGCGAGCTGGTAAAAGATCTTGCAGCGGTTTTCCGGACCAGAATCGAGCTGCGCCAGATCGGTGTCCGTGATGAGACAAAGATCATGGGTGGGATTGGAATCTGTGGAAGAGAACTTTGCTGTCATTCCTATCTTTCCGAGTTTGTCCCGGTATCCATCAAGATGGCAAAAGAGCAGAATCTGTCCTTAAATCCGACAAAGATTTCCGGTGTCTGTGGACGCCTGATGTGCTGTCTGAAAAATGAAGAAGAAACTTATGAATATTTAAACAGCCGTCTGCCAAATGTGGGGGATTATGTGACCACGGATGATGGCTTAAAGGGAGAGGTATCTTCCGTCAGTGTACTGCGCCAGATGGTCAAAGTACTCGTGGAAGTGGATGACGAAAAGGAAATCCGTGATTACTCTGTGGATCAGCTGAAATTCAAGTCAAAACGCAGAAGAGATCATGTAAAGCTGACTGCGCAGGAATTAAAGGAACTTTCCGCATTAGAAGATAAGGGAGGAAAATCCAAAATTGACGATGCCAAATAATCTGGTTTATGAACAGGAGAGACTTGATGAACTGCATCGCAACGGCTATTTTATCATTCAGGATCCGAAAAGGTTCTGTTTTGGGATGGATGCCGTTTTGCTTTCCGGGTTTGCAAAGGCAAAAAAAGGGGAGCGCGTGCTCGATCTTGGTACCGGTACGGGAATTATCCCGATCCTGATGGAAGCCAAAACAGAAGCAGAAGATTTTAAGGCGCTTGAGATCCAGGAAGAAAGTGCGGATATGGCACGCCGGAGCGTGTGCTATAACCATCTTGAGGATAAGATCGAGATCGTGACCGGAGATATCAAGGAGGCATCTGCGATATTTGGAGCATCTTCGTTTGATGTGATCACCACAAATCCGCCGTATATGATCGGGACACATGGACAAAATTCGCCGTCTGCGGCAAAGGCGATCGCCAGACATGAAGTGCTATGTACACTGGATGATATTTTGCGGGAAACCGCGAAAATGCTTGTGCCGGGAGGCAGGTTTTATATGGTGCACCGGCCGTTCCGTCTCGCAGAGATCATGAGTAAAATGGTCGAGTACAAGATCGAGCCGAAGCGCATGCAGCTTGTCTATCCGTTCGTGGATAAAGAACCGAATATGGTGCTGATCGAGGGGCTGCGCGGTGGAAAATCAAGACTTGCCGTGGAAAAACCGCTGATCGTTTATAAAGAACAGGGCGTGTATACAGATGAGATTTATGATATTTATGGGTATTAAGTGGATTATTTAAAACCATATTGTGTATAAAGCAGCAGAAAAATTATTTTGTGTGGAAAATGACAGATATGAAACATAATCAGTATGTATTTGAGTGATTCAGAAAGGATAAATTAAAATATATGTTTAATGATATAAAGATAGGACCGGTTACATTTCATATGTATGGTCTTATGATTGCGATCGGTTTTGCAGCGGCACTTATGATGTGTTTAAAGCGTGGAAAAAAACGTGGCTTGAACGAGGATATTATCTATGGAATCTTCTTCTGCGCAATCTTCGGTGGAATGATCGGCTGCAGGCTGCTCTATTATATTGTAGAGATCCCGGAGATTTTAAAAGATCCGTCCATACTCTGGAACTTTAAAAACGGATACGTTGTTTACGGCGGGATCATCGGCGGTGCGCTGGCCAGCCTGATCTACTGTCGTGTCAAAAAAGAACGTTTTCTGCCGTACTTTGATCTTGTGATGCCTGCTGTATCATTTGCACAGGGATTCGGGCGTCTCGGCTGTTTCTTTGCAGGCTGCTGCTACGGCAGGGAGACGGATTCGTGGTTTAGCATCACATTTACCCACTCCGACTTTGCTCCGAACGGTGTAAAACTTCTGCCGACACAGCTGATGTCATCTGCCGGGGATTTCCTGATCTGCGGACTGTTACTGCTCTATGCGGGAAGAAAACCGAAAGAGGGACAGGTCGCAGCAGGATATATGGTGCTTTACGGAATCGGAAGATTTATTATTGAATTTTTCCGGAACGACTACCGCGGAAGCATTGGAGTGCTTTCCACATCACAGATCATTTCGATCGGAGTTGTGGCAGCGGGAGTTGTGTTTTATCTGGTGATGAATTTCCGAAACTGCAAAGGTGTCACCCCATAATATTTTTTAAACATCCGTATAAAATTAGCGGGGTAATGATAACCGCACTGTAATGCAATTTCATCGATGCCAAGGAGTGTTTCACTTAACAGTTTTGCCCCATATTCCATCTTAAGAGAGATAATATAGTCGGAAATGGTCGTGTCGTATTCGTGGAGAAACGCATAATTTAGTTTTTGCATGGATAAAGAAACCTGCTCACTCAGTTCATGGACGGTGGGCGGGTTTTTATATTTTTCAGTCAGAATATCGTGTGCGAGGTGCACAGCAGAAAGGTCAGCGGTTGAGAGCGTAATCGTTCTTGTATCGCTGACTTTTATTGTGTGCATTACTTTGCCATGTGGAATATGTTGTTGACCAGCTTTATTTATTGCGGTCCGCACAGATGTTGCAGGCAAAGTTCCGGCAGGAACAGATTTGGGTGCAATCACATGAGATGAGTTTTCCTCAAATTCTTCTGCAAGCAGTGCGAGACACTGTAAGATCAGTCCTTCTAAATACAGCGGTGTAAGCGCATCCTTTTCATGCAGAAAATGCATCTGGTTCAGCAGATTGATCACTCCGGTGGGGAGCATTTTATAGGTATAATTTGCCTCAAACGCGGACAGACTGACACAGTCAGGAAAAACAGGATGAAGAATATTTTCTATGAAATCAGCCGAAACCGTCAGTTCCAGTCCGTGAAAATGGTCCCCGGCACGCCATGCCTGCTGGCCTTTGATATTTTCCTCCAGCACAATAAAAGAAGAAGGTGTAAAAGAAGCCGCATCCTTTTGATAAAGCTTAAAATGCGTCTTCCCGGAAAGCATTACCCCAAACCGAAGCTGTCTCGCAGGATTCCGAAAAGAAACCGAAAAATCCTCCGGAATCGTATAATCCGCAATCCCAAGCTGATAACACCCCTCGCGGCAATAGATACAGCAATACCCGCTTTCCGGGTGTTCCCTGTCACTATAACATGTATAATTGTCTTTCACATCCGGTAAGAAATGAAGCTGTTCAAACATAAAAGCCTGAAATTCATCTGTACTTGAAACAAGCATCTAAGAAAAACCTCCTTCTTAATTTCTACACCCCATTTTCCCCATTCCCGCAATAAAATAATCATTTGATAAACAAAAATTATCAATATCCATGCAACACTTGCAAACAATCAAATGCATGATAAAATGGACTTACTTTTGTTAGCGCAAACTAACACTTGCAATATATCTTGCAGTTTGCAGACAAAACAATTGCGAAGAATGAAAACAAAACATAAAGGAGAACTTTTACATGAAAAAAAATCATTTATTTTCCATTATCACGGCAGGTATGCTTACCATCACCCTGTTAGCGGGATGTGGGAATACAGGCAGCAACGCAAATGCAGACACAGGAAGTAACACAAATACGGTGCAGGAGAGTACAGAGGATCAGGCATCCGCAGTACCGGAGAGCGAAGCGCAGATAACCGGGGAAGGACAAAATGGTGAGACAATTATTGTGACGGACGTCCGCGGTGAGGTGGAGATTCCGGCAGATCCTCAGAGGATCGTAGATTTAAGCGGCAACAGTGATATCTTATCGATCCTTGGCTATTCCGTTGTGGGAACCGCAAACAGTGATGCTTATGACTATACAAAATTCCCAACCTATCTTGAGGATACATTACAGGGAGCTGAAATTTTAGGTTACAGTATGCAGGATACGATGGATATTGAGGCAGTCATGAATTTAGATCCGGACCTGATTATCATTTCCACGGTTCAGGAAAAAATGTATGACCAGCTTTCTGAGATCGCACCGACAGTCATGATCCAGTTAGAAGCGCTGAACTGGAAAGAAGATATCCGCACGCTTGCACAGGTATTTGGCAGAGAGGATGCGGCAGATCAGTGGATCAGTGCATATGAAGAGAAGGCGAAAGAAGCAGGAGAAGCAGTTCGTGCTGCGTATGGAGAGGATACCAGTTATCTGTCATTTTTAGCGAGCGGTGGACAGTTCTTTGTATTCACAGGTGCCGGATTTGGAAGTGTGCTTTATGAAGATATGGGACTTGCAAAACCGGAAGGTCTGCCGGAGCAGAGTGATATTTCCCTGCCGGTCGTAACATATGAAGGTCTGGCATCGATCGGAGCAGATTATATTTTCCTGATGGCAACGGATGAAGACAAAGCAGAACTTGACCAGAATGCAGTCTGGAATAGTCTGCCGGCAGTACAGAGCGGACAGGTGGTAGAACTTCCGGCATCACCGTATTTTAATCAGGGTTACAGTCCGATCGGACGTGAGCTGCTTTTAGATGAGATTTTGGAGATGTTAGATGGAACGGCAAAGAATTAAGCGGACCTGGGGTGTTGCGATTGCAGGTGTCTGTCTGCTGATACCGGGAATTTTGCTTGC
This sequence comes from Roseburia intestinalis L1-82, assembly GCF_900537995.1. Lineage (NCBI taxonomy): Bacteria > Bacillati > Bacillota > Clostridia > Lachnospirales > Lachnospiraceae > Roseburia > Roseburia intestinalis. The sequence continues at coordinate 4,369,082 of NZ_LR027880.1, read as the reverse complement.
GGTCTGTATGGGCGCCATGGAGATTCTGCTGGTGGATATCTGGAATGGCATTTTTCATAATACAGGATCTCTTACGGATATGATGATCCGCGACGTACGGCTTCCGAGGGTGATCTGTGTACTGGTGACAGGCGGTATCCTTGGAATGACCGGAGCAATGATGCAGGGGGTGACGCGAAATCCGATTGCGGAACCGTCACTGCTCGGAATCAGTCAGGGGGCGACGCTTTTTGTCGCCCTTCTTTACGCATCAGGAATTGGTGCAACTGCAGGAAATACGCTGCTTGCAGCATTGCTTGGAGCGTTTTTTTCCGGTGTGCCTGTACTTATATTTACCATGAAAAATCCGGGAAATTTAAGCATTACAAAATTACTTTTAGCGGGAACGGCAATGAGTACTTTTTTTACGGCACTCACTTCGGTGGCGGGCCTTTTGTCGAATCAGTCACAGATGGTTGGATTCTGGGTATCCGGTGGATTTCGCGGGGCAACGTGGCTGGATGTAAAAATTATTTTAGCGGTAGGGATACCGGGATTTTTAGCAGCAGTGCTCCTTGCACCGAAAATTAATGTGATCAGTCTCGGAGATGATATGGCAACCGGACTTGGTATCCATCCGCAGAGGGTGCGCCTTATCACAATTCTTTTGATGATTCCGTTATGTGCGGCAGCAGTGGTGGTGGGAAAAACAATAGGTTTTGTCGGACTTATGATTCCACAAACGATAAGGTTGTTTGCCGGCACAGATTACAGGCGGGTAATTCCGCTTAGTTTTCTGTGTGGCGCAGTACTTTTAACTTATGCGGATATTGCAGCGCGCATGATTTATCAGCCATATGAAGTACCGATTGGAATTTTTACAGCAATGCTTGGAGTGCCGTTCTTTTTGTATATGGCAGGAAAGGAGCGGGGATGATGCGTATGAAAAAAAGAAAAACAGCAGTTTTTGCGTGCGTGATTGTATTGTTTTTCTGTGCCATCCTTTTAGGACTTTGCTGGGGAAGTTATGAGATATCGGTGCATGAGGTCATTGCGACGCTGCTTGGAAATGGAACCAAAATACAGAATACGGCAATTTTTGGAATCCGTTTACCGCGTATCCTGCTTGGTATTTTTGTGGCGGCAGGGCTTGCGATATCGGGCGGTGTTTTACAGACAATGACAAGGAATGAGCTCGCTGACCCGGGAATCATCGGCATCAATGCGGGTGGTGCAACGGCAGCAGTGCTGTTTATCCAGTTTCAGACGAACGCATATTTCAGTGAACTTGGGACATTTTCTATTTACCTGCTTCCACTGATGGCAATTTCAGGGGCACTTGTGGCAGCATTTTGTATTTATTTTCTTTCCAGCAGGAAAGGATTAAAACCAAAACGTCTGCTTTTGACCGGAATTGGGATCAATGCCGGACTAAATGCGTTTATCACTTTTTTTATGTTCAAGGGAGGTCCTGGGGATTACAACCGGGTAATGATCTGGACGTCCGGCTCACTCTGGGGGGCCGGATGGGCATACGTCAGAGCTTTGGTACCCGTGATTTTACTTGGTGGGGCATATATTTTTTATAAAGGCCGAATGTTGGACGCATTAAGTTTTTCGGATGAAACGGCGATTGGCTGGGGAATTTCCATCGAGCGTGAACGGAAAAAAATGTTGCTCTGTGCAGTTATTCTTGCGGGAGCATCGACTGCATTTGCCGGAAATATCGGCTTTATCGGACTGCTTGCGCCGCATGCAGCAAAAAAAGTTGTTGGAAACGGACACCGGGTATCACTGCTTCTTGCGTCTTTGATCGCTGCAGTCATGCTGATTTTTGCAGATACGGTCGCAAGAAATTTATTTTCACCAATCGAGATTCCGGCGGGAATTGCGGTGTCGCTGGTTGGTGTACCGTATTTTGTATACCTGATGTGGAAGGAGTAGCGAGGATATGGAAACAATAAATGCGATAGAGGTAAAAGGACTCTGGGCGGCATATGAGGATCGCATGATCATAGAGGAGATGAATTTAAAAATACCGAAGGGAAACATCACGATCATTATCGGTGCAAACGGCTGTGGAAAATCCACGCTGTTGAAAGTGATTTCAAGAATTTTGCCTGCAAAGAGGGGTGAAGTCCGGATTGATGGAATGGATATCCGCAAAGAAAAAGCAGAACATATCGCCAAAAAAGTTGCTGTTCTCCCGCAGACTCCGACCTGTCCGGATGCAATTACCGTGCGTGAGCTGGTTTCCTACGGACGTTTTCCTTACCGCAAAGCGATTGGAGGCATGAGCCGCCACGACATAGAGCAGGTGGACTGGGCACTTGAAAAAACAGGTCTGACAGAAATTTCCGGCCGCCCTGTGACAGAATTATCCGGCGGACAGAGACAGCGCGCATGGATCGCCATGACACTTGCGCAGGAGACGGAAATGATCTTGCTTGATGAGCCGACGACATATCTGGATATGGCATATCAGCTGGACGTGCTGCAGCTTTTAGAGCGCATGAATCGGGAAAAACAGCTTACGATCGTGATGGTGCTGCATGACTTAAACGAAGCCTGCCGCTTTGCAGATCACATTATTGGACTGAAAAATGGTAAGGTTGTCTGTGAGGGAAGACCGGCAGATGTGATCACGAGGGAAAATATCCGGGAAATTTATGGGATTGATGCAAAACTGGTGATGAGTGATGGAGGATACCCGATCTGTATGGAATTTGACAGAGTTATAAAAACTTTATGATTTGTTCGATTTACAACCGTAATTGACTATGATAATTTAATATTAAGGCTCTTTGGTGGGGAAAATGCGCCGGAGAGTCTTTTCTTTTGTACGATTCCCGCCATCCGAAAAAATAGATGGTTTTGATGACAGATATCTGTCCGCAAAAACAGGTTTATCTGTGAAATATATCATCTATTAATCAGAGAAGGATTGGGGGAAATATCTATGAAATCAGGAAAAAAAGTCATCCGGGTGGCATTAGCCATCCTCTGCATGGTTTCCATGCTTTTTATTTCAGAGTATCAGAAAGTAGAAGTATATGCAGCCTCAGGATATGGGTTCATTTTCTTAAGTGCATATGAAAAAACATTAAAAACAGGGGACACTTATTGTCTGTCTGTGGTTTCATCCGGCAGTAAAAAACCGACATTTACATCCAGTGATTCAAAGGTCGCATCGGTTAATACCTACGGAAAAATCACCGCAAAAAAGGCGGGAAGTGCGACGATTACGGCAAAAACAAAAAATGCGGAGGCAAGCTGTAAGGTTACTGTCACAAAGACAAAAGTTACCTTAAATAAGACCAGCCTGATATTGGAAAATGGGGAAAGTGCAGTGCTTACGGCAGCCTCATCCACCGGGCATAAGGTAACGTGGAAGTCGGCAAAGACAAGCATTGCATCGGTAAGTGAAAATGGAAAAGTAACAGCAAAGAAGCCGGGAACAACTACGGTTACTGCAAAGGTTGACGGTACATCTGTGAATTGTAAAGTGACAGTAAAAAGTCCGACAGTCCGCCTGATGCCGTCTAAAATTTCGTTATACAGACGGGAAAAGTATAAACTTAAGGTATCTTCCACGTCAAAAACAACACCAGTGTGGAAAACCAACAAAAAAAGTGTGGCGACTGTGGATGAAACAGGAAAAGTAACCGCGGTCAAACATGGAACGGCAGTCATTACTGTAACCGTAGATGGAGTCAGCAAAAATTGTGAAGTGACGGTCAGATCTCCAAAGATTACATTTGAGCAGACGACGATTACACTTCATCCGGGGGAACGTGCAAGAGTAAATGCGACGGTATCTTCCGGCAATCAGCCGGCGTATTCCTGCTCTAACTCCAATGTGGTGTCGGTAGATGCAAACGGGGTTATCACTGCGAAAGCAGCTGGCAGGTCTTATGTCTACGCCAGTGAGGATGGAACAAAGGAACGCATGACGGTGTATGTGAAAGAGAAGGAATAAAAGGTGCAGGGATTGTTGTATAGACAAAAACTGGAATAGGAACAAAAGCACAAAGTCAGGCATGGCATCAGATTGTGAAAGAAAATTGCTGCTGTTCACACAATAGGTGTGAACAACAGCAGGAAACAGATGGCGGGAAGTACAAAAGATAAATGGAAGTTGCATGTTTACACCAAAAATAAAATCCGCTAAAATATAGAAAATTACAGAATGCAGATACAATTCACAACAATAGAATGTTCGCAAAGCGCAGGCTATTATTTTTTATATCGGAGAAAGGCGGTAGTGAGGATGGAGGATATGACAGAAAAAGAACTGATCACGGTTTTAATTGATAAATATACAGATTTACAGCGCATCAAACGTGCAAACAATGGGGTGGAAAATCAGGAGCTGGAGTATCAGATCAAAGTGACGATTGCAAAGCTGGCATCTCTTGGAGTGTCCGTGGAGGATATTACGTTATGACAGAAAAAGAATGGCGCATGTTCAATGACATTCTTCTGGAAATCTATTATGCCGGAAGCCTGGAGACGTTTGGAGAAAGATGTTTAAAACTGATCCGTATATTGATTCCATATACGCAGGGTTATTTTTTAGTGATAGATGAAGACGGCAGGTTAGACGTGGCGCATTCGGTATTTGAAAATGTGGATCCTGTCATGAAACGGAAATACTTAGATACTTATTTTGCAAAAGACTATCTGATGCAGATGTGCAATTTTACAAAATCAATGGCATACCGCGATACCGATCTTTTAACGGATGAGAAACGAAGAGCATCGGTGATTTACCGTGAGTATTTTAAACCCCAGAAATTAGATATGGGATGCGGGCTTATCATTATGAGATGGAAATTTTGCAGACATTTCTGCCTCATTTTGAAAAAAATGTTTTTGCCTATGCAAACCATTATGTTTCGGGTGCGGCTGATTATTTTGATGGCATCGAGCCGCTGCCGGAAGAATATCAGATGGTAAAAAGACGGTACAGCGGTTTCTTTGGGACGGATCTGGAGATTTTGTTAAAAGGACTTGGAATTGAGCATATCTATGGGGTTGGTTTGCTGACGGATGTCTGTGTACATTATACCTGTGCGGATGCACATCAGCATGATTATCATATTCATGTGGTACGTGAAGCAGTGGGAGGATCGTCTCTTGTGGCGCATGAGGCAGCCCTCGCAGCAATCGAATATTTACAGCATGGAGCAGTGATCAGTGAGAAAGAGGTGTGTGAATGATGAAGAAAAAAATAATTTCGATGGTACTTGTTTTGACGATGGCGTCAAATCCGTTTGTGGGATTGGCGCCATTTTATGTTGCGATGGATAAAGGATTTTTCAAGGACTGTGGACTTGATTTTTCCATGGTGGATTTTGATGATTCGAGTGCATCCTGCTCAGCATTGTTAGCTGGAAAAGTTGATCTTGCGTATACAACTTTGGATGCAGCGATCATTGCGGAGAGCCAGTATGATGAAGATATGCTGGATGTAACGGCAATCGTGGACGAGTCTGCCGGAGCTGACGGAATCCTTGTCAAAAATGATATTAACAGTATTGCAGATCTGAAGGGAAAGAAAGTCGGCGTGTCTATCAACCAGACGTCACATTATCTGCTGATGCAGGCACTTGAGACAGCAGGACTTACGGATGCGGATGTAGATCTTGTCAATATGACTTCCTCTGATGCCGGAGTATCCTTTATCAGCGGTGATCTGGATGCGGCAGTTACATGGGAGCCATATCTTAGCAATGCGGTAGAGCAGGGAGTTGGAAAACTCATTTTTTCCAGTAAAGATGCCCCGGTTTCTATTTTGATAAAGGAATTATTGAGAAGCCAGTGGAACCGTCACAATTACTGGCAGAAGAATAATAGCAGGATCCGGCTGCTTTTAACGGATATTGTCGTATGATTTTTCCTGTGATAGAATTGGGGAAAATACGAGTTGGAATGAGCAGATATGGAAAACACATTAAAAGAAACAGAATGGCTGACCATCAATAAAGTGTTGCTGGAAATGTATGATATTACCAATATTGATCAATTTACGGAACGGGTGTTAAAAACTTACCGTATGTTGATCCCATATACGAAAGGATATTTCATTGTTTTTAATGAAGCAGGCGGCATTGAAAGCGAAAAATCGTCCTTTATTGAGATGGAGCCGGGAGTCTATGAAGAATATCTGGATTCTTATTATGAAAAAGACTACATGAAATATACATTTGAATTGTCTGAGCATACGATCACTTACCGTGATACCGATATTATGGAGGAGTCACTGCGGCAGAAAACAGAGTTTTATCAGGGATTTTTAAAACCGAATCATATCCCGTTTGGCGCGGGGATACTGCTTCGCAGATATGGAAAACCGATTGGTATTGTTAATTTTTTCCGAAGTGAACTTCTTGGGGATTTTTCGGACAAAGATATGTTTATCTTAGAAGTGCTAAAGGGGCACCTTTCCCATAAATTGGCAGGACTACTCAATGGAACAAAGCAGGCGGCAGGCAACAGGAATAAGATGCTTGCACATCTTGCGGCAGAATTTGAACTGTCAGAGCGGGAAAAAGAAGCACTGACCTGTATGGACGGGGGAATGACAAATGCCCAGATCGCAGAGAATATGGGAATCAGTCTTTCTACGGTAAAAAAACATGTTTACCATATTTTTGAAAAAGTAGGGGTAGACACCAGAGCGCAGCTTCGTAATGTTTTAGAGACATATAACTCTACAAAGTTCTAAAAAAGTTCTAATTATACAGAAAAAAATGCATACAAAGTTCAATTGTCACATTATTTTTCCGATGCTACAATCAGTGCATAAGAAAACAGAAAGAGGAAATGCAAAGGTGCATAAAAAGCAGCCTTTGCGTTTCTTCTTTTTTTGTACCCAAAATAAGCGTTTGATCAGCAGATTCAAAGAAAGGTGGAAATTATTATGAAGAAAATCTGGAGCAAGACATTAAGACCGGGAGAAAAATGGTCAGGAAATATTGGACGTGGAAAATATATTCATTTCAAGGCGCTCGGCGATGACGCAAATGTTTCCATGTTGATGTACAACATGTTAGATACTTCGGAGCGCTATAACATGCCGGATACGTTAAAAGCACAGTTTATTTCCTCCCTGACAAAAGGAAATGTGCTGATGAGCGATAACGGACGTGTGTTGGCCAGTATCGTGGAGGACAGCCTTGGATGGCATGATACGATCTCAGGATATACGACAAGGCTTCTTACCGATGAAAAATACGGAAAGACAACTTACCAGGAGATGAGAAATGACTGGTACCGCTGCGGTGAGGAGAACTTCAAAATGGAGCTGGTGCGCAACAATATGAGCGCGAGAGATTTGGTCCCGTGCGTGAACCTTTTCTCAAAAGTTTACATTGAGGAAGATGGCAGCATGCATTTTGAGGAAGGCCACTGTAAAGAGGGAGCAACCGTAACACTCCGCACGGAAATGGATATGATCTTTATCGTATCAAATACACCAAACCCGTTAGATCCGGCAAAAGAATTTCCTTCGGTTCCGGTTTCCATCGAAGTATATGATGCACCGGAAGTTGATCTGACCGATGAATGTGTCAACTATCGCCCGGAGAACTACAGAGCATTTGAAAATACATGGGAATATTACAACCTGCTGGGACGTTAAAAGGCAGAACGGAGCCAAATCAGTAAACAATCAGGCAGAGAAAATTGTTGTAGAAAACGGAGGTTAAGAGATATGTACGGATTTATAGAGAAAACAAGTGATTTAAAAGAAGAAAATGCAATTTATAACGAAGTCGTGGAAGCCGGGAAAGGCTGGATGCATGAACTGCTTCCGGGACAGTCCTTAAGAATTGTAGACATGGAAGGAAATCAGGCAGTCGATACCACATTTTATGATATGACCAACCCGGAGGATCATTATGGCGCAATTCCAACGATCGTAATGCAGAAGAATATTTATCTGACAACAGGTACGATCCTAAGAACTGAGTCAGGAAAGCCGTTGTTAGAGATCACGGCAGATCTAACCGGACGTCATGACACGATCGGCGGTGCATGTTCCGCACAGAGCAATACCGTAAGATATGCAAGAGAAAAAATTTACATGCACAATTGCAGAGACAGCTTCATGTTACAGCTTGCAGATGATACGCATGGTTTCATGAAACGTGACCTTGCCCCAAACATTAACTTTTTCATGAATGTTCCGGTGTCAAAGGATGGCGGTTCAAAATTCGATGATGGTGTTTCTGCACCGGGCAAATATGTGGAGATGAAGGCGTTAGAACATACGATGGTGTTAGTCAGCAACTGTCCGCAGCTCAACAATCCATGTAATGCATACAACCCGACCTCGATCAGGATGCTGATCTGGGACGCAGAGTAAAAAGTGTGAAAAAAGTTTGGAGGATTCCCTATGTTTGATAAAGTACTGATAGCAAATCGTGGAGCAATCGCAGTTCGAATTGAACGTACCTTAAAGAAAATGGGAATCGGCAGTGTTGCTGTATATTCGAAGGCGGATCAGGATAGTTTACATGTGGAACGTGCAGACGAGGCAGTATACATTGGCGATGGTACGGCAAAAGAGACATACCTTGATACAAAAAAGATCATAAAGGCTGCACTGGATACTGGTGCAAAAGCCATCCATCCGGGATACGGATTTTTGAGTGAGAATACAGATTTTGCAAAAGAATGTGAGGAAAACGGCATTAAGTTTATAGGTCCGGATTCTGAACAGATCAAATTGTTTGGATTAAAACATTCCGCAAGAGCACTTGCTGCTAAAGCAGACGTTCCATTACTTCCTGGAACCGGACTTTTATCCGGTGTTGAGGAAGCAGTTACAGAGGCTGAAAAAATCGGATATCCGGTTATTTTAAAGAGTACAGCAGGCGGCGGTGGAATCGGAATGAGGATCTGTAACTCCACCGAAGAATTAAGGCAGGCATATGATGCAGTTTGTCATCTCGCAGCAGCAAACTTTAATGATGCAGGCGTATTTCTTGAAAAATATGTAACGCGTTCCCGCCATGTGGAAGTGCAGATTTTCGGCAACGAATACGGTGAGACAACAGCACTGGCAGAGAGAGACTGTTCGGTACAGAGAAGGAACCAGAAAGTAGTTGAGGAAAGCCCGGCACCAAACCTTTCGGATGAAGTCAGGGAAAAAATGTATGCGGCAGCAGAACGGCTTGCAAAGGAAGCTTCCTACAGAAGTGCCGGAACGGTTGAATTTTTATATGATGATCAGACGGAAGGATTTTATTTCCTTGAGGTAAATACAAGACTTCAGGTAGAACATGGTATCACAGAGGAGGTACTTGGGATCGACCTTGTGGAGTGGATGGTCAAAGAGGCTGCCGGTGAGTTAAAAAATATAAAATCACTGGTACATAAGCCGCAGGGACATGCGATCGAGGTTCGTGTCTATGCTGAGGACTGCATTAACGGATTCCGCCCTGGCACAGGAAAGATCGATGCGGTTACATTTTCACCGGAAGCGCGTGTGGAGACCTGGATCCAGAAAGGTGTGGAGGTAACATCCCTTTATGATCCGATGCTTGCAAAACTGATCGTACATGGAAGTGACCGTGCCGATGCGATCGCAAAGATGGAACGTGTACTTAGGGATTCAAGAGTGTATGGAATTACCTCAAATATGCAGTATTTAGCAGCACTGTTAAAAACAGAAACCTATCAGACCGGTGCATTATTTACCGGAATGTTAAAAGATTTTATGCCACAGGAGCATGCAATCGAAGTACTTGACGGCGGAGTACAGACAACGGTTCAGGATTATCCGGGCATGATCGGTTACTGGTTTGTCGGAGTTCCACCTTGTGGCCCAATGGATGCTTATAACTTCCGAATTGGAAACAGCATTCTTGGCAATGATGAGAGTGCACCGGGATTAGAGCTGACATTAAGAGGCGGCAGTTACCGTTTCCGTACAACCGTAAGTTTCTGTATCACAGGTGCAGATATGAAGGCAACCTTAGATGGAGTGGAGATCCCGATGTATCAGGTGGTACATGCATCCGCCATGCAGGTGTTGAAATTTACAGACTGTAAAGTCGGAATGAGAACCTATCTCTTAGTGGCAGGCGGATTTGATATGCCAAAGATCATGGGCAGCAGTTCTACCTTTATTGATGGAAAATTCGGCGGACACAACGGACGTACCTTACGCACCGGAGATGTGCTTCGTTTACAGGAAAAATGTGTGATCGATTCGATCGATTCCATGCCGGAAAAATATCGTCCAAAACTGACGAATGAGTGGACGATCGGTGTGATCCCGGGACCACAGCCGACACCGGAATATTTGAAACCGGAATACTTAAAGACCTTAACAGAATCTGAGTATGAGGTAAACTTTAACAGCGCGAGAACCGGTATCCGTTTAAATGGTCCGATCCCGCAGTGGGTACGGGAGGATGGCGGCGAGGCAGGACTTCATCCGTCAAACATTCACGACAATGCCTATGCGGTAGGTACCCTGGATCTGACCGGTGACCAGTCCATTTTACTTGGACCGGATGGTCCGAGCCTTGGCGGATTCGTATGTTCCGTGACAACGGCAAAAGGCGAGATGTGGAAATTAGGACAGCTTCATCCGGGCGATAAAGTTCACTTCAGGCTTCTTGATTTAGATCAGGCAAAGGAAATCCGGGAAGCGGAGGAAGCAAATCTTCGTCATGAATATAAAGAAGTTGTACTGCCGGAGCAAAAAGATCTTGATTATCATTACGCGATCCTCGCAGAGGAAACGGCAGCGGGAACAAAGATCGTTGCAAGACTTGATGGTGAAGATAATATTCTGGTGGAATACGGAGAGATGGAACTCGATATTGCGATCCGTTTCCGGGTTCACGTTCTCATGCAGGAGTTAAAGAAAAAAGATCTGCCGGTCATTGACCTGACACCGGGCATCCGTTCCTTACAGATACATTTTGATATCGAAAAGATTTCCCTTAAGGAAATGCTTGCAGCGGTACTTGAAACCAACCGCACATTACCGGAACTTTCCGATGTAACGGTTCCGTCAAGAATCATCTGGCTTCCGTTATCCTGGGATGATCCGCAGACACAGCTTGCAGCGAAGCGTTATCAGCAGACGGTAAGACCAAACGCACCATGGTGTCCGAGCAACCCGGAATTTATCCGCAGGATCAACGGCTTAGACAGCATAGAGGATGTAAAGAAGATTGTATTTGATGCGGATTATCTGGTACTTGGACTTGGCGATGTTTATCTTGGAGCTCCGGTTGCAACACCCGTTGATCCGAGACACCGTATGGTAACGACCAAATACAACCCGGCAAGACCATGGACACCGGAAAATGCAGTTGGAATCGGCGGCGCATACCTGTGTGTATATGGTATGGAGGGTCCTGGCGGTTATCAGTTTGTCGGACGTACCATTCAGATGTGGAATCCGTTAAAAGAGACAGAATATTTCAAACATGGAAAACCATGGCTGTTGGATTTCTTTGATCAGATCCGTTTCTATCCGGTCAGCGCAGAGGAAATCTTAAAAGACAGAGAAGATTTTCTTCGTGGCAGGTTCAAGATTAAGATAGAAGAGACAAGCTTCAACCTTGGAAAATATGAGCAGTTCTTAAAGGAACATGAAGATACGATCCGGGCATTTAAAGATCATCAGGAAGCATCTTTTGAGGCAGAGCGGAAGATGTGGAAAGAAAAAGGACTCGATGAGTTTGATTCCGAGACGCAGGATGCACCTGCAATCGTGGAAGAAACCGTACCGGACGGCTGTGAGGCAGCAAGAACCAATATTCCGGGAAGTGTATGGAAGGTATTAGTCGAGGACGGACAGAAGGTCAGAGAGGGGGACACTCTTGTGATCTTAGAGAGCATGAAAATGGAATTCCCGGTTACGGCAGAGTACAGCGGAACCATTGAAAAAGTATATTTAAAACCGGGCGAACAGGTAAATTCCGGACAGCTTGCGGCAAGTATCCGCGTGTAAAAGGAGAGTGATAAATATGAAATATTTCCCCAAAAAACTGACAATGACATGGATCAGAAACAGTTATAAAGAAGGATCACTTACTCCGGAGGAGCTTGCCGGAGAGATCGTGCGCCGGGCAGAAAAGTACAGGGATTATAACATCTGGATTGTCGCGCCGGATCTGAAACGGATGATGGGTTACATTGAAAAACTTCCAAAAGATATGGAATCACTTCCATTATGGGGTATTCCGTTTGCAGTCAAGGACAACATTGATGTGGCGGGATCTCCTACGACAGCAGCGTGTCCGGATTATGCATATGATCCAAAAGAAGATGCAGCGGTTGTAAAAAAACTGATCGAGGCAGGTGCATTTCCGGTCGGGAAAACCAACTTAGACCAGTTTGCAACAGGTCTTGTCGGAACAAGAAGCCCTTATGGAGAAGTAAAAAACGCACTTGATCCAGAGCTGATCAGCGGTGGATCAAGTTCCGGTTCCGCAGTCTCTGTGGCACTTGGAATGGCAGCGTTCTCACTGGGAACAGATACCGCAGGTTCCGGCCGTGTACCGGCAGCATTAAACTGTCTGGTCGGCTACAAGCCGTCTCTCGGTGCCTGGTCGACCAAAGGAGTGGTTCCAGCATGCGCAAGCCTTGACTGCGTTACCGTGTTTGCAAACAGCCTGGAAGATGCAGAGAAAGTCAACCTTGCGGCACGCGGCGTGGATGAAGAGTGCTGCTGGTCAAGGGAGTACAAAGAGCCACTGCCAAAACTTCCGAAAAAAATCTGTCTGGCAAAAGACGGTGTGACATTTTATGGACCATATGCAGATATTTACAAAGCAAAATGGGAACAGGCGAAAAAGCGGATCGAGGATATGGGGATTACCGTGGAATATATCGATTACACGATGTTTTCAAAGGCAGCATCCATTCTTTATGACGGACCCTGGGTGGCAGAGCGCTGGAAAGATCTCGGTGATTTCGTGGAGAGCCACCCGGGAAAAGTATTTCCGGTAACAGAAACAATTTTAAGGTCAGGCGATAAACCGGAGCACACGGCAAGAAAAGTATTCGAGGCGATGCACCAATTACAGGAATACCGGATGCGGGCAAGACACATTTTAAAAGACGCCGTTCTCATCATGCCGACGGCGGGCGGTACATTTAAAAGAGATGATGTCAGAAAAGATCCGATTTCCACAAACAGTCAGATGGGACTTTATACAAATCACTGTAACCTGCTTGATATGTGCGCCATAGCAGTGCCGGAAAATACGGCAGATACAAGCATTCCGTTTGGAATCACTATTTTCTCATTATCCGATCAGGAGGGCGAGATCCTTGGTACAGCGGAACAGTTTTTACAGACACAGAGCATTCCGTTTGCGGTATGCGGACTGCATAAAAAAGGATTTCCATTGGAAAGCCAGCTGACAGAGCTTGGGGCTTCCTATCGGGAAAGTGTAAACACCGCACCACATTACAGGCTGTACCGTCTGGATACGGTACCGGAAAAACCGGGGATGGTGTATGACGATAAAAAAGGCGCTGCGATCGCAGTTGATATCTATGAACTGCCGGTTGTGAGTGTCGGAGCATTTTTAGGTGAGATCAGGAAACCACTCTGTATCGGGAATGTGGAATTATCCGATGGCAGGATCGTTAAAGGTTTTCTTTGTGAGGAATACGGGCTGGCAAACGCAAAGGAGATCACTGATATCGGGAAGTACGAAGTGTAACAATAAAGACGTAATAACAAACATGTAATGATAAAAGGCATAAATAAGGAATGAAGTAGTTAATGAACAATAAGCAGGAAGAAATGGAGGAAACAAACATGAAGATGATAAAAGCGATTGTCAGACCGGAAAAATCAGAGGATGTGCTCGATGCACTGCTTGCAGGCGGTTTTGCAGCAGCAACCAAAATGAGCGTGCTTGGACGTGGAAAACAGAAAGGTTTAAAAGTAGGTGACACCTATTATGATGAAATCCCCAAAGAACTGATCATGCTTGTTGTGGAAGATGGGGACGTGGATAAGGTGCTGAAAGTAATTGTTGAGAACGCGAGAGTGGATAAAAACGGAACCTACGGAGATGGAAAAATTTTTGTCAGCGATGTGGAGCGTGCAATCACGATCAGCAGTGGAAAAGACGAGTTATAGGACGGAGGTGCCGCGATGAAAGAGGTAATGATTATATTAAGACCGAAAATGTATTTTCCGACAAAAGATGCCTTAGACCAGGCGGGATTTCATTCTATGACGATCCGTGAGATCATCGGGCGGGGAAAATGTCCGGTACATTACGATTATGATGAGGGCGCACCGGTAAAACACAGACTGGTCGCAAAAAGAATGATCGATATGTTTGTCAGGGATGAAGATTTACAGAAACTGATCGACACGGTTGTGGAGGTTAATAAGACGAATCATGCCGGAGACGGAAAAATTTTTGTACTTCCGGTTAATGATGCGATCCGCGTAAGAACCGGAGAAAAAGGAATCGAAGCGATCATGTAAGCGCAGTAAGAGGAAGAGGAGGACAACCATATGAAAAAAATTAAGAGAAGTATCAGTATTCTGCTCATTGCAATGATGGCACTTGCCATGTTAGGAGGATGTGGAAATAACAGCACATCAGGAAACAGTACAGCAAATGGTGATAGTGCAAAAGCGACGGAAAAGACCGCAGATGCAGGAGAGGCAAAAGGAACAGAGAGCAATCCGTTCATCCTTGGTGTTAGTCCGATGTCCGGCTGGTATGCATGGTATGGCGTGAAGGACACCGGTATTTTTGAACAGAATGGTGTCTATGTTGACCTCCAGTTTTTCCCGGTATACAGTGATTCGCTGACCGCATTTTATTCCGGACAGGTGGATGGTATCTGTATCGCAGCTTCCGATGCGGTAGCGCCGGTCAATGAGGGTGTGGATTTTAAAGTTGTTTTAGTCAATGATAACTCCTACGGTGCAGATGGTATCGTGGTACAGGATGGAATTAACAGTATTGAAGATTTAAAGGGTAAGACAGTTGCAACTGAGGTTGGTACCTTAGAGCATATGTTTTTGCTGAAAATATTAGAAGAAAACAATATGACGGTCGATGATGTCAACTTTGTCAATATGACGATCAACGATGCAGGCCCGGCATTCATTGCGGGAAGTATCGATGCAGCAGTGCTCTGGGAGCCGACACTTTCCACAGCGATAGGTGCAGGTGGAAAACTTTTGTACAGCACAAAGGAAGAGCCTGGTTTGATCCCGGATACACTTGCGGTCAGACAGGAAGTGTTGGATTCAAGTTCCGATGCGGTACAGAAAATCGTCGATTCCTGGTTTGATGGTGTTGAAAAATTAAATGCAAGAGATGATGATTTCATTCAGGCAATCTGCGACGGTGCAGAACTTACCAGAGATGATTATATGACCATGTTAGACGGTGTTACTATTTTTGATAAGGCAAAGAATGAAGAAACTTTTAAAGACGGAGAGGATTATACCTATCTTTCTTATACGTTACAGAAATCGGCAGAGTTCCTGTTATCAACCAAGATGATCAATGAGATCCCGGATGATTTAAGCTCTATTTTGGATGATACCTACATTAAGGGGGCAGAATAATGATTCGAATTAAGATAAGAAAGGAAATCGACAGAAAAAAATATCTATTGTTTGCAATACTTTCATTTGTCATTGTACTTGCTGCGTGGCTGATTGCAAGTGAGAGTGGTGCGATCAAGGAAATTTTTCTTCCGAAACCACAAAATGTGGTGAACTACTATATAGAGTCCATCAAGGATGGAAGCCTGCTTCAGAACACAGGCATCAGTATTTACCGTATCACTCTTGGTTTTGTATATGCGGTTCTTTTAGGTGTTCCGATCGGTATTTTAGTTGGAACATTCAAAAAGGCAGAAGCATTTATCCGCCCACTGTGTGAGTTTGTCCGTTATATGCCGGTTCCGGCATTTGTACCTCTTATCATGGTATGGGTGGGAATCGAAGAAAGTGCGAAGATCACGGTCATTTTTATCGGTACATTTTTCCAGCTTGTATTAATGGTTGCGGATGATGCGCTTGCGGTACCGGATGATCTGATCAATGCCGGTTATACATTAGGTTCGAACACACCGAAAACGATCTTTAAGATCTTAATTCCGGCAATGATGCCAAGACTGATGGAAACACTGCGTATGATGATCGGCTGGGCGTGGACCTATTTGGTCAGCGCCGAACTGGTAGCTGCAAATACAGGACTTGGATACACAATCTTAAAATCGCAGCGTTTCTTAAAGACGGACGCTATTTTTGCCAACATTATTTTGATCGGTCTGCTAGGACTGATTACGGACCGTATTTTTGCATTTTTAAATAAAAAACTGTTTCCGTGGGCGGCTGCGTAAACCGTTAGAAAGGTAAGGTTTTAGCATATGGGATTTTTTAAGAAAAAAAAGAATATACTTCCGCCTGCGGAAGATCATATAGAGGCAAATCTTGCAAACAGTACCGTTTATGTCAGAGATCTGCAGAAAATATATCCATCTGCCAAGGGCGATGTCCAGGCGATGAAAGATGTGAATATCAATGTCATGGAAAATGAATTTGTTTCGATCGTAGGACCGTCCGGCTGTGGTAAATCCACTCTTTTGCGTATGATCGGCGGTCTTGACACTGCGACATCGGGAAAGATCGTCATTCAGGATCGTGACATTATAGGCCCTGGAGCGGATCGTGGCATGGTATTCCAGTCCTATACACTTTTTCCGTGGATGACAGTCGGAGATAACATTAAGTTCGGATTAAAACTGCGGAAAATGCCGGCGGACCAGCAGGAAGAGATTCTGAATAAATATTTAAAGATCATCAAACTGGAAAAATTCCGTGACAGTTATCCAAGGGAGCTTTCCGGTGGTATGAAACAGAGGGTTGCGATCGCGAGAGCACTGGCAAACAGCCCGGAGGTATTACTCATGGATGAACCGTTCTCTGCCTTAGACCCGCAGACCAAAGCGGACATGCAGCTTTTAATGCGCCAGATCTGGCAGGAGGAAAAGCCGACTGTTATTTTTGTCACACACGATATAGAGGAGGCAGTCTTTTTATCCAGTAAAATTTATGTGCTGACACAGAGACCGGGAACCGTAAAGGCAGAGGTTCCGGTATTGCTGCCATATGATCGTGATCTGTCACTCAAAGATACGGATGAGTTCATTGAACTCCGCAGGAAGGTGAATCAATTAATTGAACATGAAAGCTTATCTTAGTATAACGCAGGATTTTCTTGTCAATTTTACGGAGTGGTTTTATAATGTGCTAATAAGAATCAGCATAATATTCCGAAAATGGAGAGAACGATGGCAGGAAAATTATATTTATGTGCAACACCGATCGGCAATCTTGAGGATATCACCTGCCGGGTGCTTCGCACATTAAAGGAAGTGGATCTGATCGCAGCGGAAGATACCAGAAATTCGATCAAACTGTTGAATCATTTTGAGATCAAAACGCCGATGACAAGTTATCATGAATACAATAAAATAGAAAAAGCCTATCAGCTTGTAGATAAGCTGCGGGAAGGAAAAAATATTGCACTGATCACGGATGCGGGTACGCCGGGAATTTCGGATCCGGGCGAAGATTTAGTGCGCATCTGTTATGAGGAAGGGATCGAAGTGACTTCCCTGCCGGGAGCGGCGGCATGTATTACAGCGCTTACCATGTCAGGTCTTCCGACAAGACGTTTCGCATTTGAGGCGTTTTTACCGCGGGATAAAAAAGAGCGTGCCGCTATTTTGCTGGAATTAAAGGACGAAACGCGCACGATCATCATTTATGAGGCGCCGCATCATCTGGTCAAAACATTAGAAGAACTGTATGATACGCTCGGAGACCGGCAGATCTCTATCTGCCGGGAACTCACAAAACGCTATGAGGAAAAGATGCGTACGACGTTGTCGGACAGCCTTGTCTATTATGGTGAAAATGAGCCGCGCGGAGAGTATGTGCTCGTGATTCATGGAAAAACCTTCGAGGAACTTGCCGAGGAGGCAAGAAAGTCCTGGGAGGATATGTCGTTAGAGGAACATATGCAGGTATATGAAAGCCAGGGGACACCGCGCAAAGAGGCGATGAAACTGGTGGCAAAAGACCGCGGCATGAGCAAACGGGATGTATATCAGGCACTGCTGAAGGAAGAGTAGATTCGTCACTTCTGGTAAAAATCTTTCAGATAATCCTTTACGATTTGAAACGGTGCCGGGCCGATCGAAAGCACTGCCTGATGAAATGAGATTTCATTATAATCACTGCCAAAGATTTCCTTTGCATAGTCCTTTAATTCCAGAAACTGCAGATAACCCACATAATAACGGAGATAATTTGCCGGTTCTGATATGATATAGCGGTAAATCTCTGCAATGGTGTCCGGATCGCTGATCCCGTAATCGTTCCAGAATTTTATCGTATCGGCAAGCGACCAGCCGTCATAATGGATGCCGATATCGGTCGAGGCATAAAGGCTTAAAAGGGCAGACTGGTTTAAGGCGAGAAGCGTTGCGGCATCCTCCCTCAGCCCGGCATAATGATAGGACATCATCTCCACATAGGTCGCCCAGCCTTCCACATATCCCGGATAGTTTAAAATACTGCGTATCGCCGGCAGTCCGGACTGATAGGACATGATCGTCTGATACAGGTGGCCGGGAAAACCCTCATGGGCGAGCGTTGTGAAATACCGCATGGTGGATGCATCCGTTTTTGCATTGATATAGATAGAATTGGCATTGTAATCATCAATTGGTGCAGTGATATAATAAGCCGGTGCAAGATAATCTTCCATACATTCCTCAATAGGACTGACGGTGTAAGAGACATCAGGAGCCTTTGGGAAATCTGCCTGCATCTGTTCTTTCAACTGTTCTAAAACAGAGGCGGGTTCTGCATAGGAAAGAGAGGCTTTCTGTGCATCCTTCCAGAGAGAGGGATTTGAATCCGTCAGGGCGGCCGCTTCACTTAGATCAGAAAGTCTTTTCTGACCGATCATAGTCTGTATATCCGCAATCGAATCCGCACAGCCGGTATTTTCGTAGACGAGATATTCGTAATAATCCCTGCCGTGTTTCAGATAACAGAGCCCTTTTTCATTTTTTCCGCTGCCAAGCAGGCTGGTTAAGGAAGATGCCAGTGAAGTATAGGCAGGGAAAATCACTTCTTTTACAATCTTTTCATTTTGTTTTTTATAGGCGGTCTTCTGTTCATCTGACAGATCCTTAAAAGCATCCACTTTTTTATTGAAAGTTAAGATCAGATAATGATCGTCCCCATCGTCTGCAAAACGGGAACACTGTTCGATCACACTTTTACAGATGGCATCGGACATAAAGAGCCCGGCGGCAGCTTTTTGTTTTTCAAAAGCAATGATCTGGTCAAAATAGGAACCGGTCAGGGGCAGCAGTTTCAGGTAAGTTTTGATGTCATCTTCGGAGGAAAAACGATACTCTTCATAAAGTACTGGAAGCTGTGCCTGAGTGCCGGAGGAAGGGTTTAAGTATTCTTCATAAAGTGAAAAATCAGTCCCCTTTTGCTCCATGGCAAGGTAATCCGACAAAATATCGTAAGTCAGCTGCCGGGTTTTGGAAAGTTTTTCGCGGTCAAAACGTTTTAGGGCGGCAGTCGTGTTTTCCAGGGCTGCACGGTTTTCATTTGCTGCCTGACTGGAAATACTGCCAAGTGAAATTGGAACTTCTGTGATTCCGTAAGATTCCGGGGAGGAGAGGGAAAAATGAAGGTTTATGGTATTCTGGGCAACCTCCGAGCGGAAAAGCTGCAGTAAAAACTCGTCAAAGGCATTCGCGGATGAGCTGTCTGTGCGTTGATTGTCATTATCAGTGGATTCAGAAGAAACGGAATCTGCCTGATCCGGTTCATATCCGGAAGAGATACGGGCAGACTGATCCGGAGCATGCCTGGAGAAAGCGCATCCGTCTGAGAAAACTGTGGGGAAAACGACCAGCAAAATGAGAAAAAGTGTGGATATCCGGCTTAAGCGTGGAAATTTGTGAAAAATATCAGAAAACCATATCAAAATAAAATACCTCAGTTAAAAAATCCAGGTGTTAGTGATATATATGTTGACATTTGGAAAAAATAACTGAAAAAGTTCTATATGAATAATGGTACATATATGGCGGCATATAGAAATAAAATAAAAGAAAAACCGGAGAGGTACATATGAATTATCTCTGGGCATTTATGATCTTGACAGGCGTTGTATTTGCCGCATTTCACGGCACACTTCCGGCGGTTACGCAGGCAGCGCTTGACTCGGCAAAAGAGGCGGTAACACTCTGTATTACCATGATGGGAGTGATGTCTTTCTGGGTTGGACTGATGAAAATCGCTGAAAAAACAGGTATCATTGCAGGATTGTCAAGGCGTCTTGCGCCGGTGCTGCATTTTCTGTTCCCGGATATTCCAAAAGATCATCCGGCAAATAAATATATTGCTACCAATATGATTGCCAATATATTCGGACTGGGATGGGCGGCAACACCAGCCGGATTAAAAGCGATGGAGGCGCTGGCAGAATTAGAAAAAGAGCGTGGAAATAAAGCATTTTCAGATGAAAAAACAAAAAAAGGAGAGCGGACCGCCAGCAGCGAGATGTGTGATTTTTTGATCATCAATATTTCATCCCTTCAGATCATACCGGTAAACATTATTGCCTACCGCAGCCAGTATGGAAGTGTGAATCCGGCGCAGATCGTCGGTCCGGCACTGATCGCAACGACATGCAGTACACTGACTGCGATTATTTTTTGTAAAATCAGACAAAATATTTACAAAATCTGACAAATAATTCGTTGTACTATTTGATAAAAGACATTATAATCTCATCTTTGACAGTTGATTAGTTAAAAAAGTGCCACAATCCCTGTAAATACAAGGGGCGTGGCACTTTTATCTGCATACACGAAATATAGTAATGTTTTATCTCCGCTTACTTTTTTTCTGAATTCCTTTCATTTTCCGTTTTGTTATGAATTGATAGTCCGTTCTGAATCCGCAGGTTTCATGGAGATCATCAGTGATTTCCTGACGTTCATATACCGGCATGAAGCCCTGTTCTTCTATATCCGTAAATTTTATGTCTTTTAAAGTGTGAAGTAATTGTTCTGTGGTATAAGTCCCTTTCAAGGAGCGGTTTAATAACCGGAAATGTAACAGAGCAAGAAAGCAGGTGAGGAAATGAGCTTTAATCCGATCTTCACGGTTTAAGTAAACGGGTCTGGCTTCAAAGTCTGTTTTCATAGTTCTGAAACAGTCTTCAATCTGCCATCTTCCTTCACTGACTTTTAAGATATCTGCAACGTCATCATCAAGCAGGTCTGTACATACCGCATAAAGTCCGTCATACATTTCTTCTTCAGCAATCTTATCCGTATCGAGATAATAGTGGATCTTAGCTTTTTCTCCTTCGTTGGTTACAGCTACCTTATTTACAAATCTTGCAGGATCATTTGGATTTTTACGCTGTTTTTTTAGAGAGCCATTTGCAACCATTTTTTCTGCCCGACAGATCTGCTCCGCACGGATGGCTTTCTGATAAGCGGCATATTTAGGGGAGTAGGTTATGATTAATTTTTGATCCAGTTTTTTTGTTGTCAATGGTTCGTCTTTATAATAAAGCTGGTTCTTGTCATCATCTGTCAGTTTTGTGAGATCAACAGGTTTATCATCTGAGAGACGTTTGAAGCCAGTTTTCTTTAAAGCCCATGCCCGATCTTCAGCAGGCAGCTTTTTGATGGACTGAGTGACAATAAATGCCCTCTGTCCCATGTGATTAAGAACACGGTTATCCTCAGAAGCAAGTCCGGCGTCACTACAATAGATAAACTTATCACAGCCGAATTGTTGGAGAATCTTTGTTTCTAAAGGTTTTAAGGATTTCTGCTCATTTTGGTTTCCAGGAAAGAGTGAGAAAGCCAAAGGTATTCCGTCACCATCTGTAAAGAGTCCCATTTGAATAATGGGATTCGGACGGTGCTCTTTGCTTTTTCCGTATTTTTTATCTCCATCTTCCTGTTCGATTTCAAAGTAGTAGTTTGTGCAATCATAATAAAGGATCCGATCCATTCTGTCACCAAGAAAAAAGCTGTTTTTATAAACTTCTGATTGAATAAAATCCATTTCAGAAGCAAGAACAGAAAGAGCTCGGTAAACATCATGAAGTTCATAAGTTGGAGGCTCAAGGAACTGTTTTGCTGCTCGAAAGGAAGAACTTTTGCTGGAAGGTTCCAGAACCCTTGTATAAATTAAATCAGATAAAATAGCATTAAGATCATACTCGAATTTATGTCGGCTTTTGATTTTTCGGCAGACAGAATCGAGCTTAAGTCCATAGTAAATAGACTGAAGAAAAAGATATCCGCCAGAAAAAAGTTTCTGCTTATTATAGTCCATGAGTCTGTTGGAATGAAATGGAATCATGACAGTAGCATCCTCTTTTTCACTTTTATATTTCAGTGTTTCAAGACGAGCCTGTTCATTTGCCCATTCAACAACTCCGTCACGATCCGTGTGGAGCTGTGCCGATAATTCAGCTAACGTACCTAATTTTCGGATGGTTTTGGAAGTACTTTTCCCATTGGCATTTGTATAGGACTGAGTGATGTAAAAGGACTCAGAATTTTTTGATTTTGATGTTGTTATACGCACAATAATCACCTCTGTCACTATTATACCACATATCACCAAATATTACTATATAATAAAAATAAAAATTTGACAAAAAAATAAGCCTATTTCAAGGCTTTGTGGTACTTTTTTGGATTTCAATGTGTCAAACTCCCGTGATCGCAACGACATGCAGTACACTGACTGCGATTATTTTTTGTAAAATCAGACAAAATATTTACAAAATCTGACAAATAATTCGTTGTACTATTTGATAAAAGACATTATAATAAGAATAGATTTATGTGTAAGACAAATCCTCAGAGAAAGTGAGGGATACCAATGAAAAAAAATAAGATCTTGATTGTAGATGATAATAAGCTCAACAGGCAGTCCCTGGCTGATATTTTCCGTAAAGCTTATCAGATCGTAGAGTCAGAAGACGGGAAAAAGGCACTGGAGTATCTGAAAAAGGATAAAGGACTTTCGGTAGCGGCAATTATACTGGATCTTATTATGCCTGTAATGGATGGATTTGCTTTCCTGGAGGAATTCAAAAAACACAGCGAATATAAGTATATTCCGATCGTCATTGCGACAACGGAAGACAATGTGGAAAATGAAAAACGCTGTCTGGAGTATGGGGTATGGGATTTTATACCGAAGTCATTCCACCGGGAGATCATCTGGTTTCGTGTCATGAACGCTATCAAAAGGAGCAAACAGCACTTTTTAGAGTATGATTCCCTGACAGGAATTTATAACCGTCAGATGTTTTACCAGAAGACGAGGGAGATGCTAGATGACAGTAAGGATGAGACATTTGCATTTATCCGGCTGGATATTGACCGGTTTAAAATGATCAATTCTTTCTATGGTGCGGCAGAAGGAGACCGTCTGTTAAGATGTATGGCGCACAATATCTGCGGTGTACTCAGTGCATATAAGACGTATACTTATGGCAGATTAAATTCCGATGTTTTTGGAATCTGTGTTGCGGTAGAAAAAGAACAGGATGCACTGCTGATCGCCCAGAAGATCCGGGAACAGGTGAAGAAAAACGGGGAGCTGCGCTGTTATCTTGAGACGTCGGCGGGATGTTATATCATCCGGGACAAGGAGATGGAGGTATCGGCAATCTATGAGCATGCTGTAATTGCGGCACAGGAATGCAAGGGGCAGTATATGCATCATGAGGCACTCTACACGGAACAGATGGGAAAAGAGATGCAGCGGGAGCAGCAGATCATAAACGAAATGGATACGGCACTTGAGGAAAAACAGTTTGTCGTTTATTTTCAGCCGAAGTATGAGTTAGATGGTTATACGCCGCGTGGCGCGGAAGCACTTGTACGCTGGAAAAAACCGGATGGGACGATGGTTTCACCGGGAGAGTTTATACCTGTTTTCGAGAAGAACGGTTTTATTATAAAACTTGATTATTATGTGTGGGATCAGGTCTGCCAGCTTATTGCCACGGCGTTAAGAGCAGGACGTAAGCCGGATCCGATCTCTGTGAATGTTTCCCGTGTCAACCTTTATAATCCAAATTTTTTAGAGTCACTGGTCAATCTTGTGGAAAAATACCGGATACCACCGGAGTACCTGCACTTAGAACTGACGGAGAGTGTTTTTTCCGATACGGAAAATGTCATCTTAAATGCGGTGAATTATCTGCACAAGGCAGGATTTACAATTCTGATGGATGATTTTGGAAGCGGATATTCATCTTTGAACGTGTTAAAGGACATTGATCTGGATGTGCTGAAAATTGATATGAAGTTTCTTTCCAAAGGCAAAGATGATGGGCGCGGAGAAAAGATCTTAGCGGCAGTTATCCAGATGGCAAAAGCGCTGGATATGCCGGTCATTGCAGAAGGCGTTGAAGAAAAGAAACAGGTACAGATGCTAAAGAGACTTGGCTGTAATTATATTCAGGGATATTATTTCGCAAAACCGATGCCGCAGGAGGATTATGAACGGCTGGCGCGAAAATCGCATGAATAATGTGAATCGTTGATACATATAATAAACTAACAGCAGCTTCGGGAAGTGTCCTATGCAGATAATGATGTTTTTATCCGATATCATGATACCACTTCTGATTTTTTTGATTATCGGATATGGGCTGTTGTGCAGGCACAATATCTACGAAGAGTTTATCGAGGGAGCGAAAGACGGATTTGAAACAGTCATAGGGATCATGCCAACACTGATCGGACTGATGGTTGCTGTTGGAATCCTGCGTGCGTCCGGATTTCTGGAATGTTTTTCAAATGTATGTGCTATTTTCACAGAAAAGATCGGATTCCCGTCCGAACTGCTTCCACTTGCTGTTGTGAAAATGTTTTCATCTTCGGCGGCAACAGGTTTGCTTTTAGATATTTATAAGGAGTATGGGACGGATTCGCTGCTTGGGCGGATGGCGTCGATCATGCTCGGAAGCACGGAGACAATTTTTTACACGATGTCTGTTTATTTCATGAGTGTAAAGATTAAAAAAAGCCGGTATACGCTTGCCGGGGCATTGGCTGCAACGGCAGCAGGAATGGCTGCGAGCGTAGTGCTGGCAGGAATGATTTGACAAAAAGAAAAAAAGGTCTATAATAATGTTATGTAAACGAACAGGGCATTTGTTCTGTTGCAATATCGCGGGATGGAGCAGTCTGGAAGCTCGTCGGGCTCATAACCCGAAGGTCACAGGTTCAAATCCTGTTCCCGCAACTCATGTATACAGTGGTTCATAACTGCGGATGGCAGTGTGTGGCCACTGTTTTTTTGATAAAATTTGTCAGTGTCAGAAAGGGCAGCATCAAGGTTGCTGCCCTTGAAAATACATCGAAAATATACTAAAATTATTCGTATCGAAGGCATATTACAAAAGGAAAGGATTGATCATGACAAATATTGAAAAATTCTTAGACATGGTGCAGAAATCAGATAACATTGTATTTTTCGGGGGCGCAGGAGTCTCAACGGAGAGTGGTATCCCGGATTTCAGGAGCGTGGACGGACTCTATAACCAGAAATATGATTATCCGCCGGAAACGATCTTAAGCCACACCTTTTACATGAGGCATACGGAAGAGTTTTATCGTTTTTACCGTGATAAAATGTTGTGCCTGGACGCAAAGCCGAATGTGACGCATCAGAAGCTGGCGGAGTTAGAGGCGGCAGGCAAGGTAAAAGCCGTTATTACACAGAATATTGACGGACTTCATCAGATGGCCGGAAGCAAGCGTGTTTTAGAGCTGCATGGCAGTGTACATCGCAATTACTGCCAGAAATGTGGTAAAGGATTTGATGCAGAGTATATTTTAAATTTCGGTACAAAAATTCCGCTCTGTGATGAATGCGGTGGAAAGATCAAACCAGATGTCGTGCTCTATGAAGAAGGATTAAACCAGCAGACCTTGGAGGATGCCGTATTTTATATCAGTCATGCAGATGTGCTGATTATTGGAGGAACCTCACTGGCGGTATATCCGGCAGCAGGTCTGATTGATTACTACCGTGGTGATAAACTGGTGCTCATCAACAAATCGACGACACCGATGGATGGCAGGGCAGACCTTTTGATCCAGGCGGGGCTTGGTGAGGTGTTTTCACAGATCCCGCAGGCATGAGGAAAGTTGCTGTTTTCTAAAACGGTATATCCGGAGAAAGAAAATGTAATATCTATGAAAAAGGAGTAACGTATGCGTTTACTGATAAAACAGAGAGTGTTTTCATGGTCAGATACTTATGATGTCTATGATGAGGAGGGCAATGTACGGTATTTTGTCAGGGCAGAGGTGTTTGCACTTGGACATCAGATCCATGTCTATGATGCGGCACATGTTGAGGTTGGAATGATCCGTCAGAAGCTGTTTAATCTTCTTCCGGTCTTTGAAATTGAAACAGGTGGGATCAAAAGAGGACAGATCGAAAAACAGTTTACCCTGTTCCAGCCGAAATATGATATTGATTTTAATGGATGGCGTGTGGAGGGAGATTTCCGTGGCTGGGATTATGATGTATATTCCGGCTGCAGTTCCATTATTCATATTTCAAAACAATTACTCCACTGGGGTGATACGTATGTGATCGATTTTACCAATCCGGGCGATGAACTGCTTGGAATGATGCTTGTGATCGCAATTGATGCAGCAAATTGCTCGCAGAATAAATAGTATAGGAGAATAGAGAGGATTTATGGATAAATATGAAGTTGGTGATGTGGTGCGGTTGAAAAAGCAGCATCCGTGCGGCAGCAGTGAATGGGAGATCCTGCGCGTGGGTGCAGATTTCAGGTTGAAATGCTTAGGCTGCGGGCACCAGATCATGATCGCAAGAAAACTTGTGGAGAAAAATACCAGAGAAATCCGCAAAAAGGAAGCTGAGCAAGGAAGCTGAGTAAAAAGTTCTTGCAAACTATTGATTTTTATGATAAAATATATCTTCGTGATATATTATTAAATTCCTTGCTCACTCATATAAGAGCGGGCCAGAGACCAAAAGGAGGAAAATTCGCATGAATAAGTATGAATTAGCACTTGTTGTTAGTGCAAAGATCGAAGACGATGCGAGAACAGCTACCGTAGAAAAGGCAAAAGAGTACATCACTCGTGCCGGTGGTAACGTAACAGAAGTAGAAGAGGCTGGTAAGAAGAAATTAGCATATGAGATCCAGAAGATGTCAGAAGCTTTCTATTATTTCATCCAGTTCGACGCTGCATCTACTGTTCCGGCAGAAGTTGAGCGCGATGTCCGCATCATGGACAATGTTCTTCGTTTCTTAGTAGTAAGAAAAGACGAGAAATAAGATTCTTTGAACTGACAACGGTTTGTTTGATAGAAGAGAGGAATCGTATATGAACAAAGTTATTCTTATGGGAAGATTAACCAGAGACGCAGAGATCCGTTATTCTCAGGGCGAGAGTGCTACTGCGATCGCAAGATTTTCACTTGCAGTAGATCGCCGTTTCCGCCGTGACGGAGATGATCAGAATACAGATTTTATCAACTGTGTTGCATTTGGCAGAACAGCAGAGTTTTTGGAGAGATTCGGACGTAAGGGAACAAAATTCGTTCTGGAAGGTCGTATTCAGACTGGCAGCTACACCAACAAAGACGGACAGCGTGTTTACACGACGGACGTTGTTGCTGAGAACGTAGAGTTTGCAGAAAGCAAGAATGCCAGCGGCGGTGGAGATAACTCCGGTTTTAATCCTTCCGACAGACCGTCACCGAGCAGTGCAGCAGGTGATGGCTTCATGAATATTCCGGATGGAATTGATGAAGAGTTACCATTTAACTAATGGAAATCGTGATGTGGGTTCACATAGCGGTTTACGATAACAACAGGAGGTAATTATCATGGCTTTCAATAAAGCAGCAGACAAAGATGGCGCACCAATGAAGAGACGCCCAATGCATAGAAGAAAAAAAGTTTGCGTTTTCTGTGGAAAAGATAACGTAATCGATTACAAAGATACAAACAAATTAAAGAGATACATCTCTGAGAGAGGAAAAATCCTTCCTCGTCGTATCACAGGCAACTGTGCAAAACATCAGAGAGCTCTTACAGTAGCTATCAAGAGAGCTCGTCACGTTGCATTAATGCCGTACGTATGCGAATAAATTCGCAACGAATAAATTCGCAACGAATAAAATTCACAGTGAATAGAAGAAATCCCCTGCAACCTGCTATATTTGTATTGCTGGTTACAGGGGATTTTTTAACTGTTCCGGCGTTAGATCAGCGTGTTATTCCTCGTTGGTCAGGTCAAATCTCTGTACAAGCTGCTCTAGCGTAGTAGCCTGAGCGGCAAGCTCTTCCGATGTGGCAGAAGTTTCTTCGGCAGCGGCAGAGTTGTCTTCCACTCCTTTAGAAATTTCTTCAATACCAATCTCAAGCTGTTCCATGCTCTGCTCCTGCTGGACATAAGTTTCAGAACTCTTTGAAATCATTTCATTTACTTTCTGAACAGCCTCCATGACTTCCTGAATGGAAGTGACGACGTCATTTACAATCTGGTTTCCATGTTCAATTTCGTTAATGGAAATACCGATGAGATCTTTGGTCGTATTGGCTGCTTTGGAGCTTTCCTCGGCTAAAGAACCTATCTCGGAGGCAACAACAGCAAATCCTTTTCCGGCTTCACCTGCCCGTGCAGCTTCAATGGAAGCATTTAATGCTAACAGATTTGTCTGGTCTGCGATATCTTCAATTGTCTTAATGATGCCGACAACCTCATTGGAGGTCTGTGTGATCTTATTCATTGCTTCTGTCATTAGTGACATCTGATCTTTGCTGTTTCGCATCATATCAGTTACTTTTAATGTTTCATCAGCCGCAACCTGTGCAGCAGCAGTATTTTCTTTTACCTGATCGGTAACAGCAGTTGTGGTGGCAACAAGTTCTTCTACGGAAGCTGATTGTGTGGTGGCGCCTTCCGCAATACTTTGTGCTGCTTTGGCAAGATCCTCAGAACCGGCAGACACCTGACTGGAAGTGTTGATAATATCAGTCATGATGTTTTGCATGGATTCAGAAATATTGATAAGACCTTCTTTTACTTTTGAAAAATCTCCGGCATAATCATATTTCAGTGTAAATTTTAATTTTCCATCTGCTAAACGGTTTAAGGCATAGGTAATCTCATTAATGTAATTAATGTATTCCTTCAGGCGGTCTACCGTTAACTGGATGGAGTCAGAAAGTTCGCCGAGTTCATTGTCAGAGTGAATCTTAAGGGATACATCAAGGTTTCCTTTGGCAAGTTCCTGTGCAACATCATTTAATGTACTGATCGGTTTTGTAATAGCAGAAGCGACTTTGCGGATGGCAATGACAGTGGCTGCAATACCGATGACGATCAGTACAAGCATAATAACCATGCATATGGTGAGGCTGGAAAAATATTCACTGGTTGGCAGACAACTTAAAACAAAATAATCGGTATCTGTAATGTCTACAATATATCCATATCTTGATTTATTTCCAATGGTATATTTTACTGCGGTATTTCCACCTCCAAGAGCATTGACTACATTATCACTTACACCAATCTCAGTAAGAGTTTTTAACTGATAATCTGTATTTGGATGGTAAATGATGGTTCCGTCAGATGTTAAAAGAATTACAAAACCATTATCACCTACTGTGTAGGAGAAAAATAATTCGTTGATATGGTCTAAGGCAATATCCAATCCGGCAACACCGACAATATTTTTTCCGGAAGGATCGTATACGGGTGCGGCGGCGCTTAAAATTAATTTGCCTGTGCTGACATCTGTGTAAGCGTTGGTGAGCATACTTTTACCGGTTTGTGTTACCTGATACCAGTCTCTTTGCGTGATATCAAAAGAACTGTCACTGGTATAGCCGTCTGACTGGGTCAGAGCATTAGCATCAATATCACCGATCCAGGCAGCAAGAATGTTTTCACTGTCTGTTGCCTGATGACTCTGCAGCTCTTTAAATACATCCTGATAAAGGGTGGCTTCTTTAATGGAATCGCCGGATTTAGTTTCAGTCAGGATTTCCCGTATATCGGGATTGAGAGCCATCTGTTCCGCGGTAGTTGTGTACTTTTTAAAAAAGGTTTCAAGCTGATATGAGGCAGCTTTTGACTGTAGTTCCAGTTCGTCTTTTTGTGAGGACAAGCTGATGTTCCCGATCATGATCGCAACTACAATAGAGAAAATGACGAATATTGTGATAACGACCGACAGAATGCGGATTGAGATTTCATTGGAAATCTGTTTTCTTTT
This sequence comes from Roseburia intestinalis L1-82, assembly GCF_900537995.1. NCBI lineage: Bacteria > Bacillati > Bacillota > Clostridia > Lachnospirales > Lachnospiraceae > Roseburia > Roseburia intestinalis. The sequence continues at coordinate 4,338,703 of NZ_LR027880.1, read as the reverse complement.
GTTTTTCATAACCGTATGCTCCTTTGCGTTTTTCTTCCATTATATACCTATGCAAACGAAAAACAACGAATTTATTGAAAATAATTATAAATAAAGTAAATAAACAGAAATTTTTGCTGATAAAATGGAAAAATATAGTAAAAAAACGAACGCTGTTGCGCAAAAATTGGGCGTGGATTTATAGAAAAATATTTTATAAAAGCACAAAAATAATATGAATAAAATGCAATATAAAGACAAAGTGCATGCAAATTCTATGATTTGTGTCTATTGCGCAAGTTATATGTGGCATATATAATAACAATATGAACAACCGGTTTCGCAAAGAAAAAAACGAGAAATGTTGTTAAAACTGGGAAAATGAAATTTCTTTCAGAGCATAGGAACAACAGCGTTGCGCAAACAAGATGTTGGGGGAGGAAAAATAATGAAAAGTGGGATGGTAAAGCGCATGCTGGCAGCGGCACTGGCAGCGACATTGATTGTGACAAGTGCCGGGACAACGGATGTCTGGGCAGCAGGAAGCGAAGAGACAGTTTCTGTGAGTGTGGAAGAGACAGAGGAAAGTACGGAGAATGTAAAAACTGCAAGCAGCAGTAATCTGATAACAAATGGAGATTTTGAGACAGATGCATCTGGATGGACATTTTTGTTGGGTGGTGGCGATTATTCGCCAAACTTAAAAAAAGGTACAGACACAGGTATGACAAATAATACGACGGGTTATATCAACATTTGGTCGGAAAACGAAGCCGAGTTTGTTATGTCTCAGGAGATTACGGGACTTTCAGCAGGAAATTATACCGCTATGTTAAGTATAGATGGAGCAAATGATAAAACTGCAGATTTAAAGTTTTATGCGGGAGACGAGAGTACAGTATTAAGTACGGAAAATGGCTGGAATAACTGGTCGACGTTTAAGGTTGAAAATATAGTAGTAGATGAAAGCGGAAGTATTATTATTAAAATTGCAGGTACATTAGGTGCCGGATACTGGTTCGATGTAGATGACATTACATTAACAAAAAATCTGTCTGATGGAGAGGAAAAAACCGAAGCAGCAGAGGCTTTAAATACCCTTATCACAGCCTGTGAAGCCCTGACAGAGTCAGATTACACTTCAGATACCTGGAGTGCATTACAGACAGCGCTTACATCAGCAAAAGCAGTTTATGGGGATAAAGACAACAAAACCGTAGAGGAATTAACAGAAGCTAAAACAGTCCTGCAGGCTGCAAAAGATGCACTGGTTGATGCAGGCATCGTTGATACCGGAGCTGATGGTATTTTTGTACAGAAAGTAGATGGACTGAGCAATGATTTTATCAAAGGTGTGGATGTGTCATCTTATGTCAGCTTAAGAGACAGCGGAGTGACATTCAAAGACTGGAACGGTAACGTGATAGGTGATCAGGAGTTCTTCAGCCAGTTAAAAGAAGCAGGTGTCAACTATGTGCGTATACGTGTGTGGAATGATCCATATGACAGCAATGGAAAAGGATACGGTGGTGGAAATAACGATCTTGCAAAAGCAAAGAAAATCGGAAAATGGGCAACCGACGCAGGCATGAAGGTGTTAATTGATTTCCATTATTCTGATTTCTGGGCAGATCCGGGAAAACAGAAGGCGCCGAAAGCCTGGGCGGGTTATACGATCGATCAGAAAGTGACAGCTGTATCTGATTATACAACAGCGAGCATTACAGAACTGTTAGATGCAGGTGTTGATGTTGGAATGGTTCAGGTTGGAAATGAGACAAACAACGGTGTCTGTGGTGAGAGTACATGGGAAAACATGTGCAGGATCTTTGATGCCGGTGCAGATGCGGTTCACGCAGCAGGAGAGGCAAAAGGAAAGAATATCTTGGTTGCTGTTCATTTTGCAAATCCGGAAAAAAGCGCAAACTATGCAACTTATGCAAAAAATCTGAATACATATGATGTAAGCTATGATGTATTTGCATCTTCTTATTATCCATACTGGCATGGAACACTTGACAATCTTACCAGTACTTTAAAGAATATCGCTGATACTTATGACAAAAAAGTAATGGTAGCAGAGACATCCTGGGCAACAAGTTTAGAGGATGGCGATGGACATGAAAATACTGTTCGTAAAGGTAATAATGATACAAAAGTAGATGGTATGGATTATACATTTTCCATACAGGGACAGGCAAATGAAGTAAGAAGTGTTATTTCAGCGATCAACAATATCGGTGACAATGGTAAGCAAACTTTCAAAAGGCAAGACTTATTATGTCAAAGTGCGTGCCTATAAGAAAGATTCCACAGGCGCAAAGGTTTATGGAAGTTTCAGCAGTGTGAAGAAGGTAAAGATCAGTAAGTAGCCCAAAAAGTAAATTTATAATATATGTCATGTGGTAAAAACATGATAGAAAGTGGAGAATTTTGTTTTTTGCAGGATTCTCCACTTTTTTAACTCATGATAATGGATGTCGGCAGAGAGTGTATTCTATTATCTGTCCGGTTTTTTTCTATAAAAATTCCTCTATTTTTAATATTTTCTTCTGCTAACATAAATTTGTAACGGTAGAAAATATATAAAAGGAGGAGAACGGGGTTTGAAACGAAATTGGAAAGCAGGGGTATGCGCAGCCTTGTGCAGTGCTATGGTTTTTACCGGGATAGGACCGGTGCTGACACCATATCTTGAAAATGCAGTTGTCTATGCAGATGAAAACGAAAATTCAGGGGTAAAAAAAGTTTTTACTGCAGATCAGCTGAAAGTGGCATGGGGAGACGCGGATTATGAACTCGCAGATGGACAGTGGAAATTGTCTTTTGCAAAACAGTATAATCAGGTGAAATGGACGTTGCCGGAGAGTATCGAAATGTCACAGGTGAATGCTGTTACATTTCAGGTGGCGGATCAGAAAGTACCGATCAGTCTGAAAGTATACAACGGTGGAGATGATGCAACAGCAGCTAATACACAGTACGGATTAAGCGGACAGACGGAGTATACGATAAATCCATCGGGGGATGGCGCTATTGATGCAGTCGGAATCATGATAACGGAAGATAAACCGGAAAATGCAACGGTAAGTCTTGTGAGCGTGACCTTTGAACTGAAAGCAGGAGCAGGCGATGCAAAATTGGGGGATAATATTATAAAAAACGGTGATTTTGCAGCGTCCGAAGCGGCGGAGTCATGGAACAGTGCAGCCGGAGAATCGGTTGTTTCAGTTGCAGCAGAGGAAGAAGAAATCGCAGATTCCGGTCTTAAAACATACGGTGTACTTACACGTAATCAGGAAACTGCCACCCCTGGGGATTGTTTTTCGCAGGATATCACGGATGCGGTTGAAAAAGGGGAAACATACAAATTCTCATTCTGGGCGAAATTGTCCGATGATTACAAAGATGCTCCGGAAGAGCAGAGAAATGTGGAGTTTGCACCATTCTATGTTTCCGGTGGTGAGGCAACATATCTTGGAAGTTATTCAGCAGGTATTTTGTCAGGAGACTGTACAAAGACATTAAAAGCTGGAGAATGGACAAAATATGAGGGAACTTTCAAAATACCGAAAGCTGCAGATCAGGTGGTCATCCGTATTATAGAACAGGGAACCAACTATGGACAGGGCGATTGCGTAAAAGGGACTTACTATGTGACCGGTGTGTCCATGAATAAGATTGAAAGAGAAAAGCCATCTATTGAGAAGGACATCCCGGACTGGAAAGAAAGTGTGAAAGCTGCTTTAGGCAATGATGTAGTTGCCGGCACAGCAGTGACCGGTGATGAGATCAATGATGATACGCTGATGGAACTGGTGGAAAAACACTTTAATGCGGTTACACTTGGAAACGAATTAAAACCGGATGCATTGTTCAACTATCAGTTAGAGGATAAAGTCAACACAAAGACGATCCAATTTAAAGGACAGGATCTTGAAGTCCCGGTCGTAAATGAAGCCGGTGACAGCTTGGACTTTTCACGTGCAGATAAATTAATAAATAAAATCTGTGAGTGGAATAATGAAAATCCGGATAACAAAATCCGTATCCGTGGTCATGTCCTTGTATGGCATTCCCAGACACAGGAATGGTTTTTCCATGAAAATTATGATAAAACCAAACCTTATGTGGACAAAGAGACCATGAACCGCCGTCTTGAATGGTTTATTTCAAGTGTCTTTGACCATTACTTCGGGGAAGCTGCAAATGGAAAATATGACGGATTATTTTATGGCTGGGATGTTGTAAATGAGGCTGTCATTGGAAACTCTTACCGTACAGATACCGTGAGTGCAGCGGAAAGTCTCGATGAGATCCGTCATGGAAATAATTCAAGCTGGTGGCATGTATATAAGAGCAACGAATTTATCATCAATGCCTTCAGATATGCAAACCAGTATGCACCGAAAAATGTAGAGCTTTATTACAACGATTTTGGTGAGACGGATAATACAAAATGTGAGGGTATTGTAAAACTCATCAATGATGTAAAGGCTGCCGATGGAACCAGACTGGATGCATTTGGCATGCAGGCACATTACAGTGTGGATAGTTTTTCTGCCACGCAGTTTAAAACAGTGGCTGAAAAATATGCAAAAGCTGCAGGAAAAGTACAGCTTACAGAGCTTGATTTTAAATCAAGTGCATCTTATACATCAGGTATGGCAACAAAAGAGAGCGAGTATACTAAAATTGCATATTGCCATAAACAGTTATTCGATGCGATCAAAGGCTTAAAAGCAGATGGTTCGAACGTTTCCGGATTGACCGTATGGGGGGTCATCGAGCCAAATTCATGGTTACATGAACAGTCCGGTGTTGGTGGTGGTGCAGACGGCTCTGCGCAGTGCCCATTGCTTTTTGATGGAAATTATAAAGCAAAACCTGCGTACTGGGCGTATGTAGATGCATCCAGACTCCAGCCGTCAATTCAGGATGTAGTTGCTGCAGAGAAAAAAGGTGATGCAGTGACAGGAAAGACATACAGTATCATGCAGAATGATATCACGGCTTCCTTTATTTCGATGTGGGATAAAGATGGTCTTACCGTGCAGGTTACGGTAGAAGATGCCGTAAAAGATGATAATGATGCAGTTGCTGTTTATGTGGATTCTGCAAATTCCGGAAAAGATGACATCACACCAGTGACCGTAACGGTAAAAAGAAGCGAGGCAGCAGAAGTAGAAAATGGTTATCAGGCAACCATAAAGGTACCGTTATCAGGACTTTCCGTTGCAAAAGTGATCGGAATGGATGTTGTGGTCACAAATGGGGATAAAACAGCCGCATTTAATGATTTGACAGGAAAACAGGGAACAAGCAGTAAATATTACGCGAAAGTAACGATGAAACCAGGGGTGGAGAAAGCTGCCTATGGTACAGTTACCGTAGACGGAGATAAAGATGCGGTATGGGATAATGCCGGAACCATTCCGATTACAATCAATCTCGGCTCCAATGTTTCTGCAAATGCGAAGTTACTCTGGGATAAAGACAATTTTTATGTATATGCCGAGATCAAAGATCCTGTCCTCAATAATACCAACGGTGATGCATGGGAGCAGGATTCCTTAGAAGTATTTATCGACGAAAATAATGGAAAATCCAACTCTTATGAATACGATGACAAGCAGTACAGGATCAGTTATGCAAATGATCACTCATTTAATGGCAAAAAGTGCCTTGAAGAGAATATGAAGTCTGTGGCAAAAATAACTTCTGACGGATATGTTGTTGAAGCGTCATTTAAATGGACGGATATCACACCAAAAGCCGGAGATGAGATCGGACTTGAATTTCAGATCAATGATGCTGATGCAAGTGGCAAAAGAATTGGTACATTGAGCTGGAACGATGAAACAGGAATGGGATGGTCTAAACCGGAAGTATTTGGTACTGTAAAACTTGGAGAAATTAAAAATGCTCCGGAGAAAGATACAGAAAAGAAACCGGAAACAGAGAAGAAAGAAGTAAAAGTTAAAAAAATCACGTTAAATAAAACAAAAGCCGGAATGAAAAAAGGTGCAACGCTTACATTAAAGGCTGTTGTTTCACCATCTGATGCAGATATTAAAGACGTTAAGTGGACATCTTCCAACAAAAAAGTTGCGACTGTTGATAAGCATGGGAAAGTAAAAGCATTGAAAAATGGTGTGACCACGATCACGGCAACGGCAAAAGATGGAAGCAGAGTAAGCGCGTCCTGTAAGATCACGGTAGGTTATAAAATTACCTATAAGTTAGGAAAAGGTAAAAACAGCAGCAAAAACCCGGAATATTATTACAATGAAAAGGTAAATTTAAAATCTGCTTCCAAAAAGGGATATGTCTTTAAGGGCTGGTATACAGACAGCAAGTATACAAAGAGAATTAAAACAATCTCAAAGAGCAGCAAAAAGAATCTTACTTTATATGCGAAATGGCAGAAAGTGACCGTAAAGAAATCTGCAATTAAGAAAATGAAAGCTGTTTCGGGAAGAAAAGCAAAAGTTACAGTCCAGAAAGTGGACGGTGCAGCCGGATATCAGATCGTTTATTCTACGGATAAGCAATTCAAAAAGAATGTAAAGAAAGTAACAATATCAGGCACATCAAAAACACTTGGAAAATTGGCAAAAGGCAAGACATATTATGTAAAAGTACGTGCTTATAAGAAAGATTCCACAGGAGCAAAAGTTTATGGAAGTTTCAGCAGTGCAAAGAAGATAAAGATCAGTAAGTAGTTCCCAAATAAATTTAATATACCCGTCATACAGTAAAATGTGTGGCACACCGGAAAGAGGATTTTGCAACTAAGTTGTGAGGTCCTCTTTTTGCTTTGCATGATAGGTGTGTGTTTTTCCAGTACCATAAACAGGAATCGGAATTGATAAAATTTAAAATGTCAACCGATTGGCATAAAATAGCACGCTATAATAGTTCTAAATACCTAGAAATGATTAGAAATGCAAAAAATTTATTGTAAATATGTACAAAAAATAATGTAATTATTTGATTATAACTGACAAATCATATGTCAACCGCTTGACATAAACAAAAAGCGGTGTTAAAGTAAGGGCACAGTAAGGACAGCGATGACGGACAGCCAAAAAGAATTAGTAAAATGGGAACGGGAACCAATCATATTTTAGATCATGAAAGAGTGGAGGAAAAACAATGAAAGCAAAAAAAGTGGTAGCAGTATTCATGACAGCAGCAATGACAATGGGGATGTTAGCAGGCTGCGGAAGCAACAACAGTACAGGTACAGCAAATGCAGGCAGCAATAGCGCAGAGAGCAAAAGTGATGCCGGTGAGAGCACAGATGCAGCAGGAACAGAGAGTGCCGGAAGCACTGATACATCAGATCTGGCAGGAACACAGATCACCATGTTAAACAGTAAAGCTGAGATCCAGACAGCACTTGAAGATATGGCAGAGGCGTTTAAAGAAGATACAGGAATCGAGCTTGAGGTTCAGGCATGTGGAACCGGTGAGTCTCCGTATACAAGAATTACAAGCGCATACAACTCAGGAACAGCACCGACAATGGCGATCATAGATGCCACAGACGTTGTTGCACTTGCTTCCCAGTATGCAGTTGATCTCTCCGATGAAGAGTGGGTAAAAGAGTGTGTAAACCAGACCACACAGGTTGACGGAAAGATATACAGCTTCCCACTCTGTGTTGAGGGACGTGGAATCATTTACAATAAAACAGCGATCGAGGATACTTTAGGAGAAGAGTTTGATCCATCCACCATCAATTCCTACGATGCATTAAAGGAACTGCTTGAAAACCTTCGTGCAGGCGGCATGGAGAATCCGGTTGTTATCTCCAAAGAAGACTGGTCTTTAGGCGCACATCAGCTTGGATTTATCTATGATTCCTACGACGGAACCACAGAGGGAAGTGCCAAAGTGATCGATGAGTTAAAAGCAGGTACATTAAAGGCAGAAGATTATGACAGATTCAACGAGTTCATGGATACTTTTGATTTATTAAGCCAGTACAACATCAACGGAGAGGATCCTTTAGGCGCTCTTTACGATCAGGATCCGATCTTCTTAGCTGACGGCGATGCCGCTCTCTGGATCAATGGATGCTGGGCTTGGCCAAACTTAAAAGAGGCAGGCGCTTCTGACAGTGATGAGTATGGATTCATTCCATATGTTTTAGGAAATGATACTTCTGATTTTGCAAACAACGGTATTCAGGCAAGCGCAATTAAACAGTTAATGATCGATGCAGAGCAGTCCACACCGGAGCAGCAGGAGGCGGCAAAGGCATTTGTCAACTGGCTGGTATACTCTGACAACGGACAGAAAATGTTAGTAGAAGACGCAGCAGTGATCCCGGCATGTAAAAACAATACTTATGAAGTATTAGATCCGCTTGGAAAAGACATTCAGGCAAAAATGGCAGCAGGAAACACCTATTCATCCAGCTATATCGCACCTTCTGACCACTGGAGCGTACTTGGAGCTTCCATGCAGAAATACCTTGGCGGACAGTGTACAAGAGATGATCTTGCAGCAGACATCGACAACTACTGGACATCACAGAATTAATCGTATCTAAAGAAAAAACAAAAATATCTGAGCGTGACCGTACGGATCACAGCCATATATCATCTCTGCGGGAATGCCATCTGAAAAAGCATGATGGCAGTTTCCGTGGGGATATCAGAAAGGAATTAGGGTTATGGGTAGAAAAACGGGAGAAAAAATTAAAAATCTATGTATCTTTGCACTGCCGGGATGTCTAATTTTCTGTGCAGTTGTCATACTGCCTTTCCTGTATGGTTTTTACCTGACACTGACCGATTGGGATGGAGTCAGCAAAGTAAAAAATATTATCGGCGTGCAGAATTATATTTCCGTATTTAAAGATACGGCATTCTGGTCCTCTATGGGACTTACTTTAAAATATGTAGTTTTATCGGTAATCTTAGTCAATGCAGTAGCATTCCTTTTAGCATATGCACTGACAAACGGAATCAAAGGCCAGAAATTTTTCCGTGCCGGTTTCTTTACACCGAATTTGATCGGTGGTGTCGTACTTGGATTTATCTGGCAGTTCGTATTTTCAAGAGTGCTTGTAAACATGGGAAAGAGCACAGGCTGGGGATTATTTTCCACTTCCTGGTTAGCGGATCCGAATAAAGCATTCTGGTCCATGGTGATCGTTACAGTTTGGCAATTATCCGGTTATATGATGTTAATCTACATCGCCGGTTTCACAGGGCTGTCCACAGATGTGCTTGAGGCAGCCAGCATAGATGGGGCAACAGGTTTCCAGAAAATGAAGAGCATTATCTTACCGCTGATGGTGCCGTCGTTTGTTATCTGTCTGTTCCTTACCTTATCGAGAGCATTCATGGTTTACGATGTAAACCTTACATTGACAGGCGGTGAGCCTTACGGTTCCACCAGACTGGTTGCGATGTATGTCTATGAAAAGGCATTTACATCCAGAAATTATGGCGTAGGCCAGGCTGAAGCACTGATCTTATTTATCATTGTTGCATGCATCAGCGGTGCACAGATCTATATCGGAAAGAAGAAGGAGGTAGAGGCATAATGAGCAGAGGTTCAAAAGTTGGCGGGACAAAACGCCGTGTATTGGATGTTGTTGGCTTTACAGCGATCATTGTTTTATTCCTGCTTTATATGGTACCGTTCATTCTGGTGTTGTTAAACTCCTTTAAACAGAAACGTGATATCATCAAGAATCCATTTTCCTTTATTACAGAAAAGGGATATACACTTGCAAACTATACAAAAGCATTTGAGAAAATGGAATTCATAAAAGCGTTTGGAAACTCCCTGTTTATCACAGGCTTAAGCACATTGCTCGTCATCATTTTCGCATCTATGGTAGCATATTATTTTACCCGCGCAAAAAATACATTTTCCAGAGTATTCTTTGCACTGATGGCAGCATCCATGATCATTCCATTCCAGGCGATCATGATCCCGTTAGTTTCCATTTACGGTTCCGGACTTCATATGTTAAACCACAGACTGACACTGATCTTTATGCATACCGGATTTGCGATGAGTATGTCAGTATTCATTTATCAGGGATTTATTAAGAGCGGTATCCCGCTTTCACTGGAGGAGGCGGCATATCTGGATGGATGTACCAATGTACAGACATTTTTCAAGGTCGTATTTCCTCTGTTAAAACCGACTACGGCAACCCTTGTGATCTTAAACGTACTGGCATTCTGGAACGACTATCTGCTTCCTTCACTGGTACTTGGAAAGAAAAACTTATATACACTTCCGTTATCCACTTATTCTTTCTACGGAACTTACTCATCCGATTACGGTGTGATCATGGCAGCACTGGTACTTACTGTTGCACCGATCCTGGTATTATATCTGTTCCTGCAGAAAGAGATTATCGATGGCGTGGTAGCCGGAGCGGTGAAATCATAAAAGAGTATTATTCCTGTGAAGTGGCAGCAGTGAAATGGTGGTGAGCATAAAAACAGGATTTTATGCAGAAATGGAGACTGATATGAAAAAGTTGGAAAACAAATGTATGCTGATTACTTATTCGGATTCGATGGGACATAATCTGGCAGACTTAAACGAGATCTTAGATAAATATTTTAAAAATGCAGTGGGCGGGATCCATATCCTTCCGTTCTTCCCTTCTTCGGGAGACAGGGGATTTGCACCGATGGATTACCACAAAGTCGATCCGGCATTTGGAGACTGGAGCGACGTGGAACATCTGGCAGAAAAGTATTACCTGATGTTTGATTATATGATCAATCATATTTCGGCACAGAGTCCGTATTACAAAGACTTTCTGGAGAAAAAAGATGCATCTGAGTATCATGACCTGTTCATCCGCTACAAAGATTTCTGGGAAAACGGGGAGCCGACCGAGGAGCAGGTGGATGCAATCTACAAAAGAAAGCCGCGTGCACCGTATGTGGAGGCACATTTTGCAGACGGAACATCTGAAAAAGTATGGTGCACGTTTGATGAAGAGCAGATCGATATCAACTGTAAATCTGAGACAGCAAAACGTTTTATCCGCGACAACTTAACGACATTGTGTGAGCATGGCGCTGCAATGATCCGCCTCGACGCATTTGCCTATGCAACCAAAAAAGCCGGAACAAGCTGCTTTTTCATTGAGCCGGATGTATGGGAGTTCTTAAAAGAGTGTGAGGATATCGTAAAGCCTTACGGAGTCACACTTTTACCGGAAATTCATGAGCATTACACGATGCAGGAGAAGATCGCAAAAGAAGATTACTATGTATACGATTTTGCACTTCCAATGCTGCTCATCAATGCATTATACTATGGACAGACACAGTATTTAAAACACTGGTTTGAGATCTGCCCGCGCAAACAGTTCACAACACTTGATACGCATGACGGAATCGGTGTGGTAGATGTCAAAGATTTGCTGCCGGATGAGGAAATCGGGCGCACCAAGGAGGATATCTTTAAGTTTGGTGCAAATGTCAAGAAAATCTATAATACCGCAGCGTACAATAACCTTGACATTTATCAGGTCAACTGTTCTTATTATTCCGCACTTGGTGATGAGGATGATGCGTATCTGTTAGCGAGAGCGGTTCAGTTTTTTGCACCGGGTATTCCGCAGGTTTACTATGTCGGACTGCTGGCAGGAAAGAATGACTTAAAACTTTTGGAAGAGACGAAAGTGGGACGGAACATCAACCGTCATTATTATACAAAAGAAGAGATCGATGCGGAAGTAAAACGTCCGGTCGTGGCAGAACTTCTGCGCATGATGGAATTTCGTAATGCTCACCCGGCATTCGACGGAACATTTGAACTGGAAACCTGTGACGATGATAAGCTTGTGATCGTGCGAAGAAACGGTGATGCGTGGGCAAAACTTTCCGCTGACTTTAAGGTGAAGAAGTTTACGATCACTTATACAGAAGACGGAGAAGTTCACACGTTTTGAAGATAATTGCACAATAGGGTGTCAATGTTATTAGTAGTACGAATAAGAAAAATGCAAGAATATGTTAACCAATGCAAGATAAGTTATGTGCGTACAAGCATTATAAAGAAAAAATAAGTTATGTGTGTACAAGTGCTGGTTAAAAAGGAAAAATATAAGTAGGAGGTTGTAAGACATGGAAAAGGAAATATACATCAAAAAAGGGTGGCTGTTTATTCCGGTCTGTGCCACGTATGGCGAGCTGCCGTTTGGCGGCAAAAAAAACAACCGTATGCTTGAGATATTCTGCCGGGAGAATAACAGCGAAACAAAGCTGTTTGAGTTTCAGATCCCGGCGGGAGAGGCAGAGGATGAAACATACCCTGTCAGTTATTATGCCCGTTTTCCGGTAAAGCAATTTACCGACAAAACACTAATTCTAAGAGGGGATCTTGGGAAAGCTTTCTTTGACAGAATCAGAAACGAGGACGTACCTGAAACGGAAGAAAAATCTCTCCGTGCTACGCAGGGTGAGGCTTTCCGCCGCCCTTCGATTCATTTTACACCGCAGACCGGATGGATGAATGATCCGAATGGCCTTGTGTATGCAGAGGGCGTGTATCATTTGTATTTCCAGCATAACCCGTTTGATGTGCAGTGGGAAAATATGAGCTGGGGACACGCGGTAAGCAGGGATTTACTGCACTGGGAGCAGAAGGATGATGTACTTTTCCCGGATGAGACCGGAACGATGTTTTCCGGAAGCGGTATTGTAAATGATCGTAAGATGCTCGGACTGCCGGAAGATGCGCTGGTATTTTTCTATACGGCAGCCGGAAATAATAATAAATGGAGCGCAGGGAAACAGTTTACCCAGCGCATTGCATACAGTACGGATGGCGGGGAGACACTCCATAAAATTGACAAAGGTGTGCTTCCGACGGTTTGTAAAGAAAACCGTGATCCGAAGGTGTTCTGGCATGAAAAAAGCGGTGCCTATATCATGACACTGTGGTTAGAGGAAAATGATTTTGGCATTTTTCGTTCCACCGATCTGCTAAAATGGGAACAGACCGACCGCCTGACATTCAAAGAGGCGTGGGAATGTCCGGATCTGGTATGCCTGAAAGATGAAAAAGGAAATGAGACCTGGATGTTCTGGAGCGCAGACGGTTTTTACTTCTGGGGAGAGTTTGATGGATATCAATTTCAGACCGATGGTGTGCGTCATGCGGCATACATTAATAAGATAGCTTATGCGGCGCAGACTTACAGCAATACAGGAAATCGTGTGATCTCAGTTCCGTGGCTCAGATTTCCAAACCGCGGAAGAAATTATACCGGGGCGATGGGACTGCCGAGGGAGTTTTCCGTTGCATATAAGAACGGTGAAAAAGTGCTCAGACAGAAACCGGTCAGGGAGTATGATGACAGCAGGAAACCTGTGTATGACAGTACAATGAAAAATGTCCGGCAGCAGGATACTGAAAATGAGGCACTGATGGCAGACACCGCAGCAAAAGTTGCAGATGAACATGTGTCAGCAAAGGATTTATTTCAGTGGAAATTTGTGCAGGATACTGCAACAGAAATTCAGATTACCCGTGCACAGTCAGAGGACATTTTAAGTGCCCGCATCAACCAGAAGACTGACTTTGTATACAATGCAAAAACCGGAGAGTTAAAAATCGGTGAAGAAACATTTGTAACAGGTGCCGGAATCCGTGATTTTTCTCTGCTTTTTGATGATGTGATTCTTGAAGTGACTGCAGATTGTGGTACAATCACAGGTATATTCGAACTGCCTGAAACTGCAGAAAAATTTTGCATGGAAAAGGGCAGTAGAGAGAAGATACAGGTTTTCGGGGAGGAAGTATGGCAACCTTAAAGGATGTGGCAAAGGAGACAGGGCTTACCGTAAGCACTGTTTCCCGTGTGCTGAATAACCGTGGATATATCAGCGAAGAAACGAGAAAAAAAGTATATGAGGCGATGAAGAAACTCAATTACCGCCCGAACGAAGTAGCGCGTTCGCTTTCCAAACAGACGACGAACACGATCGGTGTGATCGTGCCGCACATCAGACATCCGTATTTTGCGGAGCTGATCAGTAATTTGGAGAGTCAGGCGTATCATTATGATCATAAGATTTTACTGTTTAACTCCCAGGAGAAAAATGAAAAAGAATGGGAGTACATGGAAATGTGCACGAGCAACCGCGTGGCGGGAGTCATTCTCTGCAGTGGAACGGTCGGCGTGGAAAAGTTTACCGGATTAAATGTGCCGCTGATCACGATCGAGCGTTATCTTGAAAATGGAACAGCGGAGGTGGAGTGTGACAATGAGCAGGGCGGACGTCTTGCAGCGCAGCATCTGATCGACTGCGGATGTAAACATCTGATCCACATCAGCGGTGTCCATGAAACTGCCATGCCTGCGGATGCGCGTGCAGTTGGTTTCCGTGCAGTCTGTGAAAAACAGAAGGTTTCTTACCAGATCGCAGATACCACGGCCTTTGAATATAATCATCTCGAATACCATCAGATTCTCGAAAAACTGCTAAAGGAAAACCCGGATACAGACGGAATTTTTGCCAGCAGTGATCTGATCGCAGCGCAGCTTCTTCAGGTGTGCCATAAGTTGAGCATTGATGTGCCGTCGCAGATGAAGATCGTGGGTTTCGATGATGTCAATATTGCATCATTAACAACGCCACCGATCACGACGATCCATCAGCCGATCAAAGAGATGGCAAAAATGGCGGTGGAACTGCTCGTCCGTTCCGGTAACGGGGAACTTGTGCCGAACCGCACTACTCTGCCGGTATCACTTGTGGTAAGGGAGACGACTTGATTCAATATGTATATGAACCAGATATATAACAGGAAGGTAAATAGTGCATGCGCAAAACCGGCGCAGGAATGGAGGATTCCTATGGAAGAAAAAAAATGGTGGAAAGAAGCGGTAGTCTACCAGATCTATCCGCGCAGCTTTATGGACAGCAATGGTGATGGTGTCGGCGATCTTCGCGGCATTAAGAGCCGGCTGTCTTATTTAAAATTATTGGGAATTGACGTGATCTGGTTATCCCCGGTCTATCAGTCTCCGAACGATGACAACGGTTACGATATCAGTGATTACAGAGATATCATGACGGAGTTTGGTACAATCGAAGATTTTGATGAAATGCTTGCCGAGGCACACAAACTTGGCATTAAGATCGTCATGGATCTGGTCGTCAACCACAGTTCCGATGAGCACCGGTGGTTTGTGGAGAGCAGAAAAAGTAAGGATAACCCGTACCGCGATTATTATATCTGGCGTGAGGCAAGAGACGGAAAAGAACCGAATAACTGGGGTTCCTGTTTTGGTGGATCCGCATGGGAGTACGATCAGACAACGGATATGTATTATCTTCACATGTTTTCCAAAAAACAGCCGGATCTCAACTGGGAAAATCCAAAACTCAGACAGGAAGTCTATGACATGATGACCTGGTGGGGCGAGCGCGGCATCGACGGATTTCGTATGGATGTCATTACGATGATATCAAAAGACCAGCGTTTTCCGGACGGTGTGGTGCGTGGCAATGAAAAATTCGGGGATTCTTCTCCTTATGTCAACAATGGCCCGCGTGTACATGAGTATTTAAAAGAGATGAATGAAAAGGTAATCTCCAGATTTGACTGGATGACAGTCGGCGAAGGTGCCGGAGCAGGCGTTGAAGATGCAAAACGCTATGCCGGAACAAACGAAAATGAGCTGGATATGATCTTCACATTTGAGCATGTCAATCTCGGACAGACACAGTATGGCAAATGGAGTGACGGCAGTTTTGATCTGGTGGAGCTCAAAAAGGTATTTCAGAAATGGGAGGACGGACTTGAAGGTGTGGCATGGAACAGTCTTTACTGGGATAACCACGATCAGCCAAGAGCCGTGTCAAGATTTGGAAATGACAGTGAGGAGTACCGCGAGATCTCTGCAAAAATGCTTGCAACCTGTCTGCATTTTATGAAGGGAACACCTTATATTTATCAGGGCGAGGAACTTGGAATGACAAACCGGAAATGCAGGGATTTTTCGGAGTTCCGCGATATTGAGATCAAAAATGCATACCGTGATTTTGTCGGGGGCGGTATTTTGGACGAGGAGACCATGTTAAAATTTGTCAATGCCATCGGCCGTGACAATGCAAGATTCCCGATGCACTGGGATGACAGTGACAATGCGGGATTTACGACAGGAACACCGTGGATCTCTGTCAATGAGAATTATAAAAAGATCAATGCGGCAGCACAGGTAAACGATCCGGATTCTATATTTTCTTATTATAAGAAACTGATCGAACTGCGTCATCAGATGGAGATTATTGTGTATGGTGTATACAAGAGTAAGGCGATTGAACACCCGGATGTGTTTGCGTACACCAGAACACTTGGAGATGAGAAACTGTTTGTGGTCTGCAATTTCAGGGAGCAGGAGATGGATTTTACCCTGGAAGACGGTTTTACTGGGGACGAGAAAGTCCTGATCAGCAATTATGACGATGTGGTAAAAACAGAAAATGGCATCTATTTAAGACCTTACGAGGCAAAGGTATTTTACCGGAAATAAGTTTGGAGTGGAAGGGGAAAAACTATGGCAATCATCATAGATCAGGAGCAGAAACTGATCACACTGCATACAAAAAATACGACTTACCAGATGGGAGTCGGCAATTACGGGCAGTTGCTCCATCTTTATTATGGAAAACGTTTAACAGGCGATATGCGGTATCTTCTGACCTATTATGACAGGGGATTTTCCGGCAATCCGTATGAGGCGGAGTGCGACAAGACATATTCCATGGATGCACTGCCACAGGAGTATCCGTGTTTTGGAAACGGGGATTTCCGCAGTCCGGCATTTATCCTGAAAAATGCGGATGGAAGTTACTGTGCCGATCTGCGGTTTGTATCCTGCGAAATTTGTGAGGGAAAATATCGGATACCGGGTCTTCCGGCAGCTTATGACGAGACGGGGACGGAGAGTGAGACTTTAAAGGTATATCTGGAGGACAAGCCAAGTGGCGTGCAGGTGACACTGCTTTATGGTATATTTGCAGAGCTCGATATTATTACAAGGGCTGTGCAGATTACAAACCGGGGGCAGGAGGCTGTTCATATTGAAAAAGCAGCAAGCGCTGTACTTGATTTTATGACCGGAGAATTTGATGTGATTCATTTTCATGGCAGACACGGGATGGAGCGGATCTTAGAGCGTACGCCGGTGGAGCATGGCAATCAGGTATTTGGAAGCAGGCGCGGGTCATCCAGCCATCAGCAGAATCCGTTTGTGATGCTGGCGGGAAAACAGACCGGGGAAGATGCCGGTGAATGTTACGGCTGTATGCTTTTGTACAGCGGCAATTTTAAGGCGGAGGCAGAAAAAGACCAGTATGAGCAGACGAGGCTTGTTATGGGCTTGTCCGACGAAATGTTCTCCTGGAAATTAGAGCCGGGAGAGACGTTTGATACACCGGAGACGGCATTTAGTTATTCGGCAAATGGTTTTTCAACACTTTCGTGGAATCTGCATCGTCTGATCCGCAGCCACATCTGCCGCAGTGCATACCGCGATACCAAAAGACCGGTTCTGATCAATAACTGGGAGGCAACTTATTTTGATTTTACCGGAGAAAAAATCATAGAGATCGCAAAACAGGCGGCGGAGCTTGGCGTGGAGATGCTGGTGCTCGATGATGGGTGGTTTGGAAAACGTGATGATGATCTGGCAGGACTGGGCGACTGGACGGTCAATGAGAAAAAACTTGGCATGCCGCTTTCACAAGTTGCAGAAAAAATTCGTGGGCTTGGCATGAAATTTGGGATCTGGATCGAGCCGGAAATGGTCTGTGAGGACAGTGACCTCTATCGGGAACACCCGGACTGGGCATTTACCATTCCTGGACGAAAACCGGTGCGTGCACGCTATCAGCTTGTGCTCGACTATTCCAGAAAAGAAGTGGTGGACGGTATTTTTGCACAGATTGCGAAAGTGCTCGATGACACGAAGGCTGATTATGTCAAGATGGATATGAACCGTCATCTCACGGATATCTGGTCGAAAACGGCGGCAGAGCAGAATCAGGGTGCGATCCTGCACCGCTATGTGCTCGGTGTTTATGATTTTTTGGAACGGCTGCATGAACGTTACCCGGATCTTCTGATTGAGGGATGCAGCGGTGGCGGCGGCAGGTTTGATGCGGGAATGTTGTATTATACACCACAGATCTGGTGCAGTGACAATACGGATGCGGTTGAGCGTATTAAAATACAGTATGGAACATCCTTTGCCTATCCGTCCTGCACGGTCGGTTCCCATGTGTCGGCAGTTCCGAACCATCAGACCGGAAGAATGACAGAACTTGCGACACGGGCAGCAGTTGCCATGGCGGGCAGTTTTGGTTATGAACTGGACTTAAATCTGCTGACGGAAGAAGAAAAGGAACAGGTCAGAGAGCAGATCAAAAACTATCACCGTTTTGAGATGCTGATCCGGCAGGGCAGGTATTACAGGCTGACAGATGTCTGGCAGAAAAAAGAATATGCTGCGTGGGAGTATTGCAGGCCGGATGGAAGCGAGGCGCTGGTTACTGTGGTAACGCTGGATACGCAGTGTAATCCGGCGACGGAGTATGTGAAGTTGCGGGGACTTGGCGAAGATAAAAAGTACCGGGTGGAAGTTGTCGGAATGCAGACCGGTGGCGAAAATGGGCAGCGGATCAATGGGACACCGAACTCTGTTGAGCCGGAGTACTATACAGGGGCACAGCTTGTGCATGCGGGGCTGCCGGTTCCGCGGCTTGGGAATGAGTATAAGTCGTGGCAGGTGTACGTTAAGGAAGTGTAAGGAAAATATATGGAAAGGTGGATGCCGGAGGTGCTGTGAAGGCAAATTGAGCGAAGCCGGGGCGTGTTTTGTTCCGATGTCCGAAAATAAGAAAAGCTAAGTATGCCTGCGGGGGTGTGTGGCGGAGTGACGTGTGCGTCCTAAATGTGCCATCCGGGCACATTAGGACTTGGGCTGCCGTCCGTGGCGGCACAACACTGTGTGTTAACAGGCATACTAAGTTTTTCTAATTTTCTACCAAAGTCACAAAAGCAGCCCCGGCTTCGCTCAATTTGCCAGCCATTACCTTGCGGCACGCCTTTTGCGGAGATATTCGTCAGTCACTACCGAGAAGCCAGGGCGAAATCTGCCACAGACTGCAGGCAGTTGAGAGAACGGCACGGATTTATAAGAAGGTGCTGGGGAGCCGCCGGTACTTAGTGAGCGTATTTTGCTCACTTAGTATCCGCTGCGAGCGACAGGCAGCGAGAGCGTGCCTTCGTTAAATCTGTGCCGTTCTCTCAACGTTCCAACAAACCAAACCAGAACTTTGCATTAGCTTAACATAGCAGAAAGGAGCACATAAATGAACAAACAATATGATGTAGCCGCTCTCGGCGAGCTATTAATCGATTTTACAGAAAACGGCACCAGTGGTCAGGGCAACCCGGTCTATGAGGCAAATCCGGGAGGGGCACCGTGTAATGTACTTTCAATGTTAAATAAGTTAGGTCATCGCACCGCATTTTTAGGAAAAGTCGGAAATGATATTTTTGGCAGACAGCTTCGTGCTGCCGTGGAATCAGCCGGAATTGATGTGAGCGGACTTCTGACAGATGAGGATGTACGCACCACGCTTGCGTTTGTTGAGACAAAGCCGGACGGCGACCGCGATTTTTCCTTTTACCGGAATCCGGGTGCAGATATGATGCTCCGGGAGGATGAGGTCAGGCATGACATTATTGCAGATGCAAAAATCTTTCATTTTGGCACACTATCCATGACCAATGAACCGGTCAGAAGTGCGACAAGACATGCAATTAAAGTCGCAAAAGAAAACGGCGCGATTCTTTCCTTTGATCCGAATATCAGGGAGCCGCTCTGGAAAGACATGGAAGATGCAAGAACGCAGATGGCATATGGTTTATCCGTCTGTGATATCTTAAAAATTTCGGACAATGAGATCCAGTGGTTTTCCGGGAAAGAAGATTACACCGAAGGGATCCACATGCTGCAGCAGACCTATCAGATCCCGCTCATCCTTTTATCCATGGGAAAGGACGGAAGCAGAGCCTATTATAAGGATATGCTGGTTGAAGTTCCTGCATTTTTACAGAAAAACACGATCGAAACCACCGGTGCCGGAGACACCTTTGGGGCATGCTGCCTGCACCATATATTAAAGTATGGCTTAGATAACCTTACAAAACAGCAGTTAAAAGAAATGCTCACATTTGCCAATGCAGCAGCATCCATCATTACAACAAGAAAAGGTGCCCTGCGTGTCATGCCGTCGTTGGAGGAGATTCAGAGATTGTTGTAGGGTTTGGATGTAAGAGTAAAATGTCTAAAGGATTTCTTAAACTTCGCAAGAATGTCTTGGAATTGTGCATGGAATCATATAATATATATGATAAACCAAAACGGTAAGCAGTACGGACAGGTGGAGGACACATGAAAAAGACATTATGTATGGTATTTTTCCTGACAGTGCTGGCAGGTACGGCAGGCTGCGGACAAAAAAATACTGCAAATACAATGGAACAGACAGATACCCAGACGGAGAAAACATTAGAAGAACATTTCTTTTCGGCAGAGCAGGACGAACAAAACTACAATGTGATGGAAGAATATTCTGAGGATGAGGAATATCCGGATCTTGCAGCATTTCTGACGGAGTATTATCAGATTCCGGAAGAAGAATGCAAAGAGACACGGTATTACTATAATTACACGGATCTTAACGAGGACGGAACGGATGAGATCGTAGCGGTCACGATCGGAGATACAACATCTGATAATCGCGGGGATGCGGCACTTATTTTAAGACCGGGAGAAAATGGTCAGTTCGAGGTGCTTGGAGCATTTTCGCAGATCCATACTCCGGTAATGATCAGTGAAGATATGGAAAATGACTGGCATACGATCATTTTTCCAATTTATGGCGGTGGACAGGAATCCGGATTTATCAGCGCTGTTTACAGGGAAGAAACGGGGTATGAACTCGACGAGGAGAGTTTCGTGCGGGAAGAACCGAAAGTTTCCGGTGACAGGATTTTATCGGATAATCTGATCAATGATATGGATACTGACAATTATCTGACGATCGCGCCACGTGATACGGAGAGCCAGAACTGAATACAGCAGGATCAGACTGCAAATGGAAAGAAAAGGGAATCGGGCAGATGAGGTGACTGCGTCGGTTCCTTTTTTAAAAAGTACTTTATCTTAAGGGGGCAAAATGCTATAATTGTTAGCAAAGACTATTCCAAGACGGATGGAAAAGTAAGCAGTGATGAGCACATTTCCTGCCGTAGGTTTCTTTTTATTTAGGAGAAGACTATGAAAAGTAATAAAGTAAAGCTCAGAGGGAGACTTCGTAAATCTCTCTACTGGCCGATGTTCATGACGATTCTTCTGGTATGTATGAATGTTGTCATCTATACGGAAGATATATTGTCAGGTATTATGTTTTCAATATTTACGGCAATCTATTTTGTTGTTTCCATGATCGTGTATGTCAGGAATAAGCCGGTGTTGGTTAATGAGCTGATCAACTTCGCAACGCAGTACGGAACAGTACAAAAGCAGCTCTTAAATGAGTTTGAAATACCGTATGCACTCGTCGATTATAATGCAAAGATATTATGGGTCAATGAGCAGTTTACAGAACTGACCGGTAAGGATAAAAAATATCACAAATCGATCACGACGATTTTTCCGGCACTGACAAAGGAACTTCTGCAGAAGAGTGATGGAGAGAAATCCATAAACCTCACGCTGAAAGAACAGGATTTTCGTGTTGCCTTAAAAAGAATCTACTTTGAAGAGTTAAACAGCGTGGACAGTCTTGTTACACTTGATGAGAGTAACGAATATCTGACGGCGGTATATCTCTTTGATGAGACAGAAAAGAATCAGTACATGAGAGAGAACCAGGAACAGAAAATGGTTGCTGGTCTTGTATATATCGATAACTATGATGAGGCACTTGACAGTATTGAAGATGTCAAAAGATCTCTTCTCGTTGCCCTGATCGACCGGAAAGTCAATAAATATTTTACGGAACTGGATGCGTTAGTCCGCAAGATTGAAAAAGATAAGTATTTTGTTGTATTGAAATATCAGTATCTTGCAAAACTCCGCGAAGACCGCTTCAGCCTGATCGAGGATGTAAAAACAGTTAAGGTCGGCAATGAGATGGCGGTGACACTCAGTATTGGTATCGGTGCAAATGGCGAAAGTTATACACAGAATTATGAGTATGCGCGTATGTCCATTGACCTTGCATTAGGACGTGGCGGTGACCAGGTCGTTGTGCGTGATGGCGAGGATATTACTTATTATGGTGGAAAGACGCAGCAGGTAGAGCGCAACACCAGAGTTAAGGCGAGGGTAAAAGCACATGCGCTCCGTGAGATCATCGAGAGCAGGGAGCATGTGATCATTATGGGACACAGCATCAGCGATGTGGATTCCCTCGGTGCAGCGATCGGTATTTACTGTGCGGCAAAGGTACTTGGCAAAAAGGCACAGATCGTGTTAAATGAGATTACTTCGTCCCTGCGCCCGTTGGTAGAGTGTTTTACCGAGGAAAAGGGATATCCGGCAGACCTTTTTATCAAAAATGAAGAGGCACTTATGCTTACCAATGAAAATACACTGGTGGTCGTTGTGGATGTAAACCGTCCGAGCTACACCGAATGTCCGGAACTGTTAAAGTGCACGCAGACCGTCTGTGTATTCGATCATCACAGACAGACAAATGAGGTGATCGAGAATCCGGTTCTTTCTTATGTGGAGCCGTATGCTTCAAGTGCATGTGAGATGATTGCCGAGGTGCTGCAGTATTTTTCCGAAAATATCCGTCTCGCTCCGTGTGAGGCAGACTGTATTTATGCGGGTATCCTGATCGATACCAACAACTTTATGACAAAAACCGGTGTACGAACCTTTGAGGCGGCAGCCTATTTAAGACGTGCGGGTGCGGAGGTGACGAGAGTGCGCAAGATGCTCCGCAACGATATGGCAGCTTACAAAGCGCGCGCGGAAGCAGTGCGTCATGCAGAAGTTTACCGGGGAGCATTTGCAATTTCCATCTGTCCGGCAGATGAGGTGGAGAGCCCGACCATCGTCTGTGCACAGGCAGCAAATGAGCTTTTAAATATTGTGGGGATCAAGGCATCCTTTGTTCTCACGGAATATCAGGGAAAAATTTATGTAAGTTCCCGTTCCATTGATGAGATCAATGTACAGCTTATTATGGAGCGGCTTGGCGGCGGCGGACACTTAAACGTTGCCGGAGCCCAGCTTACCAACTGCTCACTGCAGCAGGCAAAACATATCATTCAGGATACGATTGATGAGATGTTAAAAGAGGGCGATATATCAGAATAATCAGGAAAGAAGGTTTTATATATGAAAGTTATTTTATTAGAAGATGTAAAAGCATTAGGGAAAAAAGGAGAGATCGTGAATGTCAGCGACGGCTATGCGCGCAATGCGATTTTCCCGAAAAAATTAGGTGTGGAGGCAACACCAAAAAACCTCAATGATTTAAAACTGCAGAACCAGCACGCAGACAAAGTGGCACAGGAGCAGTATGAAGCTGCACTGGCACTTGCGGAAGAGTTAAAAGATAAAAAAGTTACCGTAAAAATGAAGGCCGGTGAGGGCGGACGTACATTCGGTTCCGTTTCCACCAAAGAGATCGCTGTTGCAGCCAAAGCACAGCTTGGCATGGAACTTGACAAAAAGAAAATGCAGCTGCCGGAGCCGATCCGTACCTTTGGTGTGACAGAAGTTGCAATTAAGCTTCATCCGAAGGTAGTAGGAAAATTTAACGTACATGTAGTAGAGGAATAGGAATGGAAGAAACACTGATCAACCGCACGATGCCGAACAGCCGCGAGGCAGAACAGTCGGTCATCGGCTCTATGATCATGGACAAGGACGCGATCCTCACTGCTATGGAAATGCTCATCAGTGAGGATTTTTATTATAAGCAGTACGGGATACTGTTTGATACCATGATCGAATTATACAGCAAAGGACTTCCAGTCGATCTGGTCACTTTGCAGAATAAATTAAAAGAAAAAGATGTGCCTGCAGAGATTGCAAGTTTAGAGTTTGTGAGGGATCTTTTAAATGCAGTTCCAACATCGGCAAATGTAAAATATTATGCCCAGATCGTAAAAGATAACTCCATGCGGCGTAAACTCATCAAATTAAATGAAGAGATCGAAAACGAGTGCTACATGGGAAAAGAGAGTGTTGAAACAGTCATGGATATCACCGAAAAAAAGGTGTTTGATCTGCTTTCCACACGCGGCGGAGGCGGTGATTACGTGCCGATCCGCCAGGTCGTTATGAATGCGCTCGAAAAGATCGAGAATGCGGCCAAGACATCCGGCACTGTTACGGGAATCCCGACCGGCTTCATTGATCTTGATTACCGCACAGCAGGCTTACAGCCGTCCGATCTGATTCTGATCGCGGCGCGTCCTTCTATGGGTAAAACGGCGTTTGTTCTTAACATTGCGCAGTATGTGGCATTTCATGAGCATATGTGCACGGCGATCTTTTCACTCGAGATGTCAAAGGAGCAGCTTGTAAACCGTCTGTTTTCCTTAGAGTCAAGGGTGGATGCACAGGCACTCCGAACCGGTAACCTCTCAGATTCTGACTGGGAGAAGCTGATCGAAGGTGCCGGAACGATCGGTAATTCGGAGCTTATCATCGATGATACGCCTGGTATTTCCATCGCGGAGATGCGGAGCAAATGCCGGAAATATAAGTTAGAGCATGATCTGAAGCTGATCATCATTGACTACTTACAGTTGATGTCCGGTTCCGGCAGGGGATCTGATTCCCGTCAGCAGGAGATCTCAGATATCTCCCGTTCCCTAAAAGCACTTGCAAGGGAGCTTTCCGTGCCGGTGATCGCATTGTCCCAGCTGTCACGAGCCGTAGAGCAGCGTCCGGATCACCGTCCGATGCTTTCTGACCTGCGTGAGTCCGGTGCGATTGAGCAGGATGCCGACGTTGTTATGTTTATCTATCGTGATGATTATTATAATCATGATTCTGAGATGAAAGGAATCTCAGAGATCATCATTGCCAAACAGAGAAATGGTCCGATCGGTACCGTCAACCTGGTATGGCTGCCGCAGTACACGAAGTTTGCGAATATGGAAAAATAATAAGAAAGAGGCTGTAAAAAAAGAAAGAGGTTTTCTTCCGGTTGAAATACCACATGACTGGCAGATTTATGACGCATCTTTTTTTTATGAAGATTGTTCCGGATGGTATCGAAAAAAAGTAATCTGTAAAAAAGAGAAGAATCTTCGGTATCTGCTGCGATTTGAGGGAATTTATATGGATTCTGAGCTTTATGTGAATAGCCGAAAGGTGTTGGAATGGAAGTATGGATATTCTACTTTTGAAGCAGATATAACAGATTTTTTGGAAAATGGTAATAATGAGATCATGGTTGGAGTGCATGTGAAGCATCCAAACAGCAGATGGTATGCAGGTGCAGGCATTTATCGAAATGTATGGCTTAAGACGGTTCATACGGAACATTTGGTTTCTGATGGAATATATGTTAGTACGGAAGAACAAAAGGATGGTTATCAGGTATTAGTTTATGTAGAGACATCCCAGGCAGCAGGGACAGAGGTGCAATGTAATTTGGAAGGAATAGAAAAAAAACTGCCGATTAGAAGAGATGGAGATAGAGCAGAATTTTCTTTTTTTCTTAAAAATCCTAAACTATGGGAACCGGAAACGCCAAATCTCTATATGATAACAGTTCGGCTATATAAAAAAGGGAAGCTGTTAGAAGAGGAGCATGTAAATTTTGGATGCAGAACAATTGAAACGGATCCACAACAGGGATTTCTTTTAAATCACAAGAAAAGAAAGTTAAAGGGAGTCTGTCTTCACCATAATCTCGGTGCGCTTGGCTCAGCAGTAAAAAAAGATGCAATAAAGCGTCAGCTTACGTTAATGAAGGAAATGGGGGCGGATGCAATCCGTACCGCACATAATATGCCGGCGGTGGAATTGATGGAACTGGCAGATGAAATGGGCTTTTTAATCGTTTCCGAGGCATTCGATTGTTGGGAAAGACCTAAAAATCCATATGATTATGCAAGATTTTTTACAGATTGGTGGAAAAGAGATATTGCAAGCTGGGTAAGAAGGGACAGAAATCATCCATCACTTATTTTCTGGAGTATTGGAAATGAAATATACGATATGCATGCGGATGAGCGTGGACAAACATTTACCAGACTTTTGATGGAAGAGGTATATCGTCATGATTTTAAAAGAAATGGAAGGGTTACCTTTGGTTCCAATTTTATGCCATGGGAGAAGGCACAGAAATGTGCCGATATTGTTAAAATTGCAGGCTATAATTATTCTGAAAAATATTATGAAGAACATCACAGAGAGCATCCGGACTGGGTTATATATGGTAGTGAGACAGCTTCGACCGTGCAGAGCAGAGGTGTATATCATTTTCCATTAAAGCAGTCTGTTCTTGCGGATGTGGATGAACAATGTTCGGCACTTGGAAACAGTACGACCAGCTGGGGGGCAAAAAGTGCGGAGGCTTGTATCATTGCAGAGCGGGAGCATCCATATTCTATGGGACAATTTTTGTGGAGTGGGATAGATTATATCGGAGAGCCGACACCGTATCATACAAAAAATTCTTATCTGGGTCAGGTAGATACAGCAGGTTTTCCAAAAGATTCTTATTATATTTATCAGGCAGAATGGGTAAGTTTTCAAAGGAAACCAGTACTTCATCTATTCCCGTATTGGGATTTTAATAAGGACCAGACAATTGATGTACGCATCTGCTCTAATGCGTCTGATGTGGAATTGTTTGTCAATGGCGTTTCAAAAGGACGAAAACAAATCGATCATTTACAGGGAAGAAAGCTTACGGCAGATTATCAGGTTCCTTATGAAGAAGGAGAAATTGCTGCAGTGGCTTACGATGAGACAGGAAAAGAAGTATTGCGTGAATGCAGACATTCTTTTGGAGATTCAGCTGAAATTATAGTCAGATGTGTAAAAGCAGATGGGACAGAGTATCAGTATTATAAAGTGAAACCTGTTGTAGAAGAAAATAGAAGAAACAAAAGCTTATATTTTGCAACAGCTAAATATATGGAAATATGGACAAATAGGAAAGAATTGCTTTTTTTGGAAATCGGTATGACAGATCAGGAAGGAAATCCGGTAGAAAATGCAAATAATCGTATTAAAGTAAAGGTGACAGGGGAAGGCAGATTGATTGGTCTGGATAATGGAGACAGTACAGATTATGATTCTTATAAGGGAAGCAGCCGGAAATTATTCAGTGGGAAGCTTCTGGCAATGATTGAGACTTCGGGGAGAGAAGGCATTGTACAGATAGAATTGTCAGAAATCAGTCAGAGCGAAGGAGTGTTACAGAAAGAAAATAATGCTGTTTCAGTTGAAGAAGAAAGAATGAGTAGGGAAGAGAATAGTCCCTGGGTTCGAAAGATTGAGTTGATCTGCGAGGAAGAAAAGAATTTCTCAGAAGAACACAGGCAGGCAATAGTCGGGGTAAAAGTTTTACCAAAAGAAGCTGCAAACC
This sequence comes from Roseburia intestinalis L1-82, assembly GCF_900537995.1. Lineage (NCBI taxonomy): Bacteria > Bacillati > Bacillota > Clostridia > Lachnospirales > Lachnospiraceae > Roseburia > Roseburia intestinalis. The sequence goes on along the minus strand of NZ_LR027880.1, from coordinate 4,311,062 downwards.
GTAAAATTATGTGCGAAATTACAACCAATGCAGGAATTCCGTCAGACTTGGCAGAAATGACCGAAATTCCGTCAAACGAACTATCAGAAAACGAAAGAAATGATGGAATTGTAAAGAAAATCTGTATTCGTGCCAGAGGAGATGGAGAATTCAGACTCCGGGCCTGTGCCTCAAATGGACAGCAACAGGTAAAGGTTATTTCATCTTATGATTTTGTGGCAGAAGGTCTTGGAAAAATGTACTTTGATCCATATAAACTGGTGGCTGGAGGACTGTATAATGATTCGGTTGGAGATGTTGGAAATGGGAATGAACATGGGGTCTCAACTGCAAGGGACGGAAAAACAATTGTGGGATTTCGGGGAATAGATTTTGGAAAAATTGGTTCAGATTCTATCACACTTCCGATTTTTGAATTAGGCGGCGTAGAAACTCCTATTGGGATCTGGGACGGAAAACCCGGAGAAAAGGAAAGCAGGCTTTTGATCACAGCTGTTTATCAAAAGGCTTCTATCTGGAATACTTATCAGGAGGAAACATATCTTTTGCCGGAGAGATTAAAAGGAATTCATGATCTGTATTTTGAACTGCATCAGAAAATACATTTGAAGGGATTCGTATTTCGAAAATATCCAAAAGCATTTGAATGCCTATATGCAAATGAGAGCGAAGCAATTTATGGAGATCAGATGAGAGTAACAGAGAAAGGTGTTATGGATATAGGAAACAACGTAACACTGGAGTTTTCAGATATGGATTTTGGAAGTGACGGAACAGATAAAATATGTATTTGTGGAAGAACTCAAAACGAGAAAAATACAATTCATATACGTTTCTTTGATGGAGAAAAAGAAAATCGTCAGATCATTGAGTTCCCACAGGAAGATGAATTTACTATGCAGGAATTTAAAATAGAATCGGTATTTGGCCTGCAACAGGTGTCTTTTATTTTTATGCCGGGAAGTCAGTTTGATTTTTATTCATTTCAATTTTTAAAGAAAGAAGGAGAAGAAGGATGAGTGTAAAATTTCATTTGCCGGGATTACGAAATAATTTTCCGCTAAATATGCTACTTGTTGATCTGATGGAAAAATCTCCGGAAATGTTCCGGGAGGGAATAAAAATTGCATCTATGTTTGGAGAATTTCCAACCTCCAGATGGAATGGAGGAAGATTTAATCAGGGAGATCAATGTAATGCAAAATATATTCGTGGCGTAATTGCTGCAATTAATGGCAAGGGAATTCCAATTCGCTATACATATACGAATCCCCTTTTGACAGAGGCAGATCTGTCAGATGAATACTGCAATTTCTGTATGCAGGCAGCAGATAATGGCATGAATGAGGTGATTGTAGTTTCTGATATTTTGGAAGAATATATCAGAAAAACATATCCGGGTTTTAAAATTATCAGTTCTACGTGTAAAGAAATTAAGAATATGAATGTTTTAAATGCAGAGCTTGCAAAGGATTATAAACTGGTAGTTCTGGATTACAATCTTAATAATCAATTTGAAAAACTGGAACAGATTAAGGATAAGGATCGCTGTGAGCTGCTGGTAAATTGTTGCTGTAGACCGGAGTGCCCACGTAGAGGTGAACATTATCGTTTTATGGCAAAACAGGAGCAGATTGCATTAAAAAACAGAAAAATGCCATTGGATAAACAGATACCGATTCCGAGATGGTATTGTGAATATGGAGAAAAGACATCCCTGTATACCCTGAAAAATTATAGAACCCATATTTCTCCGGAGGCAATCTGGGATGTGTATGTTCCGATGGGCTTTTCGAATTTTAAATTGGAAGGAAGAACAGCAAATATTTTCCTGTTAATTGATACCTATGCATATTATTTTGCAAAACCGGAATATCGGGACGAGGTACGTTTTCTTTTGACAACCAATTTAGAAGCAAATAAAGTAATTGTAGTAAATAGCGCCTGCTCATTAACTAAAAAACACAGATAAATAGTGGATTTTATATAGGGTTTGCGCTATAATAAATGCATATGTAAATTAGCATTCAGACAAAAAACTTTGCATTTTGGAGGCACAAAGCTCATGTATATTCCTGAAAAACGTAAAAATCGTCAAATTACACTGTTCGACTTCAACCAGTCATGTGGCATGGAGCTCGATCCTATTAATGAGTGGATCAAGCTGGCTCATGCCATTCCATGGAGCAAAATGGAAGCAAAATATGTGGCAATGTTCCCTTCCAAGACAGGTCGTCCGGCGACTCCGTTTAGAATGGCTCTTGGTGTATTGATCATTCAGAAGCGCAAGAAACTTTCTGACAGAGATGTCATAAAAGAGATTCAGGAAAACCCATATCTGCAGTACTTCCTTGGAATGGAGAAATTCAGTCATCAAGCACCAATAAAGCCTTCTGTCATTGTCAGTTTTCGCAAGCGTCTGACTGCTGACTACCTGATGGAAGTAAACGAGTACATCCTTGAAATCAGTGGCGTTACAAAAGAGCATGAACCCAAGAACGAAAGCAAAAATGCAAAGGCTGCCAATACACGCTCAGATGACATTGAAAATCTTGGGACAGCGATTCTTGATGCCACCTGCTCTCCATCCAACATAAGATATCCACAAGATTTTTCTCTTCTCAATGAAGCACGTGAGAAGCTTGAGGATATGATTGACTATTTTCACAAGAACTATCATCCATGGGATAAGCCCCGCACCTACCGCAGGATAGCCAGAAAAGAGTATCTTGCACTTGCAAAGTCCAAAAAGCGTACAGAAAAGAAAATACGTGCAACAATCAGGAAGCAGCTTGGCTATGTCAAGCGTGATTTAGAGTACCTGGAAGACTATATGGAAGCGGGCTATGCGCTGCCTTCAAAGCACATAGACTACTACCTTACCATCCAGAAGCTCTACGAACAGCAGAAATACATGTATGAGAATAAAACCCATAGTGTGGAGGATCGTATTGTCAGCATCAGCCAGCCCTATCTGCGTCCGATTGTCCGGGGAAAAGCCAAGTCACCAGTGGAATTTGGCGCAAAATATGATGTCAGCATAGATGAAAAAGGACATGCAAGACTGGAAAAGCTGTCCTTTGATGCATACAATGAGAATACCATTTTTGTAGATGCCATGAACCGTTATAAGGAGCGTACAGGGCATTATCCCAAACGTGTTCTGGTAGATCAGATCTATAGAACACGCGACAACCGTAATTTCTGCAAAGACCATAACATTACAATGTCTGGTCCGAAGCTTGGACGTCCTTCAAAGGATAAGAAAAGTACCAAAGAGGAATACCAGGATAACACTGACAGAATAGAAGTTGAAAGATTTTTCAGCACTGAAAAACGCTGCAATGGAGCAGGTCTTATCATGACAAAACTTGAGGAGACCACGCTGTCCTCTATTGCAATGTCAGTACTGGTAACGAATCTCTTTGCTGTAGATCTTACCGGTATTTTTTTGCTCTTTTTTTCAGACAACATATCAAGCGAAAAAACAGAGCATTATATCATTATAGATGATGTTGTTTAAGCTCATTGGAACATGCTTCAGTTAAAGTTGTCGTATGGAACCGAAAAAATAAGTTGCTTAATGAGCAGACACTAAATAAACCGGCAAAGGGTATGTGGCCATAAAAAGGGGACTGCCGCACGACTGAGAAAATATATATTCTCATGTCATGTGGCAGTCCCCTTCTTAAGGAAGGTTCTCAAATATTGCTGTTTATGTGAGGAAAATATCTATATATATTTTTTTAATGTATTAAGAACTGCACCGGGACTTTTGATCATTTCAGAGAAGAAAGTGCAGACAGTATCGGCAAGACCGACATGATAAAGGTTTACTCCCCATATAGTTGCATTGGAAAGCAGCGGAGCAAGCAGGGTTTCCACATCAATGATATCGCCGAGGTGAATATCGGAAAAGTATGGCTGAACCAGAGAAAGCATTGGATCCGGACTCAACGTGAATGGGTTTCCGTTGTCATCAATTCCCATCAGATATCGGAGCCATCCGGCAAATACCAGCGGAATAAGTGTAAGGTCATACGTGTGAAGCTCTTTGGATGCTTCATATGCTTTAATTGTCTCACCGAAACGGATTGCAAGTTTTTGTGAAGTATCCGTTGCAATGCGTTGCGGGGTATCCGGCATAAATGGATTTGGAAGTCTTACGTTTAGAACAGTATCAAGGAAGTCTTTTGGAGAAATGATTCCGGGGTTTACTACAACAGGAAGACCTTCTCGATAACCAATTCCTTCAATAAGCTTTCGCAATGTTTCATTATTTAGTTCTTCTGAAATCAGATGATAGTCCAGCAGACAGCCAAAGATGGCAAGGGCTGTATGAAGCGGATTTAAGCAGGTGCAGACTTTCATTTTCTCCACTTTGTCAACAGTCTCTCGATCGGTGAAAAGGAAACCGCCCTGTTCAAGTGGTGGCCTTTTGTTTGGGAAATGATCTTCAATGACCAGATATTCACATTCTTCTGCATTGACATAAGGGGCAATATAAGTATTTTTACCTGTAATTATTGCATGAGAATCTGTAATTCCATCGGTCTGCAGCATAGCTTCTATAGATGAATCCGGTCTTGGAGTAATTTTATCGATCATTGTCCATGGAAATGAAACAGAATCCGGATTTTTGATATATGTTACAAATCCGGAATCCACGAGACCGCGTTTAAGCCATTCGCTGGCATAAGTGAAAACAGCGTCAAAAAGCTTACTGCCGTTGTGAGAGCAGTTGTCCATACTGACAAGCGCAATCGGTTTTTTACCGGCAAGATAACGGGTATGGAGTAGGGAAACAACTTTTCCCATATAGCTGATTGTATGGTCGGGACCGGATATGATGTCTGCCATTACGTCTTTGCGATAAGAACCATTCGGCTGACAAAGCTGATAACCTTTCTCTGTAATGGTAAAGCTTGCAATTTGTAGGGAATCGCTTCGGAAAACTTCCTGCAGTCTGGAAAAAGCTGAAAGATTTTCTGAATCCAGAACAAGGGATTCTGCAACGCTTCCAATTACAGATTTTTCTACTGTTCCGTCTGTTTTCAATGTTACCAGAATACTGTGATTGTCATAGGGGTGATATATTTTATCGATGATTTCATAATCATATCCTTCAGCAACAATTAATCCACGATCTAATACACCCTTGTTTAAAAGCTGTTCGATAACATTTGCCTGAAAAGCACGAAAAATATTGCCGGCACCAAAATGAATCCAGAAGGGGGACTCCATGGTTTTTGTCACCATTTTTTTTCTGTTATATTTGGGAACACGATAGCCTGCATTTTCGAAGGAGTCGTATCCTTTTGTACTGATATCTGATAAAAGCATCATTTTTTATTTCCTTTCTCAATTGCTTCCCATAATCCATTCAGGTAAGTAGCCCCTAAGGCTCTGTCATAAAGGCCATATCCTGGCATTGCTATTTCACCCCATATCATTCTACCGTGATCAGGACGGATAGGACCATCGAAACCGATGTCATAAAGGGCTTTCATGATTTCATACATATCAAAGGAACCATCTGAAGAAAGATGGGCAGATTCTTCGAAATCAGTTGGACTATTGAATTTAAGATTGCGAACATGTGCAAAGTGAATTCGTCCTTGTAGAGAACGGATCATATCAGGCAGGTCATTTTCCAGATTTGTTCCATAGGAACCGGAGCAAAATGTAATGCCGTTGTGAGGATCATCCACCATTTTCATCATACGAAAAAGGTTCTGTTTATTTGTGATTATTCGTGGGAGTCCAAAAACACTCCAAGCAGGATCATCCGGATGGATTGCCATTTTAATGTCATATTGATTGCAGACAGGCATAATTCTCTCCAGAAAATATTTCAGATTTGCGAAAAGTGCTTCTTCGTCGATGTCTTGATACATAGCAAAAAGTTCTTTGATTTTGCTCATGCGTTCCGGCTCCCAACCAGGCATGACGCATCCATTGGAATCGCCGGAAATAGACGCGAACATATCTTCCGGATTCAAGTCATCAACAGCAGCCTGATTATAGGCAAGGACTGTAGACCCGTCCGGGCGTTTGCGTGCCAATTCAGTTCTTGTCCAGTCAAAGACTGGCATGAAATTATAGCATACAAGATGAATGTCTTCTTTTCCTAGATTTTCCAGTGTCTGTATATAATTGTCGATATAAATATCACGCTCCGGGGCACCGGTTTTAATTGCATCATGCACATTAACGCTTTCAATTCCGGAAATGTGCAGTCCTTTTGCCTCTACTTCCTTCTTCAGCGCATGAATCTCTTCTGGAAGCCAGATATCTCCCGGGGAGGTGCCATAGAGGGTCGTGATAACGCCGGTTACACCGGGAATTTGTCGTATTTGCTCCAGAGTTACGGTATCATAGTCTGACCCGTACCATCTTAATGTCATTTCCATTAGTTGTTCCTCTTTTCTATACATTTTCTGATGTCCTGCTTTTATCATGACATGATATAAAGAAAATATCTTCTTATATATTGTCTTTTCCTTTTCAGATATTGCGGTAATAAGTAAAAAAAACGTCGTGTTGGGTAAATGGAATAGAGAAAAAGTCACAAAAAGATGTTTAAAAATGTATGGTTTTTAGCAATAAATGAGAAGGAGAAAGCAATATCTCAATAGGAATGAAAAAGAAAGTTTTATAGAATAACCATATACAAATATATAGGGAGGGCAGAACATGCTTTGGGGGAAAAGAAGACTTTGTCTGTCAGGGTGTATATTAATTTTCTTTGGCAGTGCTGCCGGTTGCGGTAATGTACAGAAAGATACGGATCATATTGTAATTTTAGAACAGGAACAGGAAGAAAATGAATATCAACTGGTGGCAGTAACAGAAGGGGATGTACAGGTGGTACAGAAGATAAACTGCATTTATCAACAGTCTGATGAAGAAGAATTAAGCTTTGAGATTAATGGGAAAAAAATTGAGAAGGTATATGTAGAAGAAGGAGATGAAGTAAAAAAAGGAGAAGTTCTGGCAGAAGTGTCATTGGGAGAAATAGACCTTGAATTATCGGAAATACAGTATCAGTTTGATCGCAATACCATCCTGCTTCGCCAGACACAGGAGGACATGAAGCTGGCGGTTGACAGAATTGTAACGACAGGTACAAGCATGATTGAGGAAGAAAAACGTGCATATGCGAAAAATCTGGCAACTGTACAACAGACTTATGAATATCAGATAGAGGATTATCAGGATAAAGTTACCGTATTAAGTACAAAATTATCAGAATTGCAGGAACAAAAGAAACAACAGTATCTATATGCAGAAATGAACGGAACGGTTTCTTATGTAAAGGATAATTTAGAAGGTACTTCTTCTGTTGCAGGGGAACACATTATTACTGTTATGGATGACAGTGAGTGTACCTTTTGTTCAGAGCAGACAGAGTATGCAGATTTCTTTACAAAAGATCAGACGGTGGAAATGAAAATCAGTGGTATTTCTGGGAGTTATTCTGTTATTCCCTATCAAATGGATAATTGGAATGAAAAAATGCAATTTACGTTCTGTGATGAATCGGATAAACAGAATTTTGATGTAGGAACATCAGGAGAAATAAGCCTTATATTAGAAGAACATAAAAATGTACTGACATTGCCGGTTGATGCAGTTCATAATGCGGATGGGAAAAATTATGTCTATGTTTTGGGGGAAAACAATATTTGGGAAACAAAGTGGATTACAGTGGGACTTGAAGGTAAAGACAACGTTGAGATTACAGACGGATTATCAGAGGGGGATATGGTGATATTGAAATGAATAAGAAGAGAACAGGCATAATTTCGGTATTAATATCAGGAATATTGCTCGTTATGACAGGGTGTGGAAGTAGGCAGCAGGTGGAAGCGTCTGACTCGATTGAATTGCTGGAACCGGTAAGCGCGGCTGCGAATACAGAAGCCGCCGCGTATCGTAATATTTATGAGTATAAAGTATTGGCAGGAACGGTTTATCCATATATCAGAGAGTATTCTTTTACACAGGATGTGGTACTGACAAAATATGAAAAGGCACCCGGCGATAGGATTTCGAAGGGAGATCTGCTGATATCAGCAGATATTTCTTCGATAGAACAGCAGATAAAAGAAACAGAGGAGAAGATAGAACAGATAAATGATGACTATAATACGGCAGTAGAAGAAATGGAGAAAAACATTCAAGAAGAGAAAAATCAGAAGGAGAATGAGGAAGAAGAAACGGAACAGGATAAGTTAAATGAGCGGGGATGGGAGTTGGAGAAGAATCACAGATACGAGCTGTACACACTTGATATTTCTTACTATACAGACAGATTAGAAGCTCTCAAAAAGAAGAAAACAGCATATTGTCTGACTTCCGGAATGAATGGAGTGATAGTTTCAGCAGGAAGTTATATGCCGGGAACTTATATTGCAGCAGATACACCATTAATAGCGGTAGCAGATGAAAGCCAGAAAATTCTCAAATGTGAGTATGTCAGTAAATCGGATGTGGCAAAATGCGAAGATTTATATGCAGTCATTGATGGAAAACGTTATGAAGTGACGTATCAGCCATATGATCAGAGTGTGTATGAAAAAATAACGACAGAAGGAAATGTTGCTTATTCTTCCTTTGTGATAGAAGATCCCAATAATGAAGTCGAACAAGGAGATTTTGCAGTCTTAGCGGAAATATACAGCAGGGTAGAGCAGGTATTGTCAATTCCGAAGTCCGCGGTACATAAGGATGCAAAAGGAGCTTATGTGTATTGCGTCGTGAATGGGGAAAGCAAATATACGCAGGTGAAGACCGGTAAGGATGATGGTACTTATATAGAAATTATAGATGGATTGAAAGAGGGAGATTTAGTGCTTCTTTCAGAAAATAATCTGCCGGGAGATAATACGGCAGAAGTAAAACGTGGAGATTTTTCCAGTGAGTTTGAGGGAAGTGCATTCATTGCTTATCCGATATCCGATTCTGTAATAAATCCGGTGTCTTATGGAACAATGTATTTTACGGAGTACCAGGTAGAGCTATTTCAGACAGTAAAAGCAGGAGATGTGATTGCAAAAGTTCATGTTGAAAATGATGAGGCAGAACTGCTGGAAAAACAACTTCAACTTCAAAGACAGACAGAACGAATGGCGGATGCAGTGGAAGCGGGCGAAAGTGAAAATCTGCTTGCAGGCCGACAGAAAACAATCGATAAGTTAAAAAATACAATTATGGAAATGCAACAGGATGCAGACACAGTAACAATTACAGCCCAAACTGATGGAATTATTTTCTGGCTTGCGGATTTAAAAGCAGAGGATGAAATAGAACAGGGAGCAGCAATTGCAATGATTGCAGAGAGTAGCAACTGCTTTCTGACAGTACAGAATGAAAATCAGCAATTAAATTATGGAAATACAGTGCAAGTTGAGTATAACGACTTAAATCAGGTGAAATGTCAGACAGAAGGAAAAGTTGTAACTTCCGGAGCAGCAGGACTGACAGCCGGTTTAAAAAGCGAGGCAGCATATATTAAGCTTCCACAGGAAGTTCTGGATGTGATAGTGGAAAATACATTACAAGGAAATACAGACTATTATAGAAATTCACAGTTCGAAGTCAGAACAGAAATCAGAAAAATGTCAAATGTACTTTTAATCCCCAAACAGGCAGTAAAAGAGAAAAATGGAAACACATATGTCTATATCAAAAACAGTGATGGAACGGTAACAGCACAAAGCTTTATTGCGGGGGGAAGCAATCAGACGGAGTATTGGGTGCTGGAAGGATTGGAAGAGGGAATGACGATATGTTTGGAGTAATGCTGCAAAAATTATGGCATAAGAAATGGATGGCATTTAGTCTGCTGGTTGGAATTACACTTCTGGTCGCAACCGCAGTCAGTTTTCCGATGTACCGAAGCGCGGCATATAATCGAATGCTTCAGGATGAGTTTAATGCTTTTTTTTCTGAAAATGGGGAATGGCCAGGAAAAAATTGTATGGTGATCATTTCAAAGAAGGACAATGGCGGAAAATCAATTTCTAAGATGGAAGAATTTACAGCAGGAATTTTTGAAGAACTTGGTGTAAAGGAAAAAGAATCTATCCGCTATTATAGTCTGGCAAGTGCCGATGCCGATTCGCTGATGAATCGGGATGATGTATCGAAGCTGGAAATAAGACTTGGTTGTTTATCTGGATTAGAAGAGCATGCAGAAATTATAGCTGGAACAATGTATTCAGAAAGTGGTCTCACAGAAGATGGAGACATAGAAGTTTTGATCAGTGAGGCGGCTATGGTGAATCTGAATCTTCTGGTAGGAGAGACAATTGAATATCAATCATTACGAGATCCAGAGGGTAAGGTGATAAGGCTGAAAATTGCAGGAGTATATAAGGAGATGGATAGTAATGATCCGTATTGGCAAGTTTCACCGGAGAACATGGGAAATGAATGTCTTATGAAAGAAGAACTGTTCCGGGAATACTTTACCGGTGAGAATGCTTCCGGATATACGATTACCTGTAGTTATTATTCCTTATTCGACTATACCCAGATAGATGCCTCCGAAGTAGAGCATTTGGTAAAAGAAACAAAATATCTGCTTGATGAGAGTGCGTTTCGAGGCACTATGAAGGAGCCGGCGTATTTATCTATTCTTGAAACTTTTCAGGCAAAGCAAAAAAGAATCAGTGCAACATTGTTCATTTTACAGATACCTGTGCTGGTTCTTCTTGGAGCCTTTTTACTTATGATTTCAGGACAAATGTACGAAATGGAACGAAATGAGATTTCTGTATTAAAAAGTCGTGGCGCCTCTGGTGGTCAGATTATGCGCCTGTACCTGTACCAAAGCATTGCACTTACAGGGGCAGGCTGTTTATTTGGACTGCCACTTGGCAGGGCATTCTGTCAGATGCTTGGGGCGGCCGATGACTTCCTTCGATTCAAAGCGTCAAGAAAACTGGAAATACATTACAATGCTGAGGTATGGTTTTATGCACTGGTTTCTTTTGTAACTTGTATTTTGATTATTACTATCCCTGCAGTGAAACATAGCAGAGTGACGATTGTAAATCTAAAACAGCAAAGAGCAATCAAGAAGCAATCCTGGTGGGAAACATGTTTTCTGGATCTCATTTTTCTGGCAATTTCTTTTTATGGATATTATAACTATAAAAATCATACGGCAGAACTTACCGAACGTGTTTTAAGGGGAGAACCATTGGACCCGCTGTTATATATCAGCTCTTCATTGTTTATTCTTGGAGCAGGGCTCTTTGTACTTCGTATAGTACCGCTACTGGTAAAGGGAATTTTTATGATTGGGAAGAAAAGGTGGAAACCTGCCAGTTATGTTTCTTTTATGGAAATCATGAAGAATGGAAGAAAGCAGCAGTTTATTATGTTGTTTCTGATATTGACTTTGTCAATGGGGATGTTTCATGCAACAGTCGCACGTACCATTTCACAGAATGCAAGAGAGAACCGGAATTATCTGGATGGTGCAGATTTAGTGTTGGAAGAGGTCTGGGATACAAATGCATCTTTTGCATCTGTGACGGGGGAACAGACAGAGCTTCAGTATTATGAGCCGGACTACGGAAGATATGCGTCTATGACAGAAGCAGAGTCTTATACGAAAGTTATATATGATGAAAAGGCTTTTGTAAAAACAGAAGATAACATCTGGCAGAGTATAGCATTAATGGGAATTCATACAAAAGAGTTCGGAGAAAATACAGAGCTCTCGGATACACTGCTGGCAGAGCCATATCACCAGCTTTTAAATAAACTTGCAGTTGAACCGGAAGGAATTTTGGTATCGGATAGTTTTCGGACAGAGCTTGGAATGAAAGAGGGAGATACACTGTACTTTAAAAATGGTGACGAAAAGGAAGCCAAGGGGAAAATTGTAGGCTTTGTTTCGTACTGGCCGGGTTTTCAGACAAAGACAATCGAATTGAATGAAGCAGGGGAGCTAAGGGAAAAAGATAATTACCTGATAGTAGCCGATTACGCTGCTTTGCGGCAGTATTTCGGAGTAACACCATACCAGGTATGGATTACAGTGAAAGAGGGAGAAAGCACAGATTTCTTTTATCAGTGGATGGAAGAAAATGAGGTGTCCGTAAAATCATATACGGATAGGGACAGAGATCTTGCCAATGTATCTATCGATCCACTTTTACAGGGAACGAACGGAGTACTTACCATGAGTTTTATTGTAACAATGATATTGTGTGCAGCAGGATATCTTATTTACTGGATTATGTCGATTCGATCGAGGGAGTTGATGTTCGGCATACTGAGAGCATGTGGAATGCATAAAGAAGAAATTTTCCATATGCTGATTGTTGAGCAGATTTTTTCGGGAGCAGTTTCCGTATTTGCCGGGTTTGGAATCGGAAAAATTGCATCTGTAATGTTTACGTCCATATTTCAGGCTGCCTATGCGGGAGCAGATCAAGTGCTTCCGGTAAAAATGGTGACGAATTCAGGTGATCTGGCACAGCTATATGGAGTGACAGCAACGGTAATGATTATATGCTTAGGTGTACTTACAATTCTGGTATTAAAAATGAATATTGCAAAGGCACTGAAATTAGGAGAGGAATAATGGAAAGGATAATTGAAACTGAACATGTAAACCGGGTTTTTGCAGTGAGTAGCGGGGAGTTTTGTGCATTGAAGGATATTAATGTTTCTATTCCGGAAGGAGCGTTTGCTATATTAAAGGGACGATCCGGTTCCGGAAAAACTACCTTGATGAATATTATAGGTGCATTGGATTATCCTACTTCCGGAAAAGTAAGAATTGCCGGAAATGATATTACGGAAATGTCCGAAACGGACAGGGAAAACATGAGAAGAAATATGTTTGGCTTCGTTTTTCAGGCAGTATCGCTGATTCCTACCATGAATGCATTTGAAAATGTGGAATTTTCTCTTCGCATGGCAGGAATCAGCGAGAATCGGAAAGAACGGGTGGAAGAGTGCTTGAGACGTGTAGGATTGGCAGGCAGAATGAGGCATATGCCGGCTGAAATGTCTGGTGGGGAACAGCAGAGAGTAGCAATCGCAAGAGCCATCGCGCATCATCCAAGAATTCTTTTTGCAGATGAACCTACTGCTGAATTAGACAGTGTAATGGCAGCAGAGATTGTGCAGATGTTTCAGGAGATTACGAAGAAGGAACGGGTGACAATTTTGATGACAACCCATGATACAGGTCTCATGGATGCAGGTGATATGTTAATCGAACTTCAGAATGGAGAACAGATATGTCAGAAGCAATGATACAAGCAGACGGGCTGGTAAAAATTTACAAGACAAAGCAGACGGAAGTGCTTGCCCTCCAGGGATTGGATCTTACAGTGGAAGCGGGAGAACTGACCGCATTGATTGGAAATAGTGGGAGCGGAAAGTCTACGTTTTTGAATATGATTGGTGGTCTGGACAGACCAAGTGCGGGAAGCCTTACTGTATGTGGGAAAAACCTTTTTAAAATGAGTGAAAAGGAACTGGTGGAGTATAAAAGGGATACAGTTGGATTCGTCTGGCAGAATAATGGACGAAATCTTCTACCCTACCTGTCGGCACTGGAAAATGTTATGCTTCCGATGCATTTGTCGGATAAAAGAAAGAAAAAAGAGAAGGCACTGGAATTGTTGGAACGTGTTGGAATGGAAACAAAAAAGAACAGTAAAATGAGCACCATGTCGGGAGGAGAGCAGCAAAGGGTTGCAATTGCAATTGCATTGGCGAATTCCCCCGGACTTTTACTGGCAGATGAACCCACCGGAAGCGTCGATACAAGAACGGCAGATGTGATTTTTGATATTTTTACAGAATTAAACAAAGCCGGACAGACTATTTTGATTGTTACACATGATGTGGCATTATCAAAAAAAGTAAAAAGGGTAGTAGCAATCCGGGATGGAAAGATAAGCAGTGAGAGAATTCTGAAGGAAAAATATGCGGACCGGTTAAAGGAAATTACCGTAGATTGGAGAAACGAGGATACTCAGGAGGAGTATGTCATCATAGATAAAGCGGGACGTGTTCAGATTCCCAGAGAAATTCTCGATAAGATGAATCTTAGGGATAATAAGGTAAAACTGGAATACCAGGATGATAAAGTCATCATTGGTGCACCGGAGGAAATATAAAATATGAAAAAGCAAATGGGGTTAAGCCGGAGTTTGTGGAAAAAAATTATACTTGCACAATTGTCAATCAGCTTGGCATTTGGCATATATGGCTGTGATAGTGAAAAAATGACAGTGGAAAAAAAACAAAAGGTGGAAAACGAGTCTACAGAAATTCAACAAGAATCAGAAGGAGAGAAAATGAGAATGACAACAACAGAGATGGAAAAAATATTTGAGAGCGTACTTCCGGAAAAGGCTTATAAGGAAATCGGGAATCATAATCCTGTTATGACACAGCGTTTTGGCGCAGATCCATATGCAATGGTTTATGATGGGCGAGTGTATCTTTATATGACATGTGATGAACCAATGCTGGATGAAAATGGAGAAATATTGGAAAATGACTATTCCAATATATATAAGATTAATGTGATCTCATCTGCAGATCTGGTAAATTGGACAGATCATGGAAGTGTTTATGCAGCTTCGAAAAATGGGGCAGCAACTTGGGGAAATAATTCCTGGGCACCGGCAGCAGCCTGTAAAGAAATTGATGGAAAAATGAGATTTTTCCTGTATTTTGCAAACAGTGGAAATGGAATTGCAGTATTAACAAGTGACAGTCCGACAGGTCCATTTACGGATCCATTAGGAGAGGCGCTGATTTCACGGGCAACGCCGACCTGTGCTGAGGTCACATGGTTGTTCGATCCTGCGGTATTAATGGATGATGATGGATCTGCTTATATCTATTTTGGCGGAGGAATTCCAAGTGAAGATAAAGCTGCTAATCCGGGAACGGCGCGTGTCGCAAAGCTTTCTGATAATATGATAAGTCTCGACGGAGATCCGGTTATAATCGAAAATGTTTCTTATTTGTTTGAAGATTCCGGTATTAATAAGATCAATGGCATTTATTACTATTCTTATTGTTCAAACTTTAATGTGCCGAATGAGAAGGAAGATGAGATTGGATTCAGCAGTGGAGAAATCATTACGATGTCCAGTGATAATCCAATGGGACCATTTACGTTATGCGGACCGATTTTAAAGAACCCACAGTACTATTTTGGAAGAGGCGGAAATAATCACCACTGTATGTTTGAGTTTGAAGGACAGTGGTATATGGCATACCATACAAGAATTTTAGAAGAAGCGATGGGAATAAACAAAGGCTATCGCAGTACCAATATTGATAAAGTAACATTTGATGAGGAAGGAAATATTGAAATGATACAGGGAACATTAACAGGGGTAGAACAGTTTGGAGCATTAAATCCATATCAGAAAGTAGAGGCTGTGACCATGGGAGTTATGGGTGGAATTGAAACAACACAATATGGTGAGAAAAGCATAGAATGCGGTTCTGGAGATATGATAGTTACTGGAATTCATACCGGAAGCTGGATTGGTGTTTATGGAGTAGATTTCGGAACAAGACATGTGGAAGAATTTAGTGTTGCTGCAAGAGGCAAGGGAACAGGATACATAAAAATCTGTATGGATTCACTGGATGGAGAGGTATTGGGATATGCAGAGATTGATCCGGATGATGCGATGGAATTCACAGAAATCACAACACAGATTGATAGAAAAATTGCAGGAAAGCATGATATTTATTTTATTTTCAGTGGAAAAGGATTTGAATTGGAGTCATGGTATTTTAATTAAAAAACAGGAGATAAAAAAAACAGAGAAAGGGTAAGGGGGAAAACTGTATGTATGAGTCAGAAAATCAGGCACTCAGCACTCATCCGGATTTTTTTGATCCGATTCATAAATCAGCAGAAGTTGTTATGATAGCAGGAGATGAAAACTATGCAAGAGTTGTATATCGGGATGAGAGGCAGAGTGTTACAGTAGGAAAAGATGGGGAAGTAGAATTTTATCTGTATGCTCCAAATGCAAAAAAAGTTGAAATTGGATGTCTTGGCGGATTTGCCGGAACCGGCCGTTATGAATTAGAGCCAGATGGGCAGGGAGGTTTTGTCGGAAAGAAGAAGTTTCACTTTGGATTTCATGATTATCACTGGTATGTAGATGGAGTGAGGATTTGGAATCCCAAAGCAGGTGTTTCTTATGGCTGCTTTTCTGCAATGAATACATTTGAGGTAGCAGAAAAGGGGGTGGATTTCTATTATCTAAAAGATGTTTTGCATGGAACAGTCAGCATATGCAAGTATACGTCCAGTATCAACAGGCATTTGAAGGAGTGTTATGTGTATACACCGGCTGGTTATGAAGAAAAAGTAAAATCAGGTGTGAAATATCCGGTATTATATCTGTTTCATGGAGTTGGAGAAAATGAAACAGACTGGGTATGGCAGGGCAAGATGAATTTTATTATGGATAATTTGATTGCAGAGGGAAAATGCAGGGAGATGTTAGTGGTAATGACCTGTGGCTATGCATTCAAACCGGGAGAAGATCCGGTATTTTATCCTGGGGATTTTGACGGAGAACTGGTAAATGATGTAATCCCATATATAGATGCACATTTTTCTACAAAAAAAGGGCGTAGCAACCGGGCAGTGGCAGGTCTTTCTCTTGGATCAGCGCAGGCGGCCCTTGCTATGGCAAAACACCCACAGTTATTTTCGGCATTTGGAGTTTTTTCGGGAGTTTCCTTAGAACCGTTAAATACGATATTGAATGAAAAAAAATATAAGGCAGAACTGGCATTCTTAGGATGTGGAAGTGAAGAAAAAGAAATTCTGACTGGACAGAAGTATTATGATACATGTTTCGAGAATATAGGAATTAATTGTATCTGCAGAGATTATGAAGGGTATCATGAGTGGCATGTCTGGAAAAAATGCCTCGCAGATTTTGTGCCGGAGTTGTTTCGATGGGAAGAGAAGACAGATGATGCTGTATCTGAGTATGAGAACCTTTCATGTGGAATGCTTCCAGTGGGAGAAGAACAGCTATTAAAACAGACTTTAGAGGAACAGATACTGTTTTTTGATCCGGTATATAAGCAGGTGATCTTCGCAACTGATAAGGATGGAAAACCGGCTGGACGATATGTGGATATTCGTCCCGGATTTTTACATACCGGTGAACAAAGTGTAGAAATATCTTTGTATGCGCCGGGAGCAGAAACGGTGGAAGTGGATGTATTTGATTGTGGAAAAATTAGTCTTAAAAAGGATGCAAAGCAGGAAGGCTATTGGGTTGGAGAAGTGAAAGAGGTAGAACCGGGGTTCCATTATGTGGCGTTTGAAGTAAATGGAACAAGGGTCATCAATGAGCAGGCTCCCATCGGCTATGGATGCTTTCAGACGATCAATTATCTGGAAGTGCCGGAACGGGAATTTCATTTCCATGAATTAAAGAATGTACCACATGGGCAGATTCATATGAATTATTACAAATCCACCCAGACGAAAAGAGAAAAACTCTGTTATGTCTATACACCGGCAGATTATAATCCGGCCGGTGGGAAAAGGTACCCGGTGCTTTATCTGCAGCATGGCGGCGGCGAAAATGAAATTGGATGGCTGCATCAGGGAAAAATCGCAAATATTGCAGATGGGTTGATTGCAGAAGGAAAAATGCAGGAGATGATCATCGTAATGAATACAGGTTATGCATTTCGATCAGATGGAACAAGCCACCCGGCAGTAGGGTCGTTTGAAGAGGAACTGGTAGAGGATTGCATTCCATATATTGATTCCCGGTATAGGACAATTTCTGACAAAGAACATAGGGCAATAGCCGGTCTTTCCATGGGAGGAATGCAATCTCAGAAAATTGCGCTTCATCATCTGGATTTATTTTCCTGGCTCGGTATTTTCAGCGGTGGATTCGTAATCGCAGATGATGAGGAAGATTACAGATATCTGTTGTATCGGGAAGAAGTTTTCAGGGAGAAAATGAAATTATTATTTGTATCATGTGGAAAACAGGATGCATTTTATGAAAAAACAATTGCAAATACAGAGGAAGTAAATGCGCATGGAGTTCCGGTGACCTCATATTTTATAGAGGGAAGGCATGATTGGAATTTCTGGCGGCGCAGTGCGGTTGCCTTTTTACAAATGGTATTTAAAGAAAAGTAGAAAGAAATGAGAGGAATGAAAACGGGGGATGAAAAAGCAAGCATTTAATCCATATCTGCCGTCATGGGAATATATACCTGACGGTGAGCCGTATGTGTTTGGAGACAGGGTTTATATTTATGGTTCACACGATTACTATAACGGGCATGTTTTCTGTCTTGGCAATTATGTCTGCTGGTCTGCTCCAGTTGATGAACTTGGAAATTGGCGTTATGAAGGCGTGATTTATGAAAAAACAGAAGATCCATTAAACAGAGAAGGAAAAATGTGTCTTTATGCGCCGGATATTACCAAAGGACCGGATGGACGGTACTATTTATATTATGTACTTGATCATGTAAGTGTGGTTTCAGTTGCAGTTTGTGATACACCTGCCGGAAAATTTGAATTTTATGGATATGTACACTATGCAGATGGTACGCGCTTAGGAGAGCGGGATGGGGATGAGCCGCAGTTTGATCCGGGTGTTCTTACAGAGGGAGAAAAAACATTTCTTTACACAGGTTTTTGCGGAAAAGGAGATAAATCAAGAAGTGGTGCAATGGCAACTGTGTTGGGGGCAGATATGCTGACAATCAAAGAACCACCGGTAATTGTGGTACCGGGTTGTGAATATGGCAAAAATTCCGGATTTGAGGGGCATGAATTTTTCGAAGCCTCTTCTATTCGTAAAGTGGGAGACTACTACTACTTTATATATTCTTCTGTTGTGATGCATGAATTGTGTTATGCAATCAGTAGAGAACCGACAAAGGGATTTACCTATGGCGGCGTTATCGTAAGCAACTGCGACCTGCATATTGCCAGTTATAAGCCCTCCGCAATGCCAATGGCATATGGAGCAAATAATCATGGAAGTATCGTGCGGATTGGCAAAGATTGGTATATTTTTTACCATCGGCATACAAGCGGAACATGGTACAGTCGGCAGGGATGTGCAGAAAAAATAGAAATTTTGCCTGACGGAACCATTCCGCAGGTGGAAATTACCTCCTGTGGATTAAATGGAGGACCATTGAGAGGAGAGGGAGAGTACCTGGGCTATCTGGCATGTAATCTTTTTACGGATACACCATCCGTATATGTTGGTGGTGACGGATTTCCAAAGGTTATGCAGGATGGACGTGATGGTGACGAAGAGCCGGGCTATATTGGAAACATTCAGGATGGTGCTACTGCCGGTTTTAAATATTTTGATTGTCGGGGTGTTCATGAAATCGCAATTAAGGCACGAGGATATGGTGATGGGGTATTTGAAATTCGTACCAGATGGGATGGGGAGGTACTGGGAAGTATCCGGGTACAATATACAAATGTTTGGGAAGAATACAGTACAACGGTCCGCATTCCGGATGGAGTGCAGGCAATCTATATCACCTATCGCGGAGGTGGAAACGTGAGTCTGTTATCCTTTACCCTTAAGAAGGAAAAGTAAAACATTTGGATAAAGACAGGCGGAGAAGGGATGTAATTAGAATGAAGGCTGGAAAAGTAAGAAAAAAAGTGCTGGCATTATTGCTGGCGGGAACGGCTATATTGGGATTGACAGGAGGGGGAACAATGCAGGTGGAAGCAGCTGGGCAGGAAAATGCCTATGTGGATACAAGCAGTTATGAACAGCTTTATAAGCTTTATGAAGACTATTTCAAATTAGGTATAGCCTGTCAGGCAATGGATCATTGGAATGATCCGACTGCGGAAATTGGAAATCAGGAAAAAGAAGAGCTGATAAACAGAATGTTTAACAGCATGACATTTGGAAATGAATTGAAACCGGCATATAATTTTGATGCTTCGTCTGAAAACTTATTTAAGGTCGATTTTGCAGCTGAAGAAATGCTTGAGTGGGCAAAGGAAAATAATATGAAGGTCAGAGGACATGTATTGGTATGGCATAGTCAGGTGGATCCTTCTATTTTTGCAATTGATTATCAGGCATACGCAGACGGTAAACTGACAAAATCGGATACGGCAAAGCTGGATGAAGAATGTCTGGTGGATAGAGAAGAACTTCTGGCTCGTTTAAAGCGGTATATCTATGGTGTATTGGAGTATACTTACAAGAATGGTTATGCAGATGTTATTTATGCATGGGATGTAGTAAATGAAGCGGCCGACGAGAATCAGTATGATGGTTTGCGGCGCAGCTATTGGTATCAGATTATTGGACCGGACTATCTGTATTATGCTTTTTTATATGCGAGAGAAGCAGAGACATTGTATGCAAAGCAGTATGCATCACTTTATGGATTGGATGCGGATACAGATGATCTTTCTTCCATTCAGCCAAAACTGTTTTATAACGATTATAATGAGTGGTTTGGAAGCCGTAGCGATGCAATTATTCATTTTTTGACAGAAGAGCCATGGAATGAAAACCATGAAAAAGTAAAGAGTTCTGTAATTAATCCAGACGGAGATGGTACGATTTATGGAGATGGTTTACTTGACGGGATTGGTATGCAGGGTCATCTTGATGACACACAGAATATTGAGCAGTATATGATTGCATTAGAAAAATATAATGCGGCAGTACCGGAGCTTCATATTACAGAATTGGATATTGGACGTACCGGAACAGATGCAAATGCAAATTATTATCAGGCAAAATTTTATTATGAATTTTTCTCACGTTTAATTGAAGAAGTAAAAAAGGGAGTGAATCTTACCTCTGTGACATTATGGGGATTAACAGATGATGCATCATGGAGAAGAGATTCGAATCCATTGCTTTTCAATGCAGATTTGTCCAAAAAACCGGCATTTGAGGCAATGGTAATGGCTGCAAAAGGAGAAGAGTTCTCTATGACACCTGAAAAGATTGCTGTTGAAGCAAAAGATATGCTTGTCACTTTTGAACCATTTAAGGAAGATGGAAAAACAAAAACTGTAACACCACAGGACATCGGTGCAGTCAGTCGTGGAAGCGGTCATCAGTCAGTGATTACAGTTGTAAATGAAGAAAATCATACAGAGGATGCAGCAATTGGTTTCTCACTTCGCGTCAGAAGAAATGAGAATGATGCATCAATGAAAATGGATGTGTCTTCCTATATCGGTAAAACAATAAAAATTACTGCATTTGTTAAGACACAAGATAAGAAAATTCGTATGGGATTAGATGGGGCAGAGTCAAAATTACTTGTAGAAGAGAAGTCATTGGGTGATTGGACAGAATTATCTACTGTTTGTGAGATTTCAGAGGAGTTAAATTCTGCCTATTTATTTTTTGAAACAGATGGTAATGCAGACTTTTATCTGGATGATATTTCTATCACATGTCAGGATACAGATATTATAGAACAGGAACAAAAAGAAATGAGTCTGTGGGAAAAAATAGTAAAATTCTTTGAAAATTTATTTCATTCTGATAAATAGAGTGATAAAAATTTTCTGTGATAAATAGAAGAAGCTGTCAACGACAGGAGGAGAGCAGAATGAGTGAGGTGACATGGATGGAAAGAGATGTGAATCCAATTACAAAGCTTGATTATCCGGATGTGGATGTTATACGTGTAGAAAATACGTATTATATGGTTAGCACAACCATGCATTTTATGCCGGGCTGTGAAATATTACGTTCATATGACCTTATTCATTGGGAGCATGCTACATATGTGTATGATAGACTGGACGGTACATCAGGGCAGAGGCTTGAGGAGAATGAGAACATTTACGGAAAAGGAATGTGGGCAGCAAGCCTTCGTTGCCATAAGGGTATATTCTATGTGTGCTTTGTTGCAAATGATACAGGCAAGACTTATCTGTTTCAGTCGAAGGATATCTATGGACCATGGAAGAAACAGACAATTGAAGGGTTTTATCATGATTGTTCATTGTTATTTGATGACGATGACAGAGTGTATCTTGCATCCGGGAATAAGAATATTCGTTTAGTGGAGCTAAAAAAAGATATGAGTGGACCAAAGGAAGGTGGGATTGACCGTATCGTAGTAAGCGATGAGGGAAACCCGAACCTTGGATATGAAGGAACTCATTTTTATAAAATCAATGGAAAATATTATTTATTTTTCATTCATTCACTTAGGAGTGAGTGGAAACGTGTAGAAGCATGTTTTGTATCTGATTCACTCGAAGGAGAGTTTATAGGTAAAGACGTACTGAACGATGATAGGGGTTATTGTAATCAAGGTGTTGCACAAGGAGGCATTGTGGATACTCCGGATGGAAGGTGGTATGCAATGTTGTTTCAGGATCATGGTGCAGTAGGAAGAATTCCGGTGTTACTTCCGATAAGCTGGGAAAAAGATTTTCCAGTATTTGGAGACAATGGAAGAATACCTAAGATCTTTGAAATCGGTAGTACAAAAGAAACTTACGAATATCGTCCGTTAGTGGAGAGTGATGATTTTCGAAAGAGAGGAATGCCAGTAGATGCTTCCCAAGATAGAGTGACAGTCGAAGAAGCATATGATTCTTTTGGATTCAAAAGCTGTTGGCAGTTTAATCATGAACCGGATCTGGACTTGGTAGAAAACGACTGTGAAAAAGGTTGCATTACGATTAAAACAGGAAAATTATGTGAGAATATTATGCAGGCAAAAAATGTTCTGACACAGCGCATGATGTTTCCGGAATGTTGTGGAGAAATCACCATAGATGCTTCTAATATTAAGGAAGGTGATTATGCAGGGCTCTGTGCATTTCAGGGATGTTATGGAATGGTAGCCGTGACAAAGCGAAATGGCAGATATTATGTCGTTATGAAAGAAATGCCGGATGTAAAACATGGAACCCCAAAAGATATAGAAGAAATGGAAAGAGAATGCATTCCGGTTGAAAACACAAAAATTCATTTAAAAATTGAAGCTAATTTTCAAAAAATGAAGGATGAAACAGTTTTCTATTTCGATGATGGACAAGGTTTTAAACAGATTGGAATTCGAAAAAAACTATATTTTAAATTAGATCATTTTAGCGGCTGTCGCTTTGGACTATTTGTATATGCCACAAAGGAGACAGGAGGAAAAGCATCCTTCACTGATTTTATCTACACAGGCAGTTCGGATAAGAAAAGAGGAAAATATGAGTAGTCTATGGTATAAAGAACCGGCAAAAGTATGGGAAGAAGCACTGCCATTAGGGAACGGCAGAATAGGTGCAATGATTTTCGGTGGTGTGGAACAGGAACGAATACAGGTAAATGAAGAAAGTATCTGGTATGGTGGTCCGGTTGATAGAAATAATCCTGATGCAAAAGCGCATTTAGAAGAAATTCGGCAGCATATTTTTGAAGGAAGACTGAAAGAAGCACAAAGGCTTATGAATTTAACAATGTCAGGGTGCCCGGACAGTATGCATCCCTACCAGACATTGGGCGATATCAATATTTATAGTAGTGGAATCGAAGATGTGGAGAATTATAAAAGAAGCCTTAACTTAGAAGAGGCTGTATGTCTGGTAGAATTTGATAGTCGCAGTGTGCATTTTAAGCGAGAAATGTTTTTGTCATATCCAAAGGATTGTCTGGTAATTCGTTTTACAGCAGATAAATCATCACAGATTTCTTTTCAGGCGAATTTATCGCGCGGCAGATATTTTGACGGAATAAATAAGCTGGGAGAAAATGGTATCTGCTTATATGGAAATCTTGGAAGAGGTGGAAGTGATTTCGTAATGGGAATCAAAGCATGGGCAAAAGGTGGAGTGGCAAGTGCAGTTGGAGGAAATCTTTGTGTGCAAGGTGCAGATGAAGTGCTACTGACTTTTTGTGCAGCTTCATCCTTCCGGAACAAGAAAAAATGTGATGAACTGTTGCGGGAAATTGAAGAAAAAATGAATAATGCGGCAATGCTTACCTATGAAGAACTTTTTGAGGAGCACAAAGAGGATTATCGGACTTTATTTGCCAGGGTGGAATTTCAGCTTGATGGAGTCGAAAAGTTTGATGTTATACCAACAAATGAGCGAATAGAAAGAGCGGCAAAGGAAACGCCGGACATAGGCCTTAGCAAAATGTTATTTGACTATGGGAGATATTTGCTTATTTCCTGCAGTAGACCGGGAGGACTTCCGGCAACTTTGCAGGGAATTTGGAATCAGGATTTTACTCCGCCATGGGAATCAAAATATACAATAAATATTAATACAGAAATGAATTATTGGCTGGCGGAAAGTTGCAATCTTTCCGAATGTCATATGCCATTATTTGATTTGCTTGAAAGAATGGTAGAAAACGGACGAAGGACAGCAGAAAAAATGTATGGTTGCAGAGGGTTCGTGGCGCATCATAATACAGATATTCATGGAGATACTGCACCTCAGGATACCTGGTATCCTGCAACTTATTGGGTAATGGGAGCAGCCTGGCTTTGTACTCATTTGTGGACACATTATGAATACACATTGGATAGAGAATTTCTTGAAAGAAGTTATCCGATTATGTGTGAGGCAGCATTGTTTTTTATTGATTTTCTCGTGGAAAAGGATGGCTATCTGGTCACTTGCCCTTCACTGTCACCGGAAAATACATATTGTTTGCCGAACGGAGAAATGGGAGCTGTTAGCTATGGTGCTACCATGGATAATCAGATTTTAAGAGATTTATTTTCTCAGTGCCTTGCAGCGGGAAAAATTTTACAGGCAACGAATTCAGCTTTTTTGGAGAAGGCGGAATATGTGCTTCAAAAGCTGTTACCAACAAGAATCGGTAGCGACGGAAGAATCATGGAGTGGATGGAAGAGTATGAGGAGTGCGAACCCGGACACAGGCATATTTCACATTTATATGGATTGCATCCATCGGAACAGATTACGGTGGATAATACACCAAAGCTTGCCGAAGCAGCAAGAAAAACACTAGAGACACGTTTAAAAAATGGTGGTGGGCATACAGGATGGAGTAGGGCATGGATTATTAATCATTATGCAAAACTGTGGGATGGAGAAATTGCATACCATAATATTGAACAGATGCTTGCAAGCTCTATTTATCCGAATCTTTTTGACAGACATCCACCATTCCAGATTGATGGTAATTTCGGAGTTACAGCAGCTATTGCTGAAATGTTAGTGCAGAGTACAGCAGAACGGATTATATTGCTTCCGGCATTGCCGGTTGCATGGACAACGGGAAGTGTGAAAGGACTGCGTATAAAGGGAAATGCAGAGATTTCATTAAAATGGGAAGAACACAAGCTAACGGAATGCACGATACATGCATATGAGAAGCTACATACAAGGATTATTTATAGAAACAAAACGATGAAGATAATCCTTGAAAAGGGTGAAGAAAAAAACATGATGTTATAAGGGATATATGGAAGAATATACAAATAATGAAAATTTAGAAATATAGGAGAATAAGAATGACAACAGCAGTAAATCCGATTTTAAGCGGTTTTTATCCGGATCCGTCTATTTGTGCGGTAGGAGAAGATTTTTATCTTGTGAGTTCAACATTTGCATATTTTCCTGGGGTGCCGATTTTTCACAGTACAGATTTGGCACATTGGGAACAGATTGGAAATATTCTAGACAGACCTTCACAATTGCCATTGGCAGGATGTGAACATTCCCAGGGAATATTTGCGCCAACGATTCGATATCATGAAGGAACCTTTTATATGATTACAACAAATGTATCCTATGGGGGAAACTTCCTGGTGACTGCAGAAAATCCTGCAGGTCCATGGTCAGAACCACATTATATTGAAAATGCACCGGGAATTGATCCAAGCTTATTTTTTGATACAGACGGTACCTGCTATTATGTAGGAACCAGACCAAATACAGAAGGTGTTAGATATAACGGAGATTGGGAGGTTTGGACGCAGGAGTTAGACCTTAAGACCATGAAACTTGTTGGTGACAGCCATAAAATCTGGAAGGGTGCACTAAAGAATGTTATTTGGCCGGAAGGACCACATCTTTATAAGAAAGACGGATATTATTATCTGATGATAGCGGAGGGTGGAACCGGACCGGATCATTGTATTTCTGTTGCAAGAAGTAAGGATATTTTTGCGGAATTTGAAGGGAATCCAAAGAATCCAATTATTACACACAGACATCTTGGAAAAGACTATCCGATTATCTATGTCGGACATGGCGATTTAGTGGAAGATTGTAATGGAAATTGGTATGTTGTGATGCTCGCATCAAGACCATGTGAAGGTTATACCAATATGGGAAGAGAAACATTTCTTGCAAAAGTGGAATGGGAAGATGGATGGCCAATTATAAATCGGGGGGTTGGTAAACTAGAGGATACGGTTGAAATTTCACTTCCAAAGATGCAGATGATACCAAAAAGTCCAATCTATAGTTTTGCCCAGGATAAACTGGATATGGCATTTTTGACACTTCGAAATCCTGATTCAGATATGTACGAACTAGACCAGAATAAGGGAGTATTAAAGCTTGCATTAAAAAATGTAACATTAAAGGAACAGGCTTCTCCTGCATATGTTGCATTACGCCAAAGACATCAGGATTATCAGGCCGGTGTACAGATGAGATTTACACCAGGCAACGAGCAGGAATGTGCGGGAATAGCAGTTATGCAGAGTAATGAATATCATATCCGCTTTGAAAAGTACCTTGAAGGAGAGCAGGAAAGTGTTCGTGTTATTTCTTGCGTTGGGGGAAAAGATGATGTCATTGCCAGCTGTAAAGTGCCAAAGGGTGATATGATTCTAAAGATTGTTGCTTGCGGACAGAAAGCAGATTTTTGTTATCAGGTCTGCGGAGAGCAGGTGATGGTAGCTTGTAACGTGGATATTCATTTCTTGAGTACAGAGGTAGCAGGTGGCTTTGTCGGATGTACCATCGGAATGTATGCTTCGTCAAATGGAACAAAGAGCGATAATTATGCAGAGTACGGGTGGATGTTTTACGAACAGATTTAGGAGACATAAAAAGAGCCGGGGTTACACAAAAAGTGTGCAACCCTGGCTTTTAAAATGTTCGATTTTTTGTAGTATAAAATTTTCCGGAATGTCAAGCCGATTTGAAAGACAGGAAATACAAAGATAAGAAGTACTTCCGCGATTCACAAATTTTTTATAAGCTCCGATTTCGTTATGCGTTAATTCTTTTTTGCAATTCATACAGCAACTCAAGGTAAATCAACCACCTTTGCACGAAAGACGGCACAGTCATAAGGTTCTAATTCCCACATTACGTTTGCGTTTACCGTATTTGCTGATTTACCTGTCCATATATCCGTCATGGATAAGGTTTTTCCGGTGCTTTCAGGGAGAGAAACTTCATCGAGATTAAAACGTGCCATTGCTTTTTCTTCATTTAAATTAAAAAGACCAATAGCAATATCGCCGTTTGCAAGATTTTTTGCATAGGTAAGCATATTGTCATTTTGCCAGATTCCGTTTAATCGGTAAGGCTGTCTGTATGCAGGGTCCTGATTAATTGCAATTAGCTCCTTGTTTGTCAGAATTTTTTTTGTTTCAGGTGTCATATCACGAATATCGCAACCAATCATTAATGGGGAACCGAAAAATGACCAGAGAGAAAAATGTGTCCGGTACTGAGTATCATTACATCCCTGGAGACCGACATTTCCTTTTCCGTACATGCCGACTACGAGCATGTCCATATCGTTAAAGCAACCGACACCATTATACGGGAAGAGTGCAGGCTGCTGTTTTGCTAAATCTTTAATAGATTCCCATGTATCAAAAATATCACCGGTAGAGCGCCACATAGAGGAAGCAGAAGTTTTAATCCATTTATGTGTTTCGTCTGCACCCCAGGAGCATGCAGAAAATAGAATATCTCTTCCACAGTTTTCAAGTGCAAGACCCATGCGACGGTACAAGTATTCTCCCGGAATAATATTGCTGTGATAGCAGTAATCATATTTTAAAAAGTCTACACCCCATTCTGCGAATGTAGCAGCGTCAATAAATTCGTGTTCAAAACTTCCCGGATATCCTGCACAGGTTAGATTTCCGGCGCAGGAATACATACCAAATTTCAGACCTTTCTGATGTACATATTCAGCGACAGCCTTCATTCCATGTGGAAATTTTTCCGGATCAGCGACAAGACGACCATTTTTATCTCTTTCTCTTAAAGACCAGCAGTCGTCAATGACAAGATATTCATATCCACATTCGAGTAAACCATTTTCAACCATACTATCGGCTGTTTCCTTAATCATTGTTTCGTTGATGTGTTCGCCAAAGGTATTCCATGAGTTCCATCCCATTGGCGGTGTTAATTTTACCATTTTAATTGACCTCCCAATATATGTATTGTAAATTAATTATATATGGAAAAAATGTACATAATCCATTTATTTGCGTTACAAAACCATGGATTTTTGTTTCAGAAAGGAAGAGCTATGAAAGAAGAATTATTTTCAGAACAGTCAATAAAACTAGTAGGAATGGGGAGACAAAATTGTAAGGATATGCATGCATGGGGACCGGGAATCCGTTCTTGCTTTATTATTCATTATGTAATGAAAGGCGCAGGATATCTCATAGTAAATCATAGAAAATATCATGTGAAAGCCGGTGAGAGTTTTCTGACAAGACCGTATACACTTATTGAATATTACCCGGAGGAAGAAAATCCTTGGGAGTATATGTGGGTGGATTTCTTGGGAAATCAGGTTGAAAACTGGGTGGAACATACACAATTTGAAGAAAAAAACCCGGTTTGTTCTTTGAAACAGGAAGAAAAGATTTTGCCGCTCTTTCTAAAACTGTTAGAAATGGATATTTACCATCAGCAAAGAAATGAAGCTTGTGGAGTTTTGCTTTCAATACTTGGGGTTTACCTTGATATATTTCCTGTTGAATGTGTAGGAAGGAGCGATGAAGATGAGAAAAGGATGGAAATGGCAGTATTGTTGATAAAAAATCATTACCACAAATCAGAATTTCATATACAGAGGCTGTGTGAGATGTTGAATATCAGTAGGGTGACACTTTACCGTCTTTTTAAAAGTAAAACAGGTATTTCGCCTAAACAGTATTTATTGAATTACCGGATAGAACAGGCAAAATTGCTTCTTCGCATGGGTACCTCAGTTAAAAATACGGCGGCTTCCTGCGGATTTAATGATTCATTCTATTTTTCGAGAGTATTTAAGGAATATACAGGTTCTTCACCCTCAAGATATGCAGTCAAATAGCAAAAAATGAGAAAATGTAAGCAAAAACTGGGTAGTTAAGAAAACCAGTTTTTTTTATACTGTAAATATGGAAAGATATGTGAAAATCAACTCTGATTTTGAGAGAAAAATGAAATAAGATAAGTTTAGTGTGGGGGGAAAAGGAGATGTTTTATTTATTAAATTATACAAGAAAGCCGGTAAGTTCAATACTGTATGATGCGAGACTTGCTTATAGTATGCATCTTGCAATCAGTGATGACGGAGAAAAGTTTCAGGCTTTAAACCACAATTCAGGTGTGTTATTTGTGAAAGCCACAGAAAATGAAGATGGTTCTCTTAATCCGAAAAGTATCAAAAATCCTTTTATTTTTCAACTGAAAGAGGAAGGTTATGGAGTTGTAGCAGTCCGCACCAAGGCAGATGGTGAGGATGATGAGGAGAGCAGAGGATGCGTGGTATTGTTTTTTACGAAGGACTTTCTAGAATATGAGGAGTTAGGATTATTTCACTTAGAGGAGCAGTATGTGGAAGAAGTTATCTGTGAGTTTGAGGAAGAATGCTATATCGTGAGATGGAAAAACAGGGATGGAATTTGTAGTGTGGGGCAGACATCGGATATTCGGAAAAGAGATTTGGATTCGGTGGTAATGATGACAGAAGAGACACTTCAGAAGAGTGTGATATTACCGAAGAATGCAGAAATAGAAGGGGCTGTGTTCCACAATATGATTGAAATACCGGAAAATCTTGCAGAAAGGCTAGAAAAGAAACTTTTGACACCGATGAATACAGGGATGTCGTTTCCAAAACAGGTAATTGCTTCGAGTAGGTCAGAATTAAATCAGTTTCTTGCAATGGTAAGTTATAGTGATGGCACCTTTGTTCAGAAAAGAGTAGATTGGGAATTTTCAGATGATATTTTTCGTGAGGAAGGAAGGTACAGAATCCAAGGAAAGGTACATCAGGATAATTATCTGTTCCCGATCGCAGAAAATCGTGCGGATCCATGTATTGGAAGATGGAATGGAAAATATTATTTCATAGCTACAAATGATGCAGACGGAAACAGAACTTTATATATCAGGGAAGCAGATACTATACCGGAACTTCTTACTGCAGAGGAAAAACTGATTCTTGACTGCGAAACATATCCGGAAATCGGAGGGCTTTTATGGGCACCGGAATTTCATGAGATAGATGGAACACTTTATATTTTTCATGCTGCTACGACGGGAGAATTTTATTGTGAAGAAAGTCATGTGATGCAGTTAAAAGAAGGTGGAAATCCTACAAATAAGGAAGACTGGTCTAGACCAAGGCGAGTTGTAAAAAAAGACGGAAGTAAGTTGTGTGAAGACGGAAAAGAAATCACACTGGATATGACCTGCTTTGAGTGGCAGGGAGAATATTATGCAGTCTGGTCACAGCGCCAATTTTTACCGAAAGATTTAGGAGCCTGGCTGTATATTGCAAAGTTAAATCCAAAAGAACCATGGAAATTATTAAGTGATCCGGTTATTCTTTCGAAACCAGAGTATGGATGGGCAAATAACCATACATTTGTAGATGAAGGACCATATGCATTGAAATCAGAGAATACTTTATATCTGACATTTTCCAGTGCGGCTGTAGATACTTCTTATGTTGTTGGACTTCTTCATATAGAAAAAGGGAAAGACTTGCTAGTAAGAGAAAACTGGATAAAAACAAATTATCCGATACTAACATCACGGAGTGTAGAGGGAGAATTTGGAACAGGACACAATGCCTATGTAACAGATGAAGATGGTATCGTTTGGAACACCTATCATGCGAGACAGGGAGTGGATGGCGCACGAAGCAGTGGAATTCGAAGAGTGCATTTTGATATTGATGGTGTGCCTATGTTGGATTTGACAGAGGATAGGGATTTGGTAGAAAAATATAAAAAAATTGAAACAGTATTAGTTGTGGATAAAAATGGAATAGGAAAACGCGGAGGTTTATATGGAACAGATTAATCCTATTATAAAGGCAGATTTCCCTGATCCGGATGTAATAAGGGTGGAAGATACTTACTATATGATTTGTACGACAATGCATTTTTTCCCGGGAGGAATTATTTTACGATCATATGATCTCATACATTGGGAATTTGCATCTTATGTTTTTGACAGACTTGAAAGTACAGATGCACAACGCCTTCAGGGAGAGCAGAGCATCTATGGAAAAGGGATGTGGGCAGCAAGCCTTAGATATCATAAGAATAAATTTTATGTGTGCTTTTCTGCCTATGATGTTGGAAAAACGTATCTGTTTTCCGCAGATGAGATAACCGGACCATGGGAAAAACATTATGTGGAAGGTGTGTATCATCATAATTCTCTTTTGTTTGATGATGACGGAAGAACTTATATTGTATGGGGAATGGATCGGATTCATCTGACGGAACTCAACGAGGAACTTACTGCACCGAAACAAGGTGGATTGGATCGAGTGATAATAGAAGAGAAAGGAGATGTCTATCTTGGTTATGAGGGCTCTCATTTTTATAAAATTAATGGCAGATACTATCTGTTTCTGATACATTGGCCAAAGCGTGGAAAGGGGAGAAGAACCCAGGCCTGCTTTTATACGGATCATCTGACAAATGAATTTATTGGTGGTGATATTTTCGAAGATGATAACGGGTATCTACATCAGGGGATTCCAAAAGGAATTGCACAGGGAGGAATCGTAGAGACGCCAGAAGGAGAGTGGTATTCCGTAATGTTTCAGGATCACGGGGCTGCGGGACGGATGCCTGTGCTAATACCGGTAACATGGAAACAGGATCCGGACAGTCCGGAAGGAAAAAAGCTGCCTGTATTTGGAGATAATGGGAAGATGCCAAAGAAGATTGAGGTGGCAAGCATAAGACCGGATTATCAGTATAAATCATTATTTACATCGGATATTTTTGATAAGGAGAGTGAAAAAGCAAAGATCCATCCGTTATGGCAGTGGAACCACGAGCCGGATCAGAGCCTGTGGAGAAGAACGGAAGATGGAGGTCTGGCAATTAAGACCGGCAAAATCTGTGTTAATGTCATACAGGCAGTTAATACGCTGACACAACGAATGATGTTCCCATCCAGTTCCTTTAAGGTAAGAATTGATGCATCCGAAATACACAATGGCGATTTTGCAGGATTATGTGCATTACAAGGGTGTTATGGCTGGATTGGAATTACCAAGGAAATGGGAAGATATTTTATTGTAATGCACAGTAGAAAAATGCAGGATACTTCTTTACGCGACGTTACTGTAGACTATATGCCGGGAACAGAAGTGTTCCGGGCCCCATTTGATGGAAACTGCGCTGAATTTAAAGTAAAGGGAGATTTTACAGCGGGACGTGATGTCGCAGAGTTTTATTATCGTAGAAACCGGAGATGGATTAAGGCAGGAGAACAGAAGTTGTTTTTTAAGCTGGATCATTTTATGGGGTGTCGTTATGGAATGTTTTTATATTCTACAATCAAAACTGGTGGAGAAGCAGTTTTCTGGGACGGTGAATATAGCTGCCCAGATGAATCATAGAAAGACATATACTGCTTTTGGCATGCAGTTATGAAAAATATGTAGAATTTTATAAATGACGATTCATGGAATACAAAGAACGGTATTCACTTGGCGTACATCCCTTTTTTTGCTTAAAAATGCGGTTAAAAGTGGAAATACTGGAGAATCCGGACTGCAACGCAATTTCAGTAATAGACAGCTCCGGGTTTGCCAGTAGTTCTTCTGCAGCTTTTATTCTACGGTAAATTAAGTAATCATAAAAAGTAGAATCTGTATATTGCTTGAAAAGTCTGGTAAAGTGGTATTTTGAAAAGCCGCTGAAATCAGCAATATTATCTAAGGTCAATTCTTCTGTATAGTGAGAATCAATATAGTCTAAAACTTCATTAAACTTTTGCAAATATTCTTTTTGCTTGTGACTCCTGGTATTTGGAAATAAATCAACATTATTAATTCGGTTTCTGCCGATAGAGACAAACAGATTGATCAAATGGGAATAGATTGCAAGTTCACGAAATTCATTGGAACTAAAATATTCATTTCTCATCTGGACGAGCAACTGGTAAACATCGTTATAAATCTGTGGATAAGTAGTCTTTGTAATATGCAGGCAACTTGTCATCAGTGATTGGATACTGGTATATCCCTTCATCTGGGCAATACTTGATACATCAAATAAGAAGATAAAGCGTTTCCCAGATTCAGGTGCATATAGTGCATGCATTTCACCGGATGGAATGATAAGTATCTCACTTGGCAGGATATGATAGGCTTGACCGGACGCCTCTACATCATAGTGGTTTTCTACGGGCAGGATAATCTCAATAGCGTTATGCCAATGGGTATCATAGTTCTGGTTTTGCTCATTATACCAGATGCGGATTGTCGAATCCTTCTGGAAAGAGATCGTTTCAAAGGAATCTACAACGGTGCGTCCCTCCCAGTCGCTGTTTTGAAGGTAAAAATCCAGATAGTTTTCTTTTATTTGTTTATCAGCCATGGCAACCCCCTCTATTCAAAAGTGAAGATTTTAACTGCTCATTTATTGCCTTCTTTTTAGGACTAATTTAGTGTCTGCTCATTAAGCAACTTATTTTTTCGGTTCCATACGACAACTTTAACTGAAGCATGTTCCAATGAGCTTAAACAACATCATCTATAATGATATAATGCTCTGTTTTTTCGCTTGATATGTTGTCTGAAAAAAAGAGCAAAAAAATACCGGTAAGATCTACAGCAAAGAGATTCGTTACCAGTACTGACATTGCAATAGAGGACAGCGTGGTCTCCTCAAGTTTTGTCATGATAAGACCTGCTCCATTGCAGCGTTTTTCAGTGCTGAAAAATCTTTCAACTTCTATTCTGTCAGTGTTATCCTGGTATTCCTCTTTGGTACTTTTCTTATCCTTTGAAGGACGTCCAAGCTTCGGACCAGACATTGTAATGTTATGGTCTTTGCAGAAATTACGGTTGTCGCGTGTTCTATAGATCTGATCTACCAGAACACGTTTGGGATAATGCCCTGTACGCTCCTTATAACGGTTCATGGCATCTACAAAAATGGTATTCTCATTGTATGCATCAAAGGACAGCTTTTCCAGTCTTGCATGTCCTTTTTCATCTATGCTGACATCATATTTTGCGCCAAATTCCACTGGTGACTTGGCTTTTCCCCGGACAATCGGACGCAGATAGGGCTGGCTGATGCTGACAATACGATCCTCCACACTATGGGTTTTATTCTCATACATGTATTTCTGCTGTTCGTAGAGCTTCTGGATGGTAAGGTAGTAGTCTATGTGCTTTGAAGGCAGCGCATAGCCCGCTTCCATATAGTCTTCCAGGTACTCTAAATCACGCTTGACATAGCCAAGCTGCTTCCTGATTGTTGCACGTATTTTCTTTTCTGTACGCTTTTTGGACTTTGCAAGTGCAAGATACTCTTTTCTGGCTATCCTGCGGTAGGTGCGGGGCTTATCCCATGGATGATAGTTCTTGTGAAAATAGTCAATCATATCCTCAAGCTTCTCACGTGCTTCATTGAGAAGAGAAAAATCTTGTGGATATCTTATGTTGGATGGAGAGCAGGTGGCATCAAGAATCGCTGTCCCAAGATTTTCAATGTCATCTGAGCGTGTATTGGCAGCCTTTGCATTTTTGCTTTCGTTCTTGGGTTCATGCTCTTTTGTAACGCCACTGATTTCAAGGATGTACTCGTTTACTTCCATCAGGTAGTCAGCAGTCAGACGCTTGCGAAAACTGACAATGACAGAAGGCTTTATTGGTGCTTGATGACTGAATTTCTCCATTCCAAGGAAGTACTGCAGATATGGGTTTTCCTGAATCTCTTTTATGACATCTCTGTCAGAAAGTTTCTTGCGCTTCTGAATGATCAATACACCAAGAGCCATTCTAAACGGAGTCGCCGGACGACCTGTCTTGGAAGGGAACATTGCCACATATTTTGCTTCCATTTTGCTCCATGGAATGGCATGAGCCAGCTTGATCCACTCATTAATAGGATCGAGCTCCATGCCACATGACTGGTTGAAGTCGAACAGTGTAATTTGACGATTTTTACGTTTTTCAGGAATATACATGAGCTTTGTGCCTCCAAAATGCAAAGTTTTTTGTCTGAATGCTAATTTACATATGCATTTATTATAGCGCAAACCCTATATAAAATCCACTATTTATCTGTGCTTTTTAGTTAATGAGCAGGCGCTAATTTACTAAAGCCTTGAGAAAAAAGATGGAAAAATAGGCAAAAATATAGATAAAAACATATAAATAAAGGTAGCACATATAGAAAGAAAAGTAAATATTGCTTAAAAAGAAAGATTTTTACTGGAGAAATTGGGCAATATGTGAAGAACAACGAGCAATAAGTGATAAGCGTTTGTGTAATGAAAACATTATGATAATCATGTAGTGATTAAGAAAAACATTGGGGGTAAGGTTTCTGCATTCCATATGTTAGAAACAGTAGATGTTTGATGGAGGCATTATGAAAAAAAACGTTAAGAAAATATTACTGATAGTTGGAGCGATTCTTATAATCTGTGTTTTATGTTTTATTATGAGCAGGACGTCGGAAAACAGCAATTATGCAGATAAATATGAAGGAGTTGATCTGACAGCAGAAGTAGAAGGATTGAATAGAGAAGGAACCTATTCGGAATATCTTGATATTCATGCAGGTGCAATGTTCCCGGACGCCAGGGTATCGGTTGATGTTTGCGAATATGACACGGGAAAGGGCGTGACAGTCCAGAAAGAATATTCGGGAAAGAAAGATGTTCTCTATACAGAAGATGAATCTACTGTTACCTGGAAAATTGAAGTTCCGGAGGCAGGATTTTATCAAATATATCTTGAGTATATGACAGTGGAATCCAGAGGAGTAGCAATAGAAAGAAGCCTATATATAAATGGTGAAGAGCCTTTTGAAGATGCTGCGAATTTGATGTTTGGAAGATTCTGGACAGATGGTGGCGAAGTCAAAACAGATAACCAGGGAAATGAAATCAGACCGACTCAGGTGGAGACTTATGAATGGCAGTCGGCATATTGCAGAGATGATATGGGATATGAAACAGAACCGTATCAATTTTATTTCGAAAAAGGTGAAAATACCATTACATTGGAAGCTGTAAATGAGCCAATGATAATCAGCAAATTGGAACTTACGCCGGTGGAAGAGCAGGATACTTATGAAACGTATTGCCAGAAGAATACAAAAGAAGGAGAACAACCTGAAAACTTTATTCAGACAATTCAGGGAGAAGATGCAACCTTACGTTCTGAACCATCCCTTTATGCGAAATATGACAGGTCTTCTCCAACGACTGTGCCAAATAGTGTGACAACTACCGTACTTAATTATACAGGCGGAGAGGCATGGAACTCGGCAGGACAATGGATTGAATGGGAAGTCGAGGTTCCGGAAGACGGATATTATAATCTGACAATAAAAGGTAGACAAAATTATGCAAGGGGCAGTGTGTCCAGCAGAAGCCTTTATATTGACGGAGAAATCCCATTTGAAGAGGTTTCGGTTATTTCATTTGATTATGATAATGACTGGAATTTAATGACTCTGTCAGATGAGGAAGGAACACCATATGATTTTTATCTGGAAAAGGGAAAACATAAAATTCGATTGGAAGCAACATTGGGCGATATGGGGACAATTTTGGAAGAATTGGAGGATTCAACTTATCGTCTGAACCAGATTTATCGAAAAATTCTGGTATATACAGGAGCTGATCCGGATGATTATCGTGATTATAATCTGGACCAGGTATATCCGGAAGTAATTGAAGCAATGGATCTGGAGTCTAAACGGCTTTATAAGATTATTGATGATGTGGTTGCTTATACCGGGCAGAAAGCAGAGAAGATTGCGGTAGCACAAACACTTGCACAACAGTTGGAACGTTTTGTGGAAAGACCGGATAAGATTACGGTGGAATTTACAACTTTTAAAGAAAATATTACATCTTTGGGAACAGCAATTTTAAATATGAGTGAAACAAAACTCGACATTGACTATATTGTTGTGAGCAGTAAAGGAAGTGAAGTTCCTGAAGACCGGGC
This sequence comes from Roseburia intestinalis L1-82, assembly GCF_900537995.1. Lineage (NCBI taxonomy): Bacteria > Bacillati > Bacillota > Clostridia > Lachnospirales > Lachnospiraceae > Roseburia > Roseburia intestinalis. Next base: position 4,273,608 of record NZ_LR027880.1, on the reverse strand, counting down.
GAGTGGCTGGGCAAAGGCATGGCATGAAATCAAATCCTTTGCAGCTTCGTTTGTCGTGGATTACGATGCGGTAGGAGATGTATACGACGAGGATGACAATGAGGTCGTACGGGTATGGATTGTAACTGGACGGGATCAGGGAACCATTCTAAAAACTATGGTAGATGATACTTTTACCCCTGAAACGGGAATAAAGGTAAACGTGGAAATTGTTGATGCCAGTGCATTGCTAAATGCAGTTGTGGCAGGACAAGGGCCGGATGTTGTATTGTCTGTTGGTGCAGACCAACCGGTAAATTATGCACTTAGAAATGCAGCAGAAGATTTGACACAATTTGAAGATTATGAAGACGTTTTGAAGGTTTTTTATGAAAGTGCATATCGCGCGTACGAATATGATGGAGGACTTTATGCAATTCCAGAAACTCAGACTTATAATGTAATGTTTTATCGAAAAGATATTCTGGAAGAGCTGGAGATAGAGGTTCCACAGACTTGGGATGAGGTAATAAATCTACTTCCTACTATTCAGGGAAATAACATGGAAATCGGAATTCCGTCACCGACAAGTACAACGCTTCCGGATTTGTCGTTATATTATACATTACTATATCAGAACGGTACAGATGTATATGACGAGGATGCAAAGCAGACAATTATTGATAATGAAGCGGGTGTGAATGCATTTGCACAATATACAAGCTTTTTTACAGATTATGGAATGCCAACAGAGTATGACTTTGTCAGCCGATTCCGTTCCGGACAGATGCCGATTGGAATCGCTGCATACAGTACATATAATACATTGGTTGTATCAGCACCGGAAATCCGGGGATTGTGGGATTTTACACTGATTCCTGGGACGGTAAGGACAGATGATTCCGGAAACGAAACAATGGATCGCTCTGTATATTCTACAGGAACGTGTAGCATGATGATTCGTTCTGAAGATGAGGAAAAGAAGCAGCTTTCCTGGGAGTTTATGAAATGGTGGGCAAAAACAGATACGCAGGTTCGTTTTGGACGTGAATTGGAGGCGCTGCTTGGATCTTCAGCAAGATATGCAACAGCAAATACAGAGGCATTCAGCCAGCTGGCATGGAGTGCAGATGATGTGGAAATTCTGGAAGAACAGTGGAAGTCAACAGTAGGTTTCAGAGAAGTTGCAGGTGGTTATTATACCGGACGTCATATCATTAATGCGGTTCGAAAAGTGATTAATGAAAAAGAAGACCCAAGAGAGACTGTTTTAGACTATGCAATTACGATTGATGAAGAACTGATTAAAAAGCGGACAGAGTTCGGACTGCCGGTTGATTAAGGGGGATTAGAATGAAGGAATATTTGAAAAAATATTTTATACTGCGCCGACATGAGATGAAGATTACCTGGAAAAAAATGAAACAGAACAAGTCGAGTTACCTGTTTCTGGCACCGTATGCGATTTTATTTGCAGTTTTTTATATTTTACCGGTTTGTTCATCTATCTGTTTAAGTTTTACATATTACAATATTCTGGAACCGCCTAAATTTATCGGCTTACAGAACTATATTAACTTAATACTGCAGGATGATATTTTCCTTACAGCAATCAAAAATACCTTTTTGATTGCTGTGATTACCGGGCCGCTTGGCTATATTGCATCCTTTTTGTTTGCATGGCTTATTAATGAACTGCCAAGATGGATTCGAACAATTGCAGTCATTATTTTCTATGCACCATCAATTGCAGGAAACGTGTATGTAATTTTTTCTATTTTCTTCCGTGGTGATGCGTATGGTTATGTAAATGCATTTCTGATGAATCTGGGAATTATTGATGCTCCGATTTTATGGCTGACAAATCCGGATTACATGCTTCCGGTGTGCATGATCGTAATTTTATGGATGAGCCTTGGAACAGGATTCCTGTCATTTGTAGCTGGTCTGCAAGGGGTAGATCGTTCTCAGTTTGAAGCTGGATATATGGATGGAGTAAAGAACCGATGGCAGGAGCTATGGTATATTACACTTCCTAATATGAAACCTATGCTGATGTTTGGCGCTGTCATGTCCATCACACAGGCATTTGGTGTCTGTGATGTTACGATGGCATTATGTGGTTATCCAAGTACCGATTATGCAGCCCGGACAGTGGTAACACACTTGTTTGACTATGGTTTTTCAAGATTTGAGATGGGGTATGCATCGGCGATTGCCACTATGTTGTTTTTAATAATGATTTTATGTAACAAGGCAATCCAGAAACTGTTGGGAAGAGTAGGAACCTGATATGAATAAAAGAAGAAAAGAAAAAGTAATTGAGAAACCATATAAAAAGAAATTAATAAAACGTAGAAAACCGAATCGGTCAATTGTAGGAGATTTTTTTATCTATCTGGCACTTGCATTGATTGCAGCGGCAATGGCATTTCCGCTTGTTTTTGCAATCAGCAGTTCACTAAAGCCGCTGGATGAATTGTTCCTGTTCCCACCAAGGGTATTTGCACAGAATCCTACGTTGGATAACTTTCAGGATTTGTTTGTAACAATGGGAAAATCGTGGGTGACATTCTCCAGATATATCTTTAATACAGTATTTATCACGGTTGTGGGAACCTTTGGGCATCTGATCATTGCGTCGATGGGAGCTTTTGTATTAGCAAAATATGATTTTCCAGGTTCAAAATTATTTTTTAATATTGTTGTTACAGCCCTGATGTTTAATGGTTATGTAACGGCAATCCCAAACTATTTGATTATCAGTAAGCTGGGGTGGATTGATACATATTGGGCTATTATTATACCGGCTTTTGCTGCACCCATGGGGTTATTCTTGATGAAGCAGTTTATGGAAGGAATTCCAATGTCTTTAGTAGAAGCGGCCAAAATTGACGGGGCAAGTCAGTGGAGAATATTTATTAATATTGTTATGCCAAATGTAAAGCCTGCATGGCTGACATTGATTATTTTTTCGGTTCAAAATCTGTGGAATAACAAGGCTGCAACATTTATTTATTCGGAAGAGAAAAAGACACTTGTTTATGCACTTCAGCAGATTCAAAGCGGAGGAATTGCAAGGACAGGTCAGGCGGCAGCCGTAACGGTAATTGTTATGATTGTTCCTATTATGATTTTTATTCTGTCTGAAAGCCAGATCCTTGAAACAATGGCAAGTTCAGGTCTGAAGGATTAGGAGGAAATGAATAATGAAGAGGAGATGGAAAAGTCTTGCAGCAGTAATGCTTGGTATCTGTATTCTTGCTGGGATGGCTGTGGATGTATGGGCAGATGACGGATCGGAAAAGGGATATACCTATAATTATGATTATTGGGGAGATATTTCGTATTCACCGGATGCTTATAGAACAATTGGTGTGTATACATCTGTAGAACTGGGATTGGATAAAAGCTTCAGCTCTGCAGAAGGGATGTATGTAAAGGACAATTCTGTTTATATCTGTGATACCGGAAATAATCGAATTGTGCAATTAGAAAGGACTGATACCGAAAATTTTGAAGTTGTCAGAATTATTGATTCAATAAAGGGAGATACGGATGTAAAGACACTTTCCGGACCAACAGATATCTGTGTTACAGATGAGGGAGAACTTTATATCTGTGATAAGGGAAATCACCGTATTTTAAAACTTGATAAGAATTTGAATTATATAATGGAATTCACAAAACCGATAGATTCGACTTTTGATCAGTCAACAGATTTTCTGCCGGATAAGCTTGAGGTAGACGATGTTGGAAGAGTATTTTGCATAGCAGATAATGTTAACAAAGGAATGATCAAATATGAAGCGGATGGTTCCTTTACAGGATTTTATGGAGCAAGTCCTGTTACGTATGATTGGACAGATTATATATGGAAGAAACTGGCTACAAAGGCACAGAGAAGTGCTCTGGAAGCATTCGTTCCGACAGAGTATGACAATCTGTATCGCGACAGCGAGGGTTTTATTTTTGCATGTACAACAAATGTCAGTGAACAGGGTGTAGATAGTGGTGAGGATGAACCAATTCGAAGAATGAATATGCTTGGCAATAATATTCTGATCGAAAATGGCAACTTCAATGTCATTGGTGATGTTTATTGGGGAAATGCCGGTGGATATAAAGGTCCGTCTTTAATAACAGATATTACAGCACTGGACAGTGGTATTTATTTTGCAGTTGATAAAGTCCGGGGACATATTTTCGGTTATGACACACAGGGAAATATGCTTTTTGCGTTTGGCGGAAATGGAAATATGGATGGATACTTTCAACTGCCGAGTGCAATAGATCATATGGGAAATGATTTGCTTGTGCTGGATGCACAGAATGCGAGTATTACAGTATTTACACCGACGGAGTATGGAAATCTGATTTATCAGGCAATTGCAGAGTATGATGCCGGTGACTACGAAGCTTCTGGTGAAACCTGGCGAAAAGTAATGGCAATGAATGGAAATTACGACCAGGCATACATAGGTATCGGAAGAGCATTGATGCGGCAAGGCGAATACCATGAAGCAATGAAGTATTTTAAGTTGAAATGGGATACGACAAATTATTCCAAAGCATTTAAACAGTATCGAAAGATGTGGGTGGAAGAGCATATCGGACTGATTTTCTTATTGATATTCCTGGTGTTTATTCTTCCAATGATTGTTGGAAAAATCAAGAAAATCAAGTGGGAAATTGATACGGCAGACATATTTAATGATAGAACATAGGAATGGAGGCAGGCATGTTAGCTTCGTTAAAGAAAAAAGAAACATACACTCATTATTTGGAAACATTAAGATATGCATTGTATGTCATCACCCATCCATTGGATGGCTTCTGGGATTTGACACATGAAAAACGTGGTTCCATTGCAGCTGCTAATACGATTGTTCTGTTGACGGTACTGGCAAGGATTATGAAACTTCAATATACGAGCTTTGTATTTATGCAGGTTTATTGGGAAGAAATCAATATTTTCCTATATATTGCAAGTGTTTTATTTCCGCTGGCATTGTTTTGTGTAGGTAACTGGGGATTGACCACATTATTTGATGGGAAAGGAAGACTTTACCAGATTTATATGGGGACGGCATATGCACTGACTCCTTATCCACTGATTCAGATTCCGATGATTTTATTCAGCAATCTGGTAACGGAAGAAGAAGGAGCATTTTATACCTTCGCATGCACCTTTTCAATTGTATGGGCAGCTATCTTGATTATCTGTGCCATGATGGAAATTCATGAATACAGTTTGAGCAAGACACTTCTTTTCATGGTTGCTTCCGGATTTGCAATGCTGATTATGGTATTCATTTTGTTGTTATTCTTTTCAATGATCAGTCAGGGTGTTGCATATTTTGTTTCCATTGTAAAAGAAATTATGTTCCGAATGTAAAAGGGTGGAGGTAGAAGGTATGAGTAAAGACAAATCAGTAAGGACAGAAAAGTTAAAAAATGTCCTGAAAGAAAAGACGAAAAGTCTTCTGGGACCTGTTCTGATTCTGCTCTTGATTGTGATCGGAATATTGATTATCGCATTTTGGAAAGAAGAAGAAACCCCTGAGGAAATTGTTAAGGTTAACACCTATGAAGGAAATTCATCGGATATTGTACTGGAAAACGAAAATCTGAAGATGGTTATGGATCCGGAAACAACACAGTTTACAGTGACAAAAAAATCAACTGGGGCAATATGGTATTCCAATCCACAGGATGCGGATGAGGATACAGTTGCACTTAAGAGTGATATTGAAAATTTGAAATCAACATTGCTTTTAACCTATAGCGTTGTAAATGGTGTAGATACCTTATATAACAACTATAAATACAGTATTTCATCAAAAATTTTCAATATTGAGGCAACAGAGAACAGTATTAAAGTAGATTACTCTATTGGAGAAGTAGAAAAAGAATATATCATTCCTTTGGTTGCAGAAGAAGAACGAATGGAGGAATTGCTTGGAAATATGAGCAAAGGAGATGCCTCCATGGTAAAGGATTATTATAAAAAATATGATATTAATAATCTTGGGAAAAAGGACGATAAGGAAGCTTTACTGGAACAATATCCAATTCTTGAAGAAAAGGTTATTTATGTATTGCGTGATGGCGTGAAGGATAATCTGAAGAAGAAACTGGAAGAATTTTTCAGTGAAGCCGGATATACCGATGAAGAATATGCAGTAGATAAAGAATTGTATGCACAGAGTGGTGAATCTGATAAACCGGTTTTCAATGTCAGCATAGAATATCGGTTGGAAGGAGATGACCTGGTAGTAACGGTTCCAATGTCAGAAATTGAGTATAAAGACGAGTATCCGATTATTAGTCTGACAATATTACCATATTTTGGGGCAGGCGGGACAGAGGAAGATGGCTATATGCTGGTGCCGGAAGGTGGTGGATCAATCATCCGGTTTAATAATGGAAAACTTGCACAGAACAGTTATTATTCGAACGTTTATGGCTGGGATATGGCACAGGGCAGAGATTATCTGGTTCATGAGACAAGAGCATATTATGGAGCATATGGTATTGCAAAGGGAGATGCTTCTTACCTTTGCATCTTAGAGGATGGTGCATCTTATGCGTCTGTTTCAGCTGATATCAGTGGAAGAACAAACAGCTATAATTATGTGAATGCAAACTTTACGATATTACACAGAGAACAATGTGATGTAGCGGATAAATATAATGGTGAAATGTTCATGTATGAACAGCAGATTCCGGATGAAAATCTGGTAGAGCGTTTTCGATTTGTAGATACCGGAAACTATGTCGATATGGCGAATGCTTATCATGACTATCTGGGCGAAAAATATGGGGAAGCATTTGACAAAAATACAGATGAAACTGTACCTGTTGCTGTAGAAGTGATAGGCGCAGTGGATAAGGTAGAACAAATACTGGGTGTACCGGTTTCAAGGCCGTTAGCTCTCACGACATATGAGGAGACACAAAAGATGTTACAGGAAATAAAAGAAAGTGGTGTGTCAAATTTGTCTGTGAAAATGAGCGGTTGGATGAACGGAGGAATAAACCAGAAAATCTTAAAGGATGTGGACCTTATTTCTGATCTGGGAAGTAAAAAGGATATAAAGTCATTGCTTTCTTATGCGGAAGAAAATGATATAGATATTTATCTTGATGGTGTGACGAATTACGCAAATGACAGCGGTGTATCAGATGGGTTTTTAGTATTCAGGGATGCCGCACGTCTGGTAAGTAAGGAAAAAGTAGAACTGCTGGAGTACGATACCGTATATTATGGAGAACAGGATTGGAAAGATCCGTATTATCTGTTAAAACCGACGTTGGTTACTGAAATGATGCAGAATCTTTCAGATGCGGCAGCTGCCTATGGCGCGCAGGGAGTTTCGTTCAGGGATACAGGCTATCAATTATCTGCTGACTATAATCAGAAAGAACTGGTAACACGTCAAACTGCTCTTAATATGCAGTTGGAGGAACTTGAAAACATAAAAGCATCGGGTCTTTCAGTTATGACAAATATGGGAAATGATTATGTACTTGGGACTACAGATTTTATTACCAATATGGATTTGAAAGGTTCTAATTATACAATCATTGATGAGACGGTACCATTTTATCAGATTGCAATTCATGGATATGTAAATTATACAGGAAAAGCGCTGAATCTTTCCGGAGATTATCAGGAAGAATTATTGAAAGCTGCAGAATATGGAGCAGGTTTATACTTTGTTTTCATGGATGCAGAATCCACAGAATTGCAAAATACATATTATACACAGTATTTCGGCTCAAATTATGATTCCTGGAAAGATGAGATGCTGGAAATATATAGCAGATATGATGCAGAACTTGGGAAAACCTATAAGCAGCGTATCACAAATCATGAGGTTCTTGATGAAGGTATTACCCTTACAGCATATGAAGACGGAACAAAGGTGTATGTAAATTATAGCAGTACAGATTACAAAATTAAAAGTGGAATTACACTTCCAGCCAGAGATTATATGGTAATTCAGTAATAGAAAGGATAATGGTTATGCAGAGAAGAAAGAAATTAAGAGGTCTTCAAAGAAGAAATGCAATATCGGGATATCTATTCATACTGCCTTTCATTATTGGATTTCTGGCATTTATGGTGAAGCCGCTTTTTCAATCACTTTATATGAGCTTTTGCAATGTGGAAATCGGTGCCGGAAGCTTTGATATGATTCTGGCAGGAATTTCAAATTATGTCAGGGCATTTACCGTTGATACGGAGTTTACCAGATTACTGGCAGAAGAGATTGGCAGAATGACTTATAATTCATTAGCAATTATGGTATTCAGTTTCTTTGTTGCATTGATATTAAATCAAAAGTTTAAAGGACGTGCATTGGTTCGTGCCATTTTTTTCCTTCCGGTAATTCTTTCATCCGGTGTTATTCTTGGAATTGAATATGATAATTCACTCTTGGCAGGTATACAGGATACCATTCAGCAATCAACGGGAAACGCAAGTATTACCGGAGCCATTGAAAAGATTCTTATGACCAGCGGTATTGGCGGAGAAGTATTTGATATTGTATTTGAGATTGTTGATGGCGTATATGATGTAGCAATTGCATCTGGCATACAGATTATTATTTTCTTATCTGGTCTTCAGACGATTTCAACAAGTATGTATGAAGCAGCTGATATTGATGGTTGTACAAAATGGGAGAGTCTTTGGAAGATTACATTTCCGATGATAAGTCCACTGTTTTTGGTAAACTGGATTTACACAATTGTTGATTTCTGTATGAGGTCAGACAATGAGGTTATGGAAAAGATCAGTGATACAATGATCGTTGATTTAAATTACGGGTTTGCCTCTGCAATGGCCTGGAGCTATTTCCTGATAGTAATTGCCATTATAGGTATAAGCTCACTGATTATATCGAAGGGGGTTTATTACTATGACTAAAGAAGTGGCAATAAAAAAGAAAGAAAGCTTTTGGGAAAGAAATAAAAAATCGAATGGTCTTCTTTTGAAAAAGCGGGCAAAAAGCATAGCGATAAGTATGATTCGGGCAATTTTATTGTTTGGAATGTGCTTTATGATTCTTCAGCCGATTCTAAATAAGATATCTGTCAGTTTTATGGCAGAAGAGGATTTGTATAATGCAATGGTTATTTCTATACCGGAGCATTTTACAACTGCAAATTATCAGTTGGCAAATCAGTTTATGGAGTATTGGAGTACATTGAGAAATACACTTTTGGTATCGTTTACGATTGCGATACTTCAGATAGGTGTTTGTACGATTGTGGGATATGGGTTTGCGAGATTTGAATTTCCACTTAAGAAGTTCTGGTTTGCCTGTGTAATGCTGGTTATTATTATTCCACCGCAGACAATATCAACATCATTGTATCTGCATTTCCGCTTTTTTGATATTCTTGGTATTTTTAAGGCGCTGACCGGAAGTACTTTGAATTTAAGAGGATCTGCAATTCCGTATTATTTGATGAGTGCCGGATGTATGGGGTTAAAGAATGGATTATATATATACATGATCCGTCAGTTTTTCAGAAATATTCCGAAGGATATTGAGGAGGCAGCCTATGTGGATGGATGCGGAACATTAAGAACCTTTTTCCAGATTATGCTTCCGGATGCAAAGCCGATTTTGACATCCTGTTTCCTATTTGCCTTTGTATGGCAGTGGACAGATGGACTTTACAGTAAAATGTTCCTCGGAAATATTAAGTTGCTATCAATTCAGTTGACACAGATTGGTGAAAAATTAAGCCATTATCTGATGTATACCATGCATCAGGCAACCGGAGCATCTGTTGGATATACACAGTGCATTGTTTCGACTGGCACATTGATGGTAATTTTACCGCTGTTAGTCCTTTATCTGTTTGCACAGAAAGGATTTGTAGAAAGCCTAAGCAGTACAGGTATTAAGATGTAGTATATAGCTTTATGGCAAAGTATTTCCTGAAAAAATCGGTAGATAGGAAATATTGGCTGTGAGTTTATATAGAGACAATATAAGGAGAAGTTATATTAAAGGAGGAAAACAAAATGAAGAAAAGAAGTCGTGTATTGTCTGTGTTGTTAACAGCAACAATGGTAGTTGGCGTGGCTGGCTGTGGATCATCGGATGCAGCATCCGATAATGCTGGTTCCAGTGCACAGGAAACAGTTGGAGAAAGCACAGAAGCTGCTGATGAGGCAGAAACAGAAGAAGTAGGACAGTATACTGTACTTACAGATGAATCTGGTAACCCATATGATCTTGGTGGAATGGAAATCATTATTGCTGACTGGTTCAGTTCAGGAGAGGAAGAGGAAGCTTCCAGTGCATATGATGAGGCACATCAGGAATACTTGGATTGGATTCAGGAAACATACAATTTTACAATTAAACAGCAGGCAGTTACCTCATGGGGAGATTCACCGGAAGATTATGTAAACTATGCAACGACTGGTGGAGATGAAAATTATGTATTTACACTATATCAGGGAAGTGCCCTGACATCAGCAATTCAGAGCGGATTAATGTATGATCTTTCTACATTAGATTGTCTGGATTTTTCGGAGTCGAAATGGGATAGTGTTGTAAAGGATACAATGTCAAAAGGTGATTCTGTTTATGCGATGAGAGCAATGGATCATGAACCGACAGCAGGTATTTATTTTAATAAGAGACTGTTGGAAGAAGCAGGTATTGATCCGGAATCAATTTACGAACTGCAGAGAAATAATGAGTGGACATGGGATAAATTTGAAGAACTTTGCAAGCAGGTTCAGAAAGATACAGATAATGATGGTGTAATTGATTTATATGCAATGACAAACTTTTCATGTACATTGTATCCGGCAGCTGTTTACTCTAATGGCGGGCAGTTTATTGGAAAAGATGAAAATGGATTTTACAATGATCTGGAATCTGATGCAACAATGGAAGCATTGAACTGGGCACTTGATATGATTGATAAGTATGAAATGGTATATCCGGAGGATGCAGCATGGGATTATACATATACTGCATTTGCAAACGGCGAGGCTGTATTCACATGTGCAGAATCATACAAAGCAGGTGACTGGGCAGATATGGAAGATGACTTTGGTTTCGTATGTTTCCCGATGGGACCAAGAATGGATCATTATGTAAACTATGCACAGGATAATGTATTTGTTATTCCATCTTGCTATGATGCTGAAAAAGCATGGAAAATTGCGTTTGCATTTAATCTTTACAATGAACCGGTTCCGGGATTTGAAGATCATGAAGGATGGAAAGATAATTACTACAAATCTTTCCGTGATACAGAATCCGTAGATGAAACACTTGCGATCATGGTTGACAGCGGCGTTCCTATGTATGATAAATTAGTAAATGGTATAGATATGGGCCCTGATTTATTCTGGGGTATTAGTAAGGACAACACACCTGCACAGAAAGCAGAATCAATCAGAAATACATGGCAGTCATATATTGATACTGCAAACGGAAAGTAATTAAGTGAGAATTGAAAATTGGGATAGCAGTTTTTCTGCTATCCCAAAATGTTACACAGATTTGATAAAAGCAACCAGTGAGATGACTGTTTTTATGAGATTTGAGTATAAGGGTATCTGCATGAAGAGGTATGGATAAAAAGATGTTTATCCGTATAGACAATTAAAAAATATAAAAGGAAATGGTGGATAATTATGGGAGAAATTTTTGGATTAGATGGTGGCATCATGAAGTTTTTATCAAAGGTATCGGATATTTGTATTATCAGCATTTTATGGTTGATTTGCTGCCTTCCGATTGTGACGATTGGTGCTTCTACTACCGCAGCATATTATACGATGGTGAAGGTTGTCAAAAGAGAGATTGGAACATTACATAAAGAATTTTTCCGGTCTTTCCGGATGAATTTTAAAGATTCGATTGTAATCAATCTGATCTATTTGTTTTTAATGATAATTCTGGCATTTAATATTTATATGATGTATCAGCAGATCGGAAATCCGGAGGATAATTTTGCTTTTCAGATGTTTTTTATCTATCTGGCATTATTTATACTTGTTTTTATAGCTGCAATTTATACTTATCCAATGCTGTCCAGATTTGAAATGAGCAAAATAAGATTAATAAAACTATCTGTTCTTGCGATGTTCCATAATTTCCCGATATCTCTGCTTTTGGTGGCGATTTTCGTACTTTCTTTTTTGGTAATTGTAATGCTTCCATTTGGGGTATTGTTTATGCCGGGAGTGTGTTTATATATTTACAGCTATTTTATGGAACGGGTAATCAGAAAATATATGACGGAAGAAATGATAGAAGCATGGGATGCCATGGCTGAAAAGGAAACAGATATCTAGCAGGGGGAAGAACATGGAGTTTTGTCTTGTAAATGGAGAAGCAGCAACTTTTTTACTGGAAGAGGAATGCTATAGCGGTGTGGCAAAGATTGCAGAAAAAGTATGCGGGGATGTGGAATTGGTTACGGGAATCAGACCGGTAACAAGGAGAATTTCAAAAACATACTTGGATGAACAGAAGGAGTCTGAGTATGTAGTGCTGGTTGGTACGGTTGGAAAAAGTTCCGTATTAGAGAAATTGAATGGACGGGTTCCATTGGATAAGATACGTGGAAAAAGGGAGAGCTTTCTGTTTCAGATTGTAGATAATGGAACAAAAGCGACACTTGTTATTGCGGGAAGTGATAAACGGGGTACGATTTATGGATTATTTCATCTTTCCGAGTACATGGGTGTGTCTCCCTGGGTGCATTTTTCTGATGTGCTACCTGAGAAAAGGAAGAAACTGACCCTTACAGAGAAGGATAATATGATATCAAGAGAGCCGTCTGTAAAATACAGAGGTTTTTTTATCAATGATGAATGGCCGGCATTCGGAAGCTGGACTTTTGAACATTTTGGTGGATTTACAGAGGAAATGTATGATCTGATTTTTGAAACATTGCTTCGCTTAAAAGGAAATTATTTATGGCCTGCAATGTGGACATCTTCTTTTTCCTTAGATGGACCGGGAGATGCCAATGCGAGATTGGCAGATGAATATGGTATTGTGATGAGTAATTCTCATCATGAGCCGTGTTTGAGGCATAGTGAAGAATGGGATTTGGTAAGAGGTGAAGATTCTGTTTATGGAAATGAATGGAATTATGTAACAAACAGAGAAGGATTACTACGTTATTGGAGAGATGGACTGCAACGAAATGGAAAATTTGAAAACATCATCACCATAGGAATGCGTGGTGAGCGGGATTCGATGATGCTTGGATCAGATGCGACTTTAAAACAGAATATTGATTTGCTAAAAGATATTATTACAGAACAGAGGAAGCTGATAGCAGAATGTATCAATTCTGATGCACCACAGATGATCGCTTTATATAAGGAAGTGGAAGCATACTTTTATGGAAATGAAGGTATGATGGATGGATTAAAAGACTGGGATGGGTTAGACGGTGTTACATTCATGCTTTGTGAGGATAATTTTGGAAATATGAGAACCCTTCCAACAGCAGAACTAAAAAATCGAAAAGGCGGCTGGGGAATGTATTACCATTTTGACTATCACGGTGGTCCCATTTCTTATGAGTGGGTAAACAGTTCTTATCTGCCAAAAATCTGGGATCAGATGACAGAGGCTTATGAGTTTGGAATCCGTGATATCTGGGTTGTAAATGTGGGTGATTTGAAGTTCCAGGAGTATCCGCTGAGCTTTTTTATGGATCTGGCCTATGATTATGATAAATGGGGGATATCCAATTACAACGCACCGGAAGAATATTTGAAATACTGGATTGATAGAGAGTTTGGAAGCAGGTTAGAGCATCAGGCAAAGCAGAAACTGGAAACAATTATGAAAGGATATACTAGATTAAGCCATAACAGAAAAGCAGAAGCTATGGCACCGGAGACTTACCATCCGGTTCATTACTGTGAAGCAGAAAGAATGCTGAAGCAGGTAAAGGAATTAGAAAGATGCCTTGCAGCATTGGAGGTGCAGATTCCAAACGAACTGTTTCCGGCTTTTTTTGAACTGGTTTATTATCCTGCAAAGGGAAGCCTGAATGTGCAGAAACTGAATTTGCTGGCAGGAATGAATCATTATTATGCAAAGCAGGGAGCTGTGATTGCAAATGATTATGCAAATGAGCTAAAAAAGTGTATTGAGGCAGATAACAGGCTGACGAAGCAATTAAATGCGCTTTTGGGTGGAAAATGGAATGGCATGGGAGCGTCAGAACATATCGGTTTTCGTAACTGGAATGAAGAGGAATGTCAATATCCGGTCAGAATGTATGTGGAACCTGCAAATAAGGCAAGGATTCTTTCCTATGTAAAAGGGGATGGAGAAGTTGTTACAGCCGGAGGTGACTGGACAGGGAAAAAACTGGTATTAAAACAATTTCTTCGTCCGGATACGGACAATGGAACCGTTGTCATATTAAATGGTGGAAGAGAGCCGGTAGAATATGAAATACAATGTGATAATCCGGGAATTTTTTTTGATAAGAAAAGCGGAAGGCTTGAGACAAGAGATGAGATTACAGTAAGCATTGACAAAAACAGCATGGGGGAAAATAAGACTTTTGTAATTCATTATCGGGGTGGAAATATTCATTGTGAAATTCCTGTCCGTCAACAATTACCGGAAAAATTAAAAGAAATGACATTCGTGGAAACAGACGGAATCATTGCAATTGAGGCAGAACATTACGCAGAAGCAGAGTCGGGAGATGGTGGAAAGTTTGAAAAAATACCGGAATATGGGAAAACACTTTCTGGTATGAAGGCATACCCGTGTGACCGTACATTTGCAGAAAATGAAGGACCAAAACTTATTTATCGCATCTATGTGGAAGAAGAAGGAAATTATCGTATCCTGCTATATACTGCACCGGCAAATCCGCTTAACCAGTGGGATCGGGTAGAATTCGGTTTATCAGTAAACGGAAGGGAAACAAGACAAATCCCGCTGATACCGGAGCACTATATCTCGGGAGAACCATCCTGTCAGGAATGGTGTGAAATGGTACTGAATCAGATTCGCATCGTAGAGTGTAAGGATTACTTAAGACAGGGAGAGAATGAAATACAAATTCAGGCAGTAAAGCCGGGATTTTTATTAGAAAAGCTTGTAATTGTTAAAGCAGAAAAAAAATTACCGGAATCCTATCTGGGACCGGAAGAAAGTTATTATATTTATTAATTTATGGAGGAATGATATGAGAGGACCAGCAGCACCAAGAGATCCGGAGAAGCAAAGAGCATATTTTTATATTATGCGGGAAAAGGAAGTATTTGGATTAAGACAGCCGGATGGAAAAGGGGTACAGTTTTTATATGAAGATGGGGGAAGATTGATTAACAGCGCGCAGATTTCGGGAAATATTGCGGATCAGGAAATTCTTGAACTGCTTAAAACAACAGAAGGATTCAGAAAACTGGTACATAGCATCGGAGTCAGCATTGAAACAGAAAACCCGGAAGAAGAGGTGAAATTTATCTTTCAGATGTACGGGGAAAAGGATCCATATGGTGGTGGAACGAATCTTACTGCCATACTGCATGGGGATGGAGCAGAAACAAGAATAAAGCTGGAAGAGATTGAATGGTCTTTGGATGATAAGGAACCGGGACAGATACGCTTCGAATTTGAAAAGCCGGAAGTGTTTGGAACGGTAAGTGTCAGACTTTTTTTAAACGATGGTTATAACGCACCGGAAACTGCAGAGGAAAACGAAATTGATCTTACCTCAGAAGCTTACTGTAGGATGATAGAACGTTCACTGATGAGCAGAGGAAATACCAAAAGAGCGGAAAAGGCGATAGAAAAGGCGAGAAGCGGAGAAGCGGTAACGATTGCCTTCATAGGGGGGTCTATTACACAAGGAGCGGGCGCGATACCAATCAATACAGAATGTTATGCTTATAAAGCATATCAGAGCTTTGCAAAAGCATATGGAACTGGAGAAAATGTACATTTTGTCAAGGCTGGTGTCGGTGGAACCCCATCCGAACTTGGAATGCTTCGATTTGAAAGGGACGTATTAAGAGATGGAACCATAGAACCGGATATTGTTATTGTGGAATTTGCCGTAAATGATGAAGGAGATGAGACAAAGGGGAACTGTTATGAAAGCCTTGTCAGGAAGATATTAAAGCTTCCGAATCATCCAGCAGTCATTCTCCTGTTTTCTGTATTTGCAAATGACTGGAATCTTCAAGACCGGCTTTCTGTAGTTGGAAAATGTTATGATCTTCCGATGGTAAGTATTATGGATGCTGTTACACCGCAGTTTAAACAAAAACAGGGAGAAGGACGTGTACTTTCAAAAAATCAGTTTTTCTATGATATTTTTCATCCATCGAATATAGGACATACAATTATGGCAGATTGTCTGATGCATTTTTTCAAAGAGGCAGTTATGCACCCTGAGGAAAAAGAGGATAAGACAGTAGAACTTTTGGAGCAAAAAGCTGCGATTGGGAAAACTTTTGAAGAGGTGAAGCTGTTAGACCGCAAAAATTACAATGAAATTGCAAAAGTTAGCTGCGGATGTTTTGAAGAAACTGACACAGAACTTCAATGTGTTGAAATGGATGAAGATTTGACAGGAACACCGGAATTTCCATATAACTGGATGTACTGTGGAAAAAAGGAAGGAGTTATTCCTTACTTTGAAATGCAAATCTGCTGTAAGGCACTGGTTTTGATTTTTAAGGATGCTGGTGACCTGTCGGTCGGCACCGCAGATGCTTATGTGGATGGAAAGAAAGTATTAACAGCAGACCCGCATGTAAATGGATGGGTACATTGTAATCCTGTAATTTTGTTTACGGAGAATTTAGCAAAAGAGCATACAATAAGAATCCAGATGACAGCAGGTGAGGAAGATAAGAATTTTACAATTCTGGGATTTGGATATGTTTCGTAAATTAAGATAACAAGAGACTGCTACATTTAGAGTTTTCACTTATAATTATAAGTGAAAAGATTTAGTGTGGTAGTCTCTTTTTCATTTCTTATGTATGATAAATTCATTACGTTCGTTCACTGTTTTTTTGTATTTTCAAAATAAATAGATTTACTTTCTTTCACTAATATTGTAAAGTGAATAAAGATAATAGTTTATTGGATCTGAGTGGATAAATAGAAAGAACAGGATAGAAAGAAGGAATAAAAAGTGATCTCAAAAAAGATTGAAAAAGCATTACAGGGCAGTTCTGCAATCCGTGCAATGTTTGTAGAAGGAAAGCAGATGGCAGAAAAATATGGAGCAGAGAATGTTTATGATTTTTCGCTGGGAAATCCGGCAACACCGGCTCCGGCGGCATTCAATACGGCAATTAAGGAACTGGTGGATGAAACAGACCCATTGGTTTTACATGGATATATGGAAAATGCAGGTTATACGGATGTAAGGGCTGCAATTGCAGAGAATCTGAATAAGCGCTTTGGAACAAAGTTTGACTATCATAATGTGACAATGACGGTCGGTGCAGCAGGCGGATTGAATATAATTTTTAAAACCATTTTAGATCCGGGGGATGAGGTAATCGTATTTGCACCGTTTTTCGGAGAATATCGTCAGTATGCGGCAAATTTTGATGCGGATATCGTAACGGTAAATCCGGATCTTGAGACTTTCCAGCCGGATCTTGCAGACTTCGAAGCAAAGATTACAGAAAAAACAAAGGCATTAATTGTCAATACACCGAATAATCCTACCGGTGTGATTTACAAACCGGAAACAATGAGAAAAATCGCAGAGATTCTGGAAAAGAAGCAGACAGAAATCGGACATGATATTTACCTGATTTCCGATGAGCCATATCGTGAATTGGTGTATGACGGAAATGAAGTGGACTTTCTGACAAAGTACTATAAAAATACGATTGTGGGATACTCTTTCAGCAAGTCTTTATCCCTGCCGGGAGAGCGTATCGGCTATGTGGTAGTGCCGGATGAGGCATCGGATGCCGAGGATCTGATCCGTGGCATTGAGATTTCCAACCGTACACTGGGATTTGTAAATGCACCGTCTCTGTTGCAGAAGGCAGTGGCAAGATGCCTGGAGGAACAGACCGATGTGGCATTTTATGATAAAAACCGTACTATGCTTTATGAAGGGCTGACAAAGCTTGGATTTACCTGTATCAAGCCGGAAGGAGCCTTTTATCTATGGGTAAAATCTCCGGTGGAAAATGAGGAAGAATTTGTAACGGCAGGAAAGAAATATCATCTGCTTATGGTAAAGGGAAGTGCATTTGGCTGTGGCGGTTATGTCAGACTGGCTTACTGTGTTTCTCCTGAAACCATACAGAATTCCATGCAGGCGTTTGCAAAGCTGGCAGCAGAATATCAGCTTCAGAGCAGATAGAAAGGGCAGAATAGGAAAAAATGAGTAATTGGGAAGATTATGTACGAAGGGTAGAACCTTATGTTCCGGGTGAACAGCCGAAGAAGGAACATATGATAAAGCTTAATACAAATGAAAATCCATATCCGCCGGCACCGGGCGTTGTGAAGGCTCTGCGGGAGATGAACACGGATCTGCTCCGTCGTTATCCGCAGCCGGATTGTAAAATCTTAGTGGATGCAATAGCAGAGTTTTATGGCGTAAAAAGTGAGCAGGTATTCGTGGGAGTCGGATCGGATGATGTGCTGGCAATGATATTTTTGACCTTTTTTAACGATGCAAAGCCGGTGATTTTTCCGGATATTACCTACTCTTTTTATGATGTATGGGCAGAGATGCTTCGGATTCCTTATGAGACAAAGGCATTGGATGAAGATTTCCTGATTAAAAAAGAAGACTACTATGGCGAAAACGGAGGTGTAATTTTCCCAAATCCGAATGCACCGACCGGTATTTTAATGCCATTATCTGAAATTGAAGATATCATTGCACACAACCGGGATGTGATCGTGGTGGTAGACGAGGCATATATTGATTTTGGGGGAGAATCTGCATTGCCACTGATTGAAAAATATGACAATCTTTTGGTGGTACAGACCTTTTCAAAATCCCGTTCCCTGGCTGGAATGCGGATCGGCTATGTAATGGGAAATGAAAAATTGATTCGCTATCTGAATGATGTAAAATATTCCTTTAATTCTTATACCATGAATCAGACGGCATTGATTTTGGGTGCCGAAGCGGTCAAAGACCGTGCGTACTTTGAAGAAACCTGCAGGAAAGTGATAGAAACCAGAGAATGGACGAAAAAAGAATTACATAAGCTTGGATTTTCCTTTGGCGATTCCAAGAGTAATTTTATTTTTGCAAAGCACGCATCGGTACCGGCAGAGGATATTTTTGAAGCATTAAAAAAAGAAGATATCTATGTGCGCCATTTCTCAAAAGAGCGGATTTCCAATTACCTTCGCATCAGTATTGGAACAAAAGAAGAGATGCAGACAATGATTGGGTTCTTACAGAATTTTCTGGCGGAAGGGTAATTTTGCAGTAAAAGCGGATATTATGAAAGTATATATGAATTGTGCGCAGAATATTAGAAAGAGGAGATGTTAGATGGGAACATCTCCTCTTTTTTGTAGTGCGCTTCATCTAAAAGTGTGTGTCACGCACATTTTATTTTGACCTAAAATGTTTAATGCTTCAGGTTGCAAGATCCATCTGCTGAATGGTGCCACAGCCACCGTTTTCATAAAGAAACAGACCGGTCTTACGAACAATGGCATTGGTTGTATTTGCAGAAGATTTTAATGAAAATTCCGTATCGGAGTTACCAAGATAAATCGCACCAACACCGGCTTTTCCAATGGCGCAGAGCTTATCATTTCCGGCGGAGTCTTTTGTCCAGATCAGAAGTTTGTCAAAGATAGGATCGGCTTCATCAATCCATCCGTTATGGTCGCTGTCATAAGCAGCAAGGTCTGCAAACCCATTTCCGTTGGCAGTGCCGAAAAGCTCACTGCCATCATTTATTCTTCCATCGCCTTTTGCTGTTGGCAGTAAATATTTCGCGGTTCCTGTCGGAATAAGACGAGCGATTTTCGTTGTAGGCTTCCTTTTAAATGCTTATAATATAGGTTAGCAGGTGAAAGGAAGGAGAGGAACCGGAATGGAAAAGGTACGTTACATGATTTCCGACGCTGCGAATATTGTAAATGTAGAGTCACATGTATTGCGTTACTGGGAGGATGAACTGGAGCTTAATGTTCCGCGAAATGAACTTGGGCACCGGTATTACACAAAGGAAAACATTCAGGAGTTCCAGAGGATCAAGGAATTAAAAGAACAGGGATATCAGTTGAAAGCGATCCGTATGATCGTACATAATATGTCACCTGATGCGCAGGCAGAGGTTGGCACTGCACATCCGGGAATAAAACAGGATCTGCACCAGGTTGCATATACGCAGGATGAAAAAGCTGTCAAGGCGGAGCATCAGTCTGGTCAGGTTACGCGCATTCAGGATGGATATGCTGCAAAACAGGATCAGCATGCAGATTTGAATCCATACACAGATTCAGGCAGAAATATGCCAGTATCTGCGCAGCATGAGAATCAGAGTGTACTTGATAACACCGATAAAATGGCACAGTTTACCGAGCTGATGACGCAGATCGTCGGAACAGCGATTGCCGCAAATAATCAGGAATTAAGCCGCTGTATCAGCGAAGATGTGGGGGAGCAGGTCATCAAGGAAATGAATTATCTCATGAGAGAACAGGATGAGGCGGACGAGGAACGCTTCCGGAAACTGGATGCGGCAATCCGCGGCAACCTGAAAAAGAAAGAACCCAAAAAAAGATGGGGCAGAAACAAAAAAGAAAGGGCATAAAAAAACGCTATTGCATTAGAGTGTGATTCTGGTGCAATAGCGTTTTGTATTATTCTCCGTACCCGAATGCAATAATTTTCTCCTTCAGATCATCAAAATAAGGAAGAAGCTCTGGAATCATGCGGCACAGTTCAATGGCACAGTCCTGATTATAATGATGTGATTCGTCATTCAGGAGCCGTAACATGCGAAGCCATGCATTTTCATCTTCGATCAATCCACGGGTAAGGGCAGCCATAAGAATCAATTTTGGAGAACCGGTTCTGCCTTTATCGACACCTTCTGACTCCAAAACGTATTTCATTGCTTTCCACGATAATTCAAAAGTCAGGCAGAAGGTGTTGACACAACCGCTTAAAACAATTTTGTTTTGAGTATAGTCAGTAACGGAAGCTTCATGTAAAGTATCAAGGCTTGAAAAAAAGTTTTCAATTTTTCGGTTCATTTTCCTGTCCTCTCATATAAAATATGTCCGTCATTTAAAATATCTTTCATCAAAGGTTCACTTACCCTGCCGTCCAGATCAATAATATCCATGTCAAGCAGCGTAAATTCATTGTATTTTAATTCGGCAAATAAACGGTCAAAGTTATCAGCTCCTTTAATTGCAAGGTCGATATCACTGTAAGGTCCGTTATCTCCTCTGGCACGGGAGCCAAATAGAATGACTTTATTTGCATTATATTTTTTACAGCAGGCTATAATATCTTTTTTTATTGCCGGGTCTAATTGACACATCGAATCAATAACACTCCATTTTTAAATTTTTATTATTCATGACTATTATAACTGATTTGCACCGTTTGCGCATCATATAATTTGTGCAGCATAGTTTATGTAACCGTCTGATTTTCTTGACAGCAGCAAAGATGTGGATCATTTTCTGGAAAATGTTACAGATACTATCTGAAAATAAAAGAAAAATGTATTAAAAAATGTTACAGATATCATATAAAAATTAAAGAAAAATGTACTGAAAAATGTTACAATATACATTGAAAAACAAAGAAAAAATGTTAATATAAGAGCAGAGAGTTGGAAATCCTAATATTGGAGGATGGAAATGCTGAAAAGAAAAGTGTATGAGGATCTTCTAAAATGGAAAAAGGAAGCCAATGGAAAGGCTTTGTGTATTATAGGGGCAAGACAGATAGGAAAAACAACATTAATTCGTGAGTTTGGGAAAAATGAGTATGAATATTTCGCAGAACTGAATTTTGTGACAGACGAGCGGGCTGCAGATATTTTTAATGGAAAGCTGACAGCAGAGGCTGTTATTACAAACCTGACAGCATATCTTCAGACACCGTTAGAACCGGGAAAGACACTGATTTTATTTGATGAAGTTCAGGAATGTCCAAGGGTACGGTCTGCGATCAAATTTCTGGTAGAGGACGGAAGATTTGATTATATAGAATCTGGCTCGCTGCTTGGTGTGCGGTACAAGGATGTCACATCTTATCCGGTTGGCTTTGAACAGATTTTACCAATGTATCCGCTGGATTTTGAGGAATATTTGTGGGCGAATGGCATACAGAATCATACACTGCAGTATTTGAAATCGTGTTATGACAAAAAGGAAAAAGTATCTGAGACAGTACATGAGACACTTTGCAAACTTTTTTACAGTTATCTTGTAGTTGGAGGAATGCCAGAAACCGTACAGATTTATGTTGATACGCATGATATTGCAAAAGTGGTGCTGAATCAGAGAAGTATTTTAGATCTTTACCGCCTGGATATTGCAAAATATGCTACGGAAAATGAAAAAATAAAGATCAAGGCAATATTTGACAGCATTCCTGCGCAGTTAAATGAGAAGAACCGGAGATTTAAATTAAACAGTATTAACGCTTCCGCAAGGCATATCAGGTATGAGGACAGCTTTAACTGGTTAGCGGATGCGGGCGTTGCGTTGCCATGTTATAACGTGACAGAACCACAGGCACCGCTGCAGTTAAGTGAAAAACGAAACCTGTTCAAACTTTATATGAATGATGTTGGACTGCTTTGTGCTTCCTGTATGGAAAATATCCAGTTTGATCTTCTGATGGGAAATGTTGACGTCAATATGGGAAGTATTCTGGAAAATGCATTTGCGCAAAATCTGAAATCGAACGGTTTTGAACTTCATTATTATGATTCTAAGAAAATTGGAGAATTAGATTTTGTATTACAAAAAGGACTTCACACAGAACTTGTAGAGATCAAGTCAGGAAATGACTTCAAAAAGCATCTGGCAATGGATCATGCAATGAAAGTAGAACAATGGAAGTTTGAAAAAAATATTGTATTTTCAAAATCGAATGTGGAGGAAGATGGGGAAATCCTGTATTTACCATGGTATATGATCCTGTTTTATAAACAGGAAAGGGAACCGGAAAAGATGATCTATGAGATTGATCTAAGTGGACTTGTCTAAGTAAAAAAGAAGCTGTGAAACATAGTTTCACAGCTTCTTTTTGCGGTTTCCCGCAAGAGTTCTACTCGCAAAAACTCTTTAAGTATTATTCCTCGCTGATAGCTCCTGTTGGGCAAACCCCTGCACATGTACCACAGCTTACACAAGCGCCTGCGTCGATTACGAACTGGCTGTCTCCCTGAGAAATAGCTCCTACTGGACACTCTGGCTCGCATGTACCACAGCTTACGCAAGAATCAGAAATTACGAATGCCATTTGTATTCCCTCCTTAAAATAGAATCATAGACTCGCTACCGCTTCAGTAGCTTTAGATTATTCTAATACAAAAAAGAGGGTAATACAAGTCAAAACACGAAAAAACCGTGTACAAAAATAAGCACAAAGGAATGTGATAGCAAAATAGAGCCGGATATACACAAACGGTACATGCGGCTCTTTCGACCAATTATTTTTATCAGAATGTAGAAAAATGATACAGCGTCTTGGAATGGAACGGTGCATCCGGATGTAACACGATACTTGGGAAGTTGTCGTGGTTGATCGCGTCCGGGAAATGCTGTGTCTCTAAGCAGACGCTGGTGCGGCTGTCATAGATTTTACCGTTTTTGCCCGGCTGTTTCATCGGCTGGCTGGCAACATAAAGCTGCATGCCCGGCTGATCGGTAAAGCAGGTCATCCGGATACCGCTTTCTTTGGACTGTAATACAGCTGCTTCGCGAAGACCGGTTCCGTTGATCACAAAGTTGTGGTCGTAGGTGCCGAATTTGTGCAGCTGGTCATAGTCTGAGTAGTAGGATTTGCCAATCGTGTGCATCACTCTGAAATCAAACGGTGTATTGTCGACCGGGATCAGTTTTCCGGTAGGCGCCTGCGAATCGTCGAGTTCTGTGACAGAATCTGCATCGATATACAGTTCGTGAGAAAGAATATCACCGCTTCCCTCACCGTTTAAGTTAAAATAACCGTGGTTTGTGACGTTAAGCAGGGTGTCCTGATCTGCGGAAGCTTCGTATACGATCGAGAGCTCATTGTCCTCAGACCAGCCATAAGTAACGGTCAGAGTCAGATTACCAGGATAACCCTCCTCGCCATCGGCGGAAATCATAGTAAGGATCAGTTTATCATCTTTGATTTTTGCATCCCATGGTTTGGAGGCATAACCGATCAGACCTCCGTGAAGGTGGTTGGTACCGCAGTTTACGGCAAGATGGTATTCTTTTCCATTTAAAGTAAAATGACCATCTTTGATGCGGTTTGCAACACGTCCGACAACAGCACCAAGACTTGCGTCATCATTTTCATAGGCGGACATGGTGTCCATGCCAAGGCAGACATCTGTTGGATTGCCATTGCGGTCCGGAACGACGATCTTTACAAGACGGCATCCGAAGTTAAGGATCTCTACATAGGCACCTGCCTCGTTTTCAAGATGGTATATATTAATATTTTCTCCTGTGTTAGTTGTACCGAAATCAGATTTTGTAATTTTCATGAAAACCCCTTTCCAAACATAACTGTTTGCAGATGAACAGTAATAATTATGCCACATTTACGGAAACATAGCAAGTTACAGTTCGGGTTCTATGGTAATTTTGCTGGAAAATCAAGGTACAAATCCGCGAATTATGCACACTCTGTTGCCTATTTGGATAAAATGTGCGATAATATAAATGTTTGGGAAAAATAAAAATAAGAATTATATTAGAAAAGAAGTAGTGATATATGCAGACAAAATTAATAAAAATAGACGCAGACGATCCGAATAAGGAGGATATGCGGGAGGCGGCAGAGATCATAAGATCCGGCGGTCTGGTAGCATTTCCGACCGAAACGGTTTACGGACTCGGGGCAAATGCGCTTGATCCGGAGGCGTCCAAACGGATCTATGCGGCAAAGGGACGGCCTTCAGACAATCCGCTGATCGTTCATATATGCAGATTTGAAGAGCTTTTATCCATTGCGAAAGAAGTTCCGCCGCAGGCAGAGAAACTCGCAGATGCGTTCTGGCCGGGGCCGCTTACCATGATCGTATGGAAGAATGAAAAGGTTCCATATGAAACGACCGGTGGAATGGATACGGTGGCGATCCGTATGCCGAATCATCCGGTTGCGCTTGCACTGATCGATGAGAGCGGCTGTATGATCGCGGCACCGAGTGCGAATACTTCCGGAAAACCAAGCCCGACAGAAGCGGGACATGTGGCGTTAGATCTGGATGGTAAGATACCGATGATACTGGATGGGGGGCCGGTTGGAATCGGCATCGAATCTACGATCATTGATCTGACGGAAAAAGTACCGATGATACTGCGCCCGGGTTATATTACAAAAGAAATGTTAGAGGAAGTGCTCGGGGAAGAGGTACGCATTGATCCGGGCATCATTGCGTCGGATTCCACAAAGAAGCCGAAAGCGCCCGGAATGAAGTATAAACACTATGCGCCGAAGGCGGATCTGGTACTGGTTGAGGGAGAGCAGGAGGCTGTTGTTGCAGAGATCAATGCGCTGGTCAGGGAAAAACAGGCGGCAGGACTTAAGGTCGGTGTTGTTGCAACGGATGAGACGGAGTCTTTGTATCAGGCAGATTATGTGGTGACGATCGGAGCGAGAAGCGATGAGGATGCCATTGCCAGACATTTGTACAAAATATTGCGTGAATTTGATGATTGGAATGTGGATGCGATTTATTCAGAGAGTTTTTCAACACCGAGGATCGGTCAGGCGATCATGAACCGGTTAATGAAAGCAGCAGGACATCAGGTGATTCATGTTTGATGGGAGAAGGAAGGATAACGCATGAAACAATATAATCGAATCCTGTTTGTCGCGGAAAACGGAACATGCCGCGCGCCGATGGCAGCAGGCATACTTGGGGAGTATGTATTAAAACA
>NZ_LR027880.1:3865000-3942500 GCF_900537995.1 Roseburia intestinalis L1-82 | reverse complement strand
ATAATTGATTCGTTGATCCTAGCAGAAAGGTTTTGGGAAAGCCTGCCAGAGAGGGTGAAAGCCCCGTAAGCGAAAGGAAAGACGACATGGCGGAATCCAGAGTACATCGAGACACGAGAAACCTTGATGGAATGAGCGGGGACCACCCCGTAAGCCTAAATACTCCTTAGTGACCGATAGCGCATAGTACTGTGAAGGAAAGGTGAAAAGGACCCCGGGAGGGGAGTGAAAGAGAACCTGAAACCCTGTGTTTACAAGCTGTGGAACATCTTTATATGATGAACCGCGTACTTTTTGTAGAACGGTCCGGCGAGTTACGCGTGCCGGCAAGGTTAAGCACTTAAGGTGTGGAGCCGAAGAGAAATCGAGTCTGAACAGGGCGTTCAGTCAGCACGCGTAGACCCGAAACCGGGTGATCTACCCATGTCCAGGTTGAAGTTGCCGTAAAAGGCAATGGAGGACCGAACGCACATCCGTTGAAAAGGGTGGCGATGAGGTGTGGGTAGGGGAGAAATTCCAATCGAACCCGGAGATAGCTGGTTCTCCTCGAAATAGCTTTAGGGCTAGCCTCATTTTAGTCTTATGGAGGTAGAGCACTGAATTTCCGCGGGGGCGTCAAAGCTTACCAAAGAATATCAAACTCCGAATGCCATGTAGATGATGAATGGGAGTCAGACTGCACGAGATAAGTTGGGTGGTCAAAAGGGAAAGAGCCCAGACCTACAGCTAAGGTCCCAAAGTGCGTGTTAAGTGGAAAAGGATGTGGGATTTCAAAGACAACCAGGATGTTGGCTCAGAAGCAGCCATACATTCAAAGAGTGCGTAACAGCTCACTGGTCGAGAGGTCCTGCGCCGAAAATGTCCGGGGCTGAAACACGACACCGAAGCTTAGGAATCACATAGTGATTGGTAGAGGAGCATTCTTAAAACCGACGAAGCTGTACCGGAAGGAGCAGTGGAGGGATAAGAAGAGAGAATGCCGGAATGAGTAGCGAGAGGAAGGTGGGAATCCTTCCGGCCGAATATCTAAGGTTTCCAGAGTAAAGCTGATCTGCTCTGGGTAAGTCGGGGCCTAAGGAGAGGTCGAAAGACGTATCCGATGGACAACAGGTTTAGATTCCTGTACCACATATAAACAGAACTGTGGGGACGCATGTGGAAAGCATAAGCCGGGAATGGAAATACCGGTACAAACGGAAGAGGTGTCAGGCTGGCAAATCCGCCTGGCAAGCCAAAGACGTGATGTGGAGCGAAATAAAAGTAGCGAAGTATGTGAGCCATGTGCCGAGAAAAGCCGCTATTGTTTTATATGTGCCCGTACCGTAAACCGACACAGGTGGATGAGGAGAGAATCCTAAGGCCGACGGAAGAAGCATTGTTAAGGAACTCGGCAAAATGACCCCGTAACTTCGGGAGAAGGGGTGCCCACTTCAGGGTGGGCCGCAGAGAATAGGCTCAAGCAACTGTTTAGCAAAAACACAGGTCTATGCGAAACCGTAAGGTGAAGTATATGGGCTGACGCCTGCCCGGTGCTGGAAGGTTAAGAGGAGAGGTTAGTCGCAAGATGAAGCTTTGAATTTAAGCCCCAGTAAACGGCGGCCGTAACTATAACGGTCCTAAGGTAGCGAAATTCCTTGTCGGGTAAGTTCCGACCCGCACGAAAGGCGTAATGATTTGAGCACTGTCTCGACAATGCATCCGGTGAAATTGAAGTACCAGTGAAGATGCTGGTTACCCGCGCCAGGACGGAAAGACCCCATGGAGCTTTACTCCAGTTTGGTACTGGGATTCGGTACTGCATGTACAGGATAGGTGGGAGACTGAGAAATTGGAACGCCAGTTTCAATGGAGTCACTGTTGGGATACCACCCCTGCAGTATTGGGTTTCTAACCAGCCGCTGTGATCCAGCGGTGGGACAATGCCAGGCGGGGAGTTTGACTGGGGCGGTCGCCTCCGAAAGGGTATCGGAGGCGCTCAAAGGTTCCCTCAGAATGGTCGGAAACCATTTTAAGAGTGCAAAGGCAGAAGGGAGCTTGACTGCGACACCGACGGGTGGAGCAGGTACGAAAGTAGGACTTAGTGATCCGGTGGCATAAAGTGGGATTGCCATCGCTCAACGGATAAAAGCTACCCTGGGGATAACAGGCTTATCACTCCCAAGAGTTCACATCGACGGAGTGGTTTGGCACCTCGATGTCGGCTCATCGCATCCTGGGGCTGTAGCAGGTCCCAAGGGTTGGGCTGTTCGCCCATTAAAGCGGTACGCGAGCTGGGTTCAGAACGTCGTGAGACAGTTCGGTCCCTATCCGGCGCGGGCGGAGGATATTTGAGAGGAGCTGTCCTTAGTACGAGAGGACCGGGATGGACGGACCACTGGTGTATCTGCTGTCGACCAACGGCATGGCAGAGTAGCCAAGTCCGGAAGGGATAAACGCTGAAGGCATCTAAGCGTGAAGCCCCCTCAAGATGAGATATCCCTTCCATAAGGAAGTAAGATCCCTTGAAGAGTACAAGGTAGATAGGGCAGAGGTGGAAGCACGGTAACGTGTGGAGCTGACTGTTACTAATCGATCGAGGGCTTGACCAAATAGCGAACGATGTTCGCATTGGAAGTTGCTTTGCAACTTCACAGTTGGTTGACGGAGTTCTGTATGAAGTTTTGAAGGTATCAGAAATACCTTTAGATTATTCCTCGATAGCTCAGTTGGTAGAGCACGCGGCTGTTAACCGCGCTGTCGTAGGTTCGAGTCCTACTCGGGGAGTTTTTTTTATGAAAGAATAAAGATAAGGCTCCGTGGTCAAGCGGTTAAGACATCGCCCTTTCACGGCGGTAACACGGGTTCGATTCCCGTCGGAGTCATTTAATTCGGCCTAATGGCTCAGTTGGTTAGAGCGCCGCCCTGTCACGGCGGAGGTCGCGGGTTCGAGTCCCGCTTGGGTCGTTCGTAGTGAAGAAAGTATAACACTCACTACAAGTAATTGCGTGGGATCTTAGCTCAGCTGGGAGAGCATCTGCCTTACAAGCAGAGGGTCATAGGTTCGAGCCCTATAGGTCCCATTTGATGAGTTTATCTCATTATGCCGGCGTGGCGGAACTGGCAGACGCGCAGGACTTAAAATCCTGTTGTAGAAATACAGTACCGGTTCGATTCCGGTCGCCGGCATTGTATCTGGTTTCAGATACAATGAATTGAATATGTGTGCGTAGCTCAGCTGGATAGAGCACTTGGCTACGGACCAAGGTGTCGGGAGTTCGAATCTTCTCGCGCACGTATGCAAAGAGACATGATAATATCATGTCTCTTTTTTTAGATAATTAAAAAAAGTTCTTGACGTATGCTCCTCTCTTGTGCTATCATATACGTTGCACTATTGTGGTGCAGTGGACTTAGTGCGCTTATTCGCAGGAGTCCGGTAACGTTATAAACAACGGGTTCTGCCCTTATGTTAATAAAAACGAGAGGTGAAACGTCAAATGGAGAAAAACAGAATACGACCAGTCAAAGCCGGTAAAGGCATGCGTATGAGTTACTCAAGACAGAAAGAGGTATTGGAAATGCCGAATCTGATAGAGGTCCAGAAAGACTCCTATCAGTGGTTTTTAAAAGAAGGCTTAAAAGAAGTTTTCGACGATATCTCCCCGATCGCAGATTACAGCGGTCACTTGAGTCTGGAATTTGTTGATTTTACATTATGTGAATCAGATGTAAAATATACAATTCCGGAGTGCAAAGAGAGAGATGCAACTTACGCAGCACCTTTAAAGGTAAAGGTAAGACTTCACAACAAAGAAACAGATGAGATTAATGAACATGAGATTTTCATGGGTGATCTTCCTTTGATGACCGAGACAGGTACTTTCGTGATCAACGGAGCCGAGCGTGTTATTGTCAGCCAGTTGGTACGTTCTCCGGGTATCTATTACGGCATTGCTCACGATAAAGTGGGTAAAAAGCTGTATTCCTGTACCGTGATTCCAAACCGTGGTGCATGGTTAGAGTATGAGACAGACTCCAATGACGTATTCTATGTTCGAGTTGATAGAACGAGAAAAGTGCCGATTACAGTATTGATCCGTGCACTTGGTATCGGTACCAATCAGGAAATCGTCGATCTGTTCGGCGAGGAACCGAAGATCCTTGCAAGTTTTGGAAAAGACGTTGCAACGAATTATGAAGAAGGTCTTCTTGAGTTATATAAGAAAATCAGACCAGGCGAGCCGCTTACTGTTGAAAGTGCGGAGAGCCTTATTTCTGCTATGTTCTTTGATCCGAGAAGATATGACCTTGCAAAAGTAGGCCGTTACAAATTTAATAAGAAACTTATGTTAAAGAACCGTATCAACGGACATGTTCTCGCAGAGGATGTTGTAAATCTTGCAACAGGTGAGATCATTGCAGAAGCAGGTACGGAGGTAACAAGAAGTCTTGCGGATGATATCCAGAATGCAGCCGTTCCATATGTATGGATCCAGACAGAGACAAGAAATGTCAAAGTCCTTTCATCTATGATGGTTGATTTAAGAGCATATGTAGACTGCAATCCAAAAGATCTTGGTATTACTGAGTTAGTATATTATCCGGTACTTGCCCAGTTAATGGAAGAGCATACCGATATTGATGACTTAAAAGAAGCTATCAAAAAGAATGTGCATGACCTGATTCCGAAACATATTACTAAAGATGATATTTTTGCATCCATCAACTACAATATGCACTTAGAGTATGGCATTGGTAATGATGATGATATCGATCATCTTGGAAACAGACGTATCCGTGCAGTTGGTGAGTTATTACAGAACCAGTATCGTATCGGTCTTTCAAGATTAGAGAGAGTGGTACGTGAGAGAATGACTACTTTAGATTTAGATGGTATTTCTCCACAGAGTCTGATTAACATCAAACCGGTAACGGCAGCGGTAAAAGAGTTCTTCGGATCTTCCCAGCTGTCACAGTTCATGGATCAGAACAACCCGTTAGGTGAGCTGACACATAAGAGACGTCTCTCCGCATTAGGACCGGGTGGTCTTTCCAGAGACCGTGCCGGATTCGAGGTACGAGATGTTCACTATTCCCACTACGGAAGAATGTGCCCGATCGAGACACCTGAGGGACCAAACATCGGTCTTATCAACTCACTGGCAAGTTATGCAAGAATCAACGAGTATGGTTTCGTAGAGGCACCGTACCGTAAAATTGATAAATCAGATCCTAAGAATCCGCGTGTCACAGATGAAGTAGTTTATATGACAGCAGATGAAGAGGATAACTATCACGTAGCGCAGGCGAATGAGGCTCTGGATGCAGAAGGACATTTTGTACGTAATTCCGTATCCGGTCGTTACAGAGAGGAGACACAGGAGTATGAGAAGACCATGTTTGATTACATGGACGTATCTCCTAAGATGGTATTCTCTGTCGCAACAGCACTTATCCCGTTCTTACAGAACGATGATGCAAACCGTGCACTGATGGGATCTAACATGCAGCGTCAGGCAGTGCCGCTTCTTACCACAGATGCTCCGGTAGTCGGAACAGGTATGGAGACAAAGGCAGCCGTTGACTCCGGTGTATGTGTGATCGCAAAGAAATCTGGTATCGTAGAAAGCTCTGAATCAAACCAGATCATCATTAAGAGTGATGAAGGAACCAGAGATGTATATAAACTGACGAAGTTCTCAAGAAGTAACCAGTCCAACTGTTACAACCAGAGACCGATTGTATTCAAAGGTGACCGTGTGGAAGCCGGAGAAGTGATCGCAGATGGTCCGTCTACTTCAAACGGAGAGTTAGCACTTGGAAAGAACCCGTTGATCGGATTCATGACCTGGGAAGGTTACAACTACGAGGATGCCGTTCTGTTAAGTGAGAGACTGGTACAGGATGATGTTTATACATCTATCCATATCGAGGAATACGAAGCAGAAGCACGTGATACAAAACTCGGACCGGAAGAGATCACAAGAGATGTTCCTGGTGTCGGTGATGATGCGTTAAAAGATCTTGATGAGAGAGGTATCATCCGTATCGGTGCAGAGGTTCGTGCCGGTGATATCTTAGTCGGAAAAGTTACTCCGAAGGGAGAGACAGAACTGACTGCTGAGGAGAGACTGCTTCGTGCGATTTTCGGTGAGAAGGCAAGAGAAGTACGTGATACTTCCTTAAAGGTACCACATGGTGAATATGGTATCGTAGTTGATGCAAAGGTATTTACAAGAGAAAACGGTGATGAGTTATCTCCTGGTGTAAATCAGGCAGTCCGCATTTATATTGCACAGAAGAGGAAGATCTCTGTCGGTGATAAGATGGCTGGTCGTCATGGTAACAAGGGTGTCGTTTCCCGTGTACTTCCTGTTGAGGATATGCCATTCCTGCCAAACGGACGTCCGCTTGATATCGTATTAAATCCTCTTGGTGTGCCGTCCCGTATGAACATTGGTCAGGTCCTTGAGATTCACTTAAGTCTTGCTGCAAAAGCACTTGGATTTAACATCGAGACACCGGTATTCGATGGCGCGAAAGAGATTGATATCCAGGATACACTTGAGCTTGCAAATGACTATGTAAATATGCCGTTTGATGCTGCAGAAGCAGAAAAAGAAGGCAAAACAGAGAACTTTGAAGAAAAATATAAAGATATATTAAGAGAAGACGTTATGAAGTATCTTTCTGACAACCGTGCACACCGTGCACTGTGGAAAGGCGTTCCGATCTCCCGCGACGGAAAGGTTCAGCTTCGTGACGGACGTACCGGAGAGCCGTTTGATTCACCGGTTACCATTGGACACATGCATTATCTGAAACTCCACCATCTGGTAGATGATAAGATCCATGCACGTTCTACTGGTCCTTACTCCTTAGTAACGCAGCAGCCGTTAGGTGGTAAAGCACAGTTCGGTGGACAGCGTTTCGGAGAGATGGAGGTTTGGGCACTGGAAGCATACGGTGCATCCTATACCTTACAGGAGATCTTAACAGTAAAATCCGATGATGTTGTCGGACGTGTTAAGACTTACGAAGCAATTATTAAGGGTGATAATATCCCTGAACCGGGTATCCCAGAGTCTTTCAAGGTTCTGTTAAAAGAGCTTCAGTCACTTGGTCTGGATGTCAAAGTCTTAGATGAGGACAGAAACGAAGTAGAGCTGATGGAGACAAGCGAATACGGCAATACAGATTTGAATTCCATTATTTCCGGAGATAAGGATTTTGCATTTGAGGACAGTGATTCCTTTGCAAAGATGGGATTCTCACAGAAAGAGTTCAATGCGGAAAATGAAGAACTCGTAGATGTGGATGAGGAACCGGAGGAAGATGAGGATGATTCCGACTTTTTCGACGATGCAGAAGAAAATACTCTTGACGAAGAATAAATAGAAAGGGAGTGTCATAATGCCAGAAACAATGAGTAAAGAAACCACAGGTCAGTCTATCTCATTTGATGCCATTAAAATTGGATTGGCGTCTCCGGAAAAGATCCGGGAATGGTCCAGAGGCGAGGTAAAGAAACCGGAGACCATTAACTATAGAACTTTAAAACCGGAAAAAGATGGTCTGTTCTGTGAAAAGATATTTGGACCGAGCAAAGACTGGGAATGTCATTGTGGTAAATATAAGAAAATCCGTTACAAAGGCGTTGTCTGCGACCGATGCGGCGTTGAGATTACAAAAGCAAGCGTTCGTAGAGAGCGTATGGGACACATTGAGCTTGCTGCTCCGGTATCCCATATCTGGTACTTTAAGGGTATTCCGTCACGTATGGGATTAATCCTTGACTTATCCCCAAGAACTCTTGAAAAAGTTCTTTACTTTGCTTCTTATATCGTACTGGATGCGGGCAACACCGCATTGCAGTACAAACAGGTACTTTCCGAGAGCGAATACCAGGAAGCAAGAGAGCAGTACGGCAGTTCTTTCCGTGTTGGAATGGGTGCTGAGGCTATTCAGGAATTATTACAGGCAATCGATCTGGAGAAAGATTCCGCAGAATTAAAGGCAGAGCTTGAGGATGCAACCGGCCAGAAACGTGCAAGAATCATCAAGAGACTGGAAGTTGTAGAGGCTTTCCGTGAGTCCGGCAACAAACCGGAGTGGATGATCATGACAGTGATCCCGGTTATCCCGCCAGATTTACGTCCTATGGTTCAGCTGGATGGTGGACGTTTTGCAACATCCGATCTGAATGATTTATACAGACGTATCATCAACCGTAACAATCGTTTAAGAAGACTCTTAGAGTTAGGAGCACCGGATATTATCGTCCGCAACGAGAAACGTATGCTTCAGGAAGCTGTTGATGCCCTGATCGATAATGGTCGTCGTGGCCGTCCTGTTACAGGTCCTGGTAACCGTGCATTAAAATCTCTCTCAGATATGTTAAAAGGTAAATCCGGACGTTTCCGTCAGAACTTACTTGGAAAACGTGTTGACTACTCCGGACGTTCCGTTATCTGTGTAGAGCCGAAGTTAAAGATTTATCAGTGCGGTCTGCCAAAAGAGATGGCAATTGAGCTGTTCAAACCGTTCGTAATGAAAGAGCTTGTTGCAAACGGAACTGCACACAATATCAAGAGTGCGAAAAAGATGGTTGAGAGACTCCAGACAGAGGTTTGGGATGTTCTCGAAGACGTTATCAAAGAGCATCCGGTTATGTTAAACCGTGCTCCTACACTGCATCGTCTTGGTATTCAGGCATTCGAGCCGATCCTCGTAGAAGGTAAGGCAATTAAGTTACATCCATTGGTATGTACCGCGTTCAACGCCGACTTCGATGGTGACCAGATGGCTGTGCATCTTCCACTTTCTGTAGAAGCACAGGCAGAGTGCCGTTTTATGTTACTTTCACCGAATAACCTGTTAAAACCGTCTGATGGTGGTCTTGTTGCCGTTCCTTCACAGGATATGGTACTTGGTATCTACTATCTGACACAGGAGAGACCGGGAGCAAAAGGAGAAGGTAAATTCTTCAAGAGTGTAAACGAAGCAATTCTTGCATACGAGAATGGTGTAGTAACACTTCACTCAAGAATCACCGTCCGCATGACAAAGACCATGCCGGATGGAACAACACTTACCGGAAATGTAGAATCTACACTGGGACGCTTCATTTTTAATGAGATCATTCCACAGGATCTTGGATTTGTAGACAGAAGCATTCCGGGCAATGAATTAAAACTGGAAGTAGATTTCCTCGTTGCAAAGAAACAGAATAAACAGATTCTGGAAAAAGTAATCAATATCCATGGTGCAACAAAGACAGCAGAAGTTCTTGATGCCGTAAAAGCTATGGGTTACAAATATTCCACAAGAGCAGCTATGACCGTATCCATTTCCGATATGACCGTACCGCCTCAGAAACCGCAGATGATCAAAGATGCACAGGATACTGTTGACCGTATCATGAAACAGTATAAACGTGGTCTTATCACTGAGGAAGAGCGTTACAAAGAGGTTGTTGAAACCTGGAAAGAGACCGATGAGGAACTGACACATGCACTTCTTTCCGGACTTGATAAATACAACAACATCTTCATGATGGCTGACTCCGGAGCCCGTGGTTCCGATAAACAGATCAAACAGCTTGCCGGTATGCGTGGACTTATGGCAGATACAACCGGTCGTACGATCGAGCTGCCGATCAAGTCAAACTTCCGTGAAGGTCTTGACGTACTCGAATACTTCATGTCCGCACATGGTGCCCGTAAAGGTCTTTCCGATACCGCACTTCGTACGGCTGACTCCGGTTACCTGACCAGACGTCTTGTTGATGTTTCACAGCACATGATCGTTCGTGAGTCTGACTGCTGTGAGGGTACAGGCAGAGAGATTCCGGGAATGTGGGTAACTGCATTCATGGATGGAAAAGAAGAGATCGAGAGTCTTCAGGAGCGTATCACAGGACGTTTCTCCTGCAATACGATCTGTGACAAAGATGGAAATGTCATTGTAAAAGCAAACCATATGATCACACCGAAGCGTGCAGCTGCAGTTATGAGCCAGGGTGTTGATGAGAATGGCGAGCCGCTTAAGAAAGTTAAGATCCGTACCGTATTATCCTGCCGCTCCCATATGGGTGTCTGTG
Source organism: Roseburia intestinalis L1-82 (assembly GCF_900537995.1). Taxonomy (NCBI): domain Bacteria; kingdom Bacillati; phylum Bacillota; class Clostridia; order Lachnospirales; family Lachnospiraceae; genus Roseburia; species Roseburia intestinalis. The sequence goes on along the minus strand of NZ_LR027880.1, from coordinate 3,932,419 downwards.
CAAAATGTTACGGTGCAAACATGGCTACCGGCCAGGCTGTACAGGTTGGTGAGGCAATCGGTATTATCGCAGCACAGTCTATCGGTGAGCCTGGTACACAGCTTACCATGCGTACGTTCCATACCGGTGGTGTTGCCGGAAACGATATTACACAGGGTCTTCCTCGTGTCGAGGAGATTTTTGAGGCAAGAAAGCCTAAGGGTCTTGCTATCATCACAGAGTTTGGCGGCGTAGCAACGATTAAGGATACCAAGAAGAAACGTGAGATCATCGTTACCAATAATGAGACCGGAGAATCAAAGGCATATCTGATCCCTTATGGTTCCAGAATTAAGGTTATGGATGGCGCAGTACTTGAAGCCGGTGATGAGCTGACAGAAGGTTCTGTAAATCCACACGATATCTTAAAGATCAAAGGTGTCCGTGCAGTTCAGGATTACATGCTCCGCGAGGTACAGCGTGTATACCGTCTGCAGGGTGTAGAAATCAACGATAAGCATATCGAGGTTATTGTGCGTCAGATGTTACAGAAAGTACGCGTTGAGACAAACGGTGATTCAGAGATGCTTCCGGGTGTATTGGTAGATGCACTTGATTTCGAAGATACCAATGAGAAACTGGTAGAAGAAGGAAAAGAGCCGGCAGAGGGCAAACAGGTATTACTTGGTATTACCAAGGCTTCCCTTGCAACGAACTCCTTCTTATCAGCAGCATCCTTCCAGGAGACAACAAAAGTTCTTACGGAAGCTGCAATCAAAGGTAAAGTCGATCCATTGATCGGTATGAAAGAGAATGTTATCATCGGTAAACTGATTCCTGCAGGAACAGGTATGAAGAGATACCGCAACATTAAACTGGATTCTGATATCAATGAGGATGACGAGCTGATGTTTGATGATTTTGATGACTTCGACGATTATGAGGAAGAGATTCCGAGGGACGAAGAAAATGAAATCGAAGAAGCTCCGGTAGAGGAAGAATAAAATAATATTTATGAGAAGAACTGTCGCACCAGCTGATAAAAGTCAGTGGTGCACGGTTCTTTTTTTGATTCATAGGATTCTTTTTTCTGGCAGCTGGAAAAAATATGTATAATTCACAAGAAACTGGAAAAAATAGATAAGGGTGCAAAAAAAACAGATTATTATAGAAGAAAGTCTGAAAATAGAAAAAAGGCTTGACATACAGGAATTGCACTTATATAATAATTTAGCATGCATATTTAGGGATGCATATTTAATATAACAGGAGGTGAAAATAATGCCAACATTTAACCAGTTAGTAAGAAAAGGACGTCAGACATCTGTTAAGAAGTCTACTGCACCTGCACTTCAGAAGGGTTACAACTCCCTGCAGAAGAGACCTACAAATACTTCTTCTCCGCAGAAGAGAGGTGTATGTACCGCTGTTAAGACAGCAACTCCTAAAAAACCTAACTCAGCTCTTAGAAAGATCGCCAGAGTTCGTCTTTCCAACGGAATCGAGGTAACAAGCTACATCCCAGGTGAGGGACACAACTTACAGGAGCACAGCGTTGTTCTGATCCGTGGTGGTCGTGTTAAGGACTTACCAGGTACAAGATATCACATCATCCGTGGTACACTTGATACGGCAGGAGTCGCTAACAGAAAGCAGGCTCGTTCCAAATACGGCGCTAAGAGACCAAAGGCTTCTAAGTAATTTTAGGTATTGGACCGAAGTTGCTTGATAATTTAGCGAACCATAGTATCACATTTGTTGTATCCGGCATCTTCTGCCGGATGGACTATAGGTTGGTGTTGGGATTATTATCACAAACGATAGATTTCCGCACGAACATTATGGCGAAATAGGTGGTCTTTGACCGATATTTTACACATTGTGAGTACCGTTGAATTAATCGAAATGAAGTTCACTGAAACAGCCTGCCGGATAGCGGTATGCTGTCAGGTTATGAGGCTGTAAATGGCGGCGCTGCCGCACTCAGTAAATGCAGAAGTTTTTTCTGTATAGTAAATTATGATTAAGGAGGGAAGAACCGTGCCACGTAAAGGACATACTCAGAAAAGAGACGTATTAGCAGATCCGTTATACAACAACAAAGTGGTTACCAAACTTATCAACAACATCATGTTAGATGGTAAGAAAGGTGTTGCTCAGAAAATTGTATACGGAGCTTTCACAAGAGTTGAGGAGAAAACAGAGAAACCAGCTCTTGAGGTATTTGAAGCAGCAATGAATAACGTTATGCCTGTTCTTGAAGTAAAGGCAAGACGTATCGGTGGTGCAACATATCAGGTACCGATCGAAGTAAGACCGGATCGTCGTCAGGCGTTAGCACTTCGCTGGCTGACCACTTACTCTCGTAACAGAGGAGAGAAGACGATGGAAGAAAGACTTGCGAACGAGATTATGGATGCAGCAAACAATACTGGTGCATCTGTTAAGAAAAAAGAAGATATGCACAAAATGGCAGAGGCAAACAAGGCTTTCGCGCACTACAGATTCTAATAGAATCCAAAATGTTTCCGCGAAGCTGTTGCTTTTAAATATGGAATTTTTGATCGCTGCGTGAGCTTTTGCTTTCGCGGCGATAGCATATCGTTAGTAAATTAAGGAGGAAATACCTTGGCTGGAAGAGAATATCCATTAGAGAGAACCAGAAACATTGGTATTATGGCTCACATTGATGCTGGTAAAACAACATTAACAGAGCGTATTCTTTACTATACCGGTGTTAACTATAAGATTGGTGATACTCATGAAGGTACTGCTACCATGGACTGGATGGAGCAGGAGCAGGAAAGAGGTATCACGATTACATCAGCCGCTACAACATGTCACTGGACATTGGAAGAGTTCACAAAACCAAAGGCAGGTGCTTTAGAGCATCGTATCAATATCATTGATACCCCTGGTCACGTTGACTTTACAGTAGAGGTAGAGCGTTCACTCCGTGTACTTGACGGCGCTGTCGGCGTCTTCTGTGCAAAGGGTGGTGTTGAGCCTCAGTCCGAGAACGTATGGCGTCAGGCTGATACCTACAATGTACCGCGTATGGCATTCATCAATAAGATGGATATCTTAGGTGCAAACTTCTACGGTGCTGTTGATCAGATCCGTACAAGATTAGGAAAAAATGCAATCGTTCTTCAGTTACCGATTGGTAAAGAGGATGATTTCAAAGGTGTCATTGATTTATTCGAGATGAAAGCATACATCTACAACGACGATAAGGGTGATAATATCACTGTTACCGATGATTTAGGTGATATGAAAGATGATGCAGAGCTTTACCGTTCTGAGTTAATCGAGAAAATCTGCGAGTTAGATGATGACTTAATGATGATGTACCTTGAGGGTGAAGAACCATCCGTAGAGGAAATGAAAAAAGTATTGAGAAAAGCTACCTGTGAATGTACAGCTGTACCTGTTTGCTGTGGTTCTGCTTACAGAAACAAGGGTGTACAGAAGCTTCTTGATGCAATTATCGAGTACATGCCGGCTCCAACAGACATCCCTTCAATCAAGGGTGTAGATCTGGATGGAAACGAAGTAGAGAGACATTCATCTGATGATGAGCCGTTCTCAGCTTTAGCATTCAAGATCATGGCTGATCCATTCGTAGGTAAACTTGCATTCTTCCGTGTATACTCCGGTAGCATGGCAGCAGGTTCTTACGTTCTCAATGCAACAAAAGATAAAAAAGAGCGTGTTGGACGTATCCTTCAGATGCATGCGAATAAGAGACAGGAGCTCGACAGAGTTTACTCTGGTGATATCGCAGCAGCAGTTGGATTTAAGTTCACCACAACAGGTGATACCATCTGTGATGAGCAGCATCCTGTAATCTTAGAGTCTATGGAATTCCCAGAGCCGGTTATCGAGCTTGCTATTGAGCCGAAAACAAAGGCTGGACAGGGTAAGATGGGTGAGGCTCTTGCAAAACTTGCAGAAGAGGATCCTACATTCCGTGCGCATACTGATCAGGAAACAGGTCAGACAATCATCGCTGGTATGGGTGAGCTTCATCTGGAGATCATCGTTGACCGTCTCCTTCGTGAATTTAAGGTAGAGGCAAACGTTGGTGCACCTCAGGTTGCTTACAAAGAGACATTTACAAAACCTGTAGATGTTGAGTACAAATATGCAAAACAGTCTGGTGGACGTGGACAGTACGGACACTGTAAAGTTAAATTCGAGCCGATGGATCCGAACGGCGAAGAGACATTCAAGTTCGAGTCTAGCGTAGTTGGTGGTGCTATTCCGAAGGAATACATCCCGGCAGTAGGTGAAGGTATCGAAGAAGCAGCTCAGGCTGGTATTCTTGGAGGATTCCCGGTACTTGGTGTACATGCTAACGTATACGACGGATCTTACCATGAAGTCGATTCATCCGAGATGGCATTCCACATTGCCGGATCTATGGCTTTCAAGGAAGCTATGCAGAAGGCAAGTCCGGTATTACTTGAGCCGATCATGAAGGTTGAAGTAACTATGCCAGAGGAATACATGGGTGATGTTATCGGTGATATCAACTCCCGTCGTGGACGTATCGAGGGAATGGATGATATCGGTGGCGGTAAGCTTGTAAAAGCTTATGTTCCGCTTGCTGAGATGTTCGGATATTCTACAGACTTACGTTCTAAGACACAGGGACGTGGTAACTACTCTATGTTCTTCGAGAAATATGAGCCAGTACCAAAGAATGTACAGGAAAAGGTATTAGCAGACAAATCTAAATAATAGACCATCTTTTTTTCCTGTGGAAAAAGTTTTAGCAGATAAGTCAAAATAAGACTAAAACATCCGGATTTCCTATAAAATATAGGAAATCCGGTAAGAAATAGCTTGAAAAACGATTGATTATTTTATATAATCAGAGTTAGCCGAGTTATTGAAAATAACAACTATAGCCCATAGGGCATCATTTTAAGGAGGATATTCAAAAATGGCAAAAGCTAAGTTTGAAAGAACAAAACCACATTGTAATATTGGTACCATTGGACACGTTGACCATGGTAAAACAACTTTAACAGCTGCTATTTCTAAAGTATTAGCTGCAAGAGTTGCTGGTAACACAGCTACAGATTTCGATAACATCGATAAAGCTCCAGAAGAGAGAGAGCGTGGTATCACAATTTCTACTGCTCATATCGAGTATGAGACAGAGAAGAGACATTACGCACACGTTGACTGCCCAGGTCATGCCGATTACGTTAAGAACATGATCACTGGTGCTGCTCAGATGGATGGTGCTATCCTCGTTGTAGCTGCTACTGACGGTGTTATGGCTCAGACAAAAGAGCACATCTTATTATCCCGTCAGGTAGGTGTACCTTACATCGTTGTTTTCTTAAACAAATGCGATATGGTAGACGATCCGGAGTTAATCGAGTTAGTAGAGATGGAAGTTACAGAGCAGCTTGAAGAGTACGGCTTCGAAGGATGCCCGATCATCAAAGGTTCTGCTTTAAAAGCTCTTGAAGATCCAAACGGCGAGTGGGGCGACAAGATCATGGAGTTAATGGATACTGTTGATGAGTACATCCCAGATCCACAGCGTGATACAGATAAACCATTCTTAATGCCAGTTGAGGACGTATTCACAATCACAGGTCGTGGTACAGTTGCTACCGGACGTGTTGAGAGAGGTACATTACACTTAAATGATAACCTTGAGATCCTTGGTGTTAAAGAGGACGTTCAGACAACAGTTGTAACTGGTATCGAGATGTTCCGTAAACAGTTAGACGAGGCTCAGGCTGGTGATAACATCGGTGCATTACTTCGTGGTATCAACCGTGATCAGATTGTTCGTGGTCAGGTTCTTGCTAAACCAGGTACAGTTACATGCCATCGTAAATTTACAGCTCAGGTTTACGTATTAACAAAAGATGAGGGTGGTCGTCATACTCCATTCTTCAACAACTACCGTCCACAGTTCTACTTCAGAACAACAGACGTAACTGGTGTATGTAACTTACCAGCTGGTACAGAGATGTGCATGCCTGGTGATAACATCGAGATGACTATCGAGTTAATTCACCCAGTAGCTATGGAGCAGGGTCTTACATTCGCTATCCGTGAGGGTGGACGTACAGTAGGATCTGGACGTGTTGCTACAGTTATCGAGTAATTAAATATTATTCAGTAAATTCAAGGGTTTCGGAGATTTCTCCGGAACCCTTTTTACATGCGATAATAATGAAGATGGGTGTGAGCGGTGCCAAAACGGTGCCAAAAAGAAAAACTCCGTTGAATTTTGCTATTCAACAGAGCTTTTTTCTTACCATCCCTTAATCTGTTTTACCTGTTCTGCCCGTTCGGGATCTCTGTGATATTGTAGTTTGAATTGTATCGTTTCAACCACTTCTTTCCTAGCTTCATCATCCAACTGATAAAAAGAAGTCAGAAGATTATCCACATCCGGCATACTATTTTTACCGAATAGGTACATAAGTGGATAGAGAGAGTTTTTCAAGTAGGTTTTGACTCTGCTTGCATCCAAGGCTCCATTCAATCCATCTGGGAGAGTGGGATATATTTCTTCTTCGGTAATAGCTCCAGAGAAAGGACTTGCAGAGCATATCTCATTCACATCAATATCTAAAGCATTGGCAAGACGAAGTGCAAAGTCAAAGCGGATATTGGAATCTTTTTGAATAATCGTGTATAACGTGGTGGCACTAATGCCGGTTTCTTTTGCAATTCTGCGTACATTTGTACCTTTTTCATCAAGGTACTCTTTTAATTTCTTTCCATCGCCCATAAGTAACCTCCTATTTTCATAGACAAAGTAATTACGAAAAACATAAATCCAATTGTTATCATATCACATTTACGAAAAACATAAAAGTGAAAATTACATAATTTTAGAATTACGAAAACCGTAAAATATTATTTACGAAGTATTGACATTATTTACGGACAGTGATAATATGAATTTACGAAAATCGTACACAACAAAAATACAAGAGTTGTAACGGAATTGTAGAATGAGAAGGGAGGATGAATATATGGCGAACTATCAATATATGATGAGTGCGGATGATGTGGCTAAGGAACTGGATTGTTCCAAGTCCTATGCTTACAAGTTGGTTAAGGCAATGAATAAGGAACTTGCGGAGCAGGGATATATCACAATGGCAGGACGGATTCCAAGAGCATATTGGGCAAAAAAGATGTTCGGATACGAGCTGGCTGCGAACTAAGAGAGGAGAAGAAAGGAATGGCTTACAAAGAAAAAGACACGAAGAAATGGACTGCCCAGTGGTTTGAAACGAATGCAAAGGGCGAAAAGAAAAAACGAAGAAAGAGAGGATTTTCCACAAAAAAGGAAGCTCTGGAATATGAGCGACAGAAAAAACTCAATAGCAGTCGAAGTATGGATATGAAATTGAGTGAATTTATGGAGGTATATTTTGAGGACAAACAGAATGAACTCAAAGAACGTACCATGAAAAACAAACGTTATATGATGGAACAGCATATTATTCCGTATTTTGGAAATCAAATGATGAGTGAAATATCAGCTTCGCAGATTATTCAGTGGCAGAATGAAATGCAGACAAAAGGCTTTTCGGAATCATATCTGCGAATGATACAAAATCAGCTAACCAGCTTGTTTACTCATGCTTCAAGGATTTACGATTTGCATACGAATCCATGCAAGAAGGTAAAGCGGATGGGAAACTCGGACAGCAGAAGCTTGGATTTCTGGACAACAGAGGAGTATCAGCAGTTTATTCAGACTATAGAACCGGGAACAAGATATTATCTCATCTTTGAAATTCTTTTCTGGACTGGATGCAGAATTGGAGAACTACTTGCATTAACTCCGGCAGATATAAACTTTGAAAGAAATCAAATCAGCATCACAAAAACGTACTATAGGACAGAACGAAAGGATGTGATTACAGAACCAAAGACAAAACAATCTGTGCGAACAATAGAAATACCGGAATTTTTGAAGCAGGAAATAAAGCAATTTATTGAAGGACATTATGGTATGCCGGAGAATGAAAGACTTTTCCCTATTGTGCAGGAAGCAGTACAGCATAAGATGAAGCAAAATATGGTGAAAGCCGGAGTAAAGAAAATCCGAGTGCATGATTTAAGGCATTCGCATGTAGCATATCTCATCAACAAAGGGATTGAGCCGATTCTGATAAAGGAAAGATTAGGGCATAAGGATATAAGAATTACCCTAAATACTTATGGTCACTTATATCCGAATCAGCAACGGAGAATTGCAGATTTGCTGGATAATGAACAAGAAAAAAGTCCCAACAGCGGCAACTGTCAGGACTAAAGATAACCGGATAAACCTCTGTTATCCTATGTATATACAAGCTAAGTATAGCAGAGGTTTTCTCCGGTAGCAATTATAAAATTAAAATTGGAGGAGAAAATGACAGAACAGAAGATTGAATTAAAGATGATTAGAATGTCAGAGGTACAGTCGCAGGAGATTGAGTGGCTGTGGTATCCATTCATTCCTTATGGCAAGCTGACAATTATTCAGGGTGATCCGGGTGACGGAAAGACAACAATGGTCTTGAATCTGGCGGCAAAGCTGTCAAAGGGCGAAGCACTGGATGAAAATATGAAAGTCACAGAGCCGGTCAATGTAATATACCAGACTGCGGAGGATGGTCTTGCGGATACAGTAAAACCAAGATTAGAGCTTGCCGGAGCAGACTGCGAGAGAATTATCGTTATTGATGAGAGTGACAAGTCACTGTCTATGGTAGATGAACGCTTGGAAGAAGCGATTGTGAGGACTGGTGCAAGGCTCTTGATTTTAGACCCGATACAAGCATATTTGGGCGGTGGCATGGATATGAACCGAGCAAACGAAGCAAGGGATATGACAAAGAAATTAGGAGCATTGGCAGAGAAAACAAAGTGTGCAATTATCCTTATCGGTCACATGAACAAGGCTTCCGGCAATAAAGCAGCATACCGGGGCATGGGTTCCATAGATTTCTTTGCAGTGGCAAGAAGTGTTCTTCTGGTCGGCAGGGTAGAGGGAGAACCGAATACCAGAGCAGTTGTCCAGATAAAAAATAACCTTGCAGCATTTGGACATCCAAAAGCATTTGCCTTATCAGAGGAAGGCTTTCAGTGGATTGGAGATTATGAGATTACGGTGGATGAGGTGCTTGGCGGCATTGCACCAAAGGCAAATAAAATGGAGCTGGCAAAGCAGATGTTACGTGAACTTGCGGAAACACATAGTGCGGTTTTAAGCAATGAGATATTTGACCGGGCAGATGAACTGGGAATTTCTAAACGAACACTGGAAAATGCAAAGAAAGAGCTGGGTATCCGGGCAAGAAAAATCAACAACGCATGGTACTGGGAACTGGATAAGGTAAAGTAGGAATAAGGGAAGAACGCAACAATGCAGAGTATACAGAAATGCGGTCTTGAAGATTGCAAGGTTGCAAAAGATATAGACATTGCGTTGTTGCGGTCTTGCAGAAAGGATTGGTGGATTGAAATGAAGAATGTGCAGATTTCGCAGGAACTGTTCTTTTTGCTCGTGAGATATTTTCTCATAGGGCAGGAAGAAACGGAGCCGGAGATAGTTAAGGCATTGGAGAAAAAGATGGATGCCCTGGTAATGAGAGAGCTGTATACGCAGTATAAAACTGCACCGACAGAGGAAGAAAAGGAAAAGGCACGTAGGGAATATCTAGACAAGCGTGGTGTGCCGGACAGCTTCCGATGGTAATTTCCTTAGACGAATAAAACGGGAGCGTGGCACGCACCCGTATGATATGGTTAAGGAAAAATGGTACGGTGGTAGTGATGACAATGTGACCGGAACAGGCACAACTGCCGCAGGCAGAAAAAGCTTCCGGCAGGACGCAAAACCCGATTTATCGGGTTGCATTTTTGATGGCGGTAGCTGTCAAAAGTGCTTTTGCGTTACTTTTGACAAAAGTAACAAAACTTATGTGCCTGTTCGGCATTATTATGATAGATAAAAGAGGAGGAGTGTTTATTGGAGAGAACGATTAGCGGCATGATGGGAAATGGGGCTATCAATCATAATACGAGAGCTTTTAATGCAAAAAATGTTGACCCGGAACGGAGCATTTACAATGTGCAGTTTTGCAATACCAGTATCAAAAAGGTATATCACGAATTATTTGATGAAGCATTGGAGCGGTATAATGCAAAGCAGAAACGAAGTAACCGGAAGATTGATAATTATTATGAAAAAATCAGACAGAGTAAGCAGGAGAAGCTGTTCCATGAGGTTATTTTGCAAATTGGCAATAAAGACGATATGAACTCAAAAAGCAAAGAGGGAGAGCTTGCAAAGGAAATTCTGATTGATTATATGCAGGATTTTCAGAAACGAAATCCGAATCTCTATGTGTTTTCGGCTCATCTGCACATGGATGAGGAAACACCGCATATTCACATTGATTTTGTTCCTTTTATCCGTAACAGTAAGCGTGGACTTGATACCAGAGTTTCCCTAAAGGGAGCATTGGCAGAGCAGGGCTTTAAGGGCGGTACAAGAGGGGCAACGGAATGGAATCAGTGGATGGAATCGGAAAAGCAGGAGCTTTCAAAGGTCATGGAGCGGTATGATGTGCAATGGAAACATTTGGGAACACACAACAAGCATTTGTCGGTACTTGATTTTGAGAAGCAGGAGCGACAGAAAGAGGTTGCACAGCTGGAACAGACACTTTCAGATAATAAAGTGGAATTAAACAATATCTTATATCAGCAGATTATGGCAGAGGAGAAAACAGAGCAGATACGCAAAGAGGGCGAAGTAATACGGCAGGAGGTGTCAGAGCTTTCAGCAGAAAGTGACTGGCTGAAAGAGCAGACAGAAATATTGTCGGAGGATAAGGAAAAACTGCTATCGGAAAATGAAAATTTGGAGAGCCAGCAGAAGAAATTACAGCGGGAAATCAATAAGATGGTGCAGTCTAAGGAAACTATGGAGCGGAATATTCACACTTATGATGAAGATGAGAAGTGGCAGTTACCGGAACCGGGTACGTTGATGAGCGCAAAGGCATACCGGGATAAAAAGGCTCTGCCGCTTGTGCAAAAGCTGAAAGAACTGGTAAAAAATCTGACACTCAAGTGTATACAGCTTACAGAGCAGGTCAAGAAGCTGACTGTTAAGGTGGACAGACAGCAGAATCAGATTAGCAGGCTGACAGACAAAGCTATGGAGCAGAATGATATGATTGAAAGATTGCAGGAAAAAGTATCGGATTTGGGGCATTTGGAGCGTTATTTCGGCAAGGAACGGGTACAGGCGATAGTGGAACAGTCAAAGACAATCGAGCAGGCTGAAAGAGCAGAGAAACGCCCGAAACGAGCCTATGATATGGGCAGATAGGAAAGGATGGGATTGCTGGAATGACAGATATGGAGAAGAAAGTTATGGTGCGGTTATGTGCCAAAATTCTGACGGAAACAGACCTTTACGATACCGATAAAGAGGTACAAAATCTGATAGACTGGGTGCTGGTGTCGGAGCAGATGAAAGAGAACAATAATGTAATCCGTAATCTGACCGGAGAATATAAGCAGATAGAGCCGGATTGCCGGGCGAGAGTAAAGGAGAAGCTGGAGCGTATGAAAGAGCTTTGCAAAGAGCGTAACAGCCTGTATGAAAAACAGAATGATTTGAAAGGACAGAAATGGAAACTGGAGAAGGCGTTGGAACGATAGGAAAGAGGGGCATGGTGGTTGTCATGCCCTGTTTTTTATGGTAGTCGGGATGAGGGAAAAGTGCTACAATTAAAAGGAAAAAATTGTAGAGAAAATTAAAAACATAGGAGGAAACGTATTTGTGAATGGTTTTACAGATGCATTGGAACAAAGAAATCTGGAAGAGTTAAGAAAGTATCCTAAGGCAGATTTGCACAATCATTTTGTGCTTGGCGGAAATAGACGGTTCATATATCAGGAAACTCGAAAAAAAATTGAGCCATTAGCTAATCCTTTGTCATCAATGGATGAGATGAATCAATGGAGTCAAAAATATATTAGTCAAGACTTTAATAGCACTGCGATGAGAAAATTTTTGATCAGAGCAACATTTCAACAAGCCAGAGAGGATGGAGTAACTGTGCTTGAAATTGGTGAAGATGTGTGGGGCTTAAACGAATTTTTTAATAATGATATTGATGAGTTGGTTAATGCTTTTACAAGTGCTCAAAAAGAAATCGCTCCCGATATAGAATTAAGGCTTCAAATTGGATTATCAAGACATTGTTCGATCAGTTATTTAGAAGATTGTTTATCATATTTTTGGGGAAATAAGAATTTTTATTCTATTGATTTGTACGGTGATGAATTAGCACAACCTATCGAAAATTTTAAAGGAATTTATCGGCGTGCAAAAAAAGAAGGATTAAGGCTAAAAGCACACGTCGGAGAATGGGGGACTGCTAAAGACGTAAGAACAGCCGTAGAAGAATTAGAACTTGATGAGGTTCAGCATGGGATAGCGGCAGTCAGTGATGAATCAGTAATCCGTTTTTTGGCAGATAATAAAATTAGATTAAATATTACACCAACAAGTAATATTTTACTTGGAAGGGTAGCAGATATGTCTATGCATCCGATTGGAAAACTGTATCGTAGTGGTGTTGATGTTACTATAAATTCCGATGATGTATTAATATTTGATTCAGATGTATCCAAAGAATATCTACGGCTTTATGAGTTTCAGTGCTTAACAGCAGAAGAATTAGAAAACATAAGAAAAAATGGACTAAAACCTATAATTATATAGACAAATTGAAATTGCAGACTTCCTTATTGATCATATCTAAACATGGTGCTAGCACCATGTAATAAAGGTAATTAAGGAGAAAATCGGTATTTTTGGAGTGGCTCTATTTTGGCTCTAAAATTTTTTGTAATCACAAAAATAAAGAGAAAAAATGGAGAATGTGAATAAAAATATGCAGTAAAATCAACGAAAAACATTCCGATTTAATTTCCTAAAGCTCGTGAGGGTGGACGTACAGTAGGATCTGGACGTGTTGCTACAGTTATCGAGTAATTAAATATTATTCAGTAAATTCAAGGGTTTCGGAGATTTCTCCGGAACCCTTTTTACATGCGATAATAATGAAGATGGGTGTGAGCGGTGCCAAAGAGGATGGTCTGTATTATCCGGATCTCCGACTCCCGGAAGGAACGCATTATGAAATCGGCAGATACGGACGGATGCGAGCAGAGTATCTGAAAGAGTACCATAGAGCATTGTATCTGGAATTGCTGTTGGATGGAAATTTAAATGAATATCTGCACCAGATGGACGAAGAATGTTATCAGATGATGGAGCAGTTGGTGGAGTGGATGAAAGTAAAGCAAAGAGTAACGGAGCAGTTGAAGTCGGAGAACCAAATGCAGTGGGTTGGAATGATGAACAATATCCGGCACTGTGCGGAAGAAGTGGTGTTGAGAGATATAGTTTATGTGTAATTGATAGGGCGGTCTTCGGACTGCCCTTTTGAAAATTGTATAGAAAAAGGAACAATGAAATGATATGATAAAAAAAGAGAATTAGATCAATCGGAATTTATAGGAGGTGAATTTTAATGAAATGTCCATATTGTGGTGATGAAATGATAAGAGGATACCTAATGAGTTCACGAGACATTACTTTTGCAGTTGATAATCCGATAAAAGCTTTTCGTATTAAAAAATCGGACGATCTGGAATTGAGTAAAGGGTCAGAAGGAATCCCTCATTGTGAAGCTTATCGTTGTAGTAGTTGTAAGAAGATTTTGATTGATTATGAAAATAGATAAATCGAAAGTTGACAAAGGAGGTGAGCTGATATGAAAAAGAAAATCATCATATTGCTGTCTGTTGTGATAATTCTTTTGATGGGCATTGTTGTATGGTTTAATATTCCACTCGACTTGATGGACTTAGACCCTAATGAGGTCATGGAAATAGTTGTTTTCAATGGCAATAGCGGAAACGCAACACATATTACCGACAAAGAGCAGATTCAGCATATTGTCGAAAATTTGAATGGCGTCGAAGTAAAGCGGTCAAAGCTATCTTTGGGATATATGGGATATAGTTTCAAAGTTACTATTTATTTGTCTGATGGCAACGAGGCAGGCGATTGGAATAATTTTATTATCAATTCAGATGATACAATTAGAAAAGATCCATTTTTCTATTCTGTTACAAAGGGAAATATTGATTACAGCTATATTGAAGGTATCGTAGAATAACAAAAATTTCAGCTTGTCGAGCTGGAAAATTTGAATTTATGATAGCGGAACGAAATCTGTGGAGGGGGTGTTCTCATGAAATTAGTCAGTCCGAAAACATTGCTGGCATCGTTGCTGGGTTGCACATTTGTTGTTATGAAAGTGATGACTTTTGACGGGCTGGTGGATATGTTTTGGATCATATTGATCGGATACCTGACCGTTAAAGCCATAGTTACAGCGTTTTCCCAGGAAGCCTATGATGAGGATATAAGGCAGGCACAGCAGGGAAAGGTCTTGTACCGTGACCTGTTTGGCAAATTCGCATACATTGCAGCAGATGTCCCGATTCTTTTGATTCTTTTGGCGGGCCTTTTGGCTTCGGTCTGTTCCGTAACAACGCTACTCAGAGCCACCCTGATGGGACTTCTGCTGATTGCAGTGGGATATGCTATCTGGTTCAGTTGGTATGTTTCAAAGCATAAACGGCTGCGCATGAAAAACGGTGAGTGGGGTACAGGGATTTTAAGTGCAGAAGACGAGAAAGCGTGGAAACGCTCAAATTTGTGGCACGGTATAATTCTCGGAATTGCCGGGGTGTTGTTTGCTCTTTATCTCATTTTCGGAGATCCGAGGATTTATTTCAATAACGCCAAACTGGAAAAAACACTAACCGCTTTGGAATGTGACAGCATCACTTTGGAGGAGATTGTCCCCTTTGAATGGACCACTGTATATACCTTTGATCCCTATACCTCAAAGGAACGCATTGAGCGAGTGGTCGGTTCGAAAAGCCCCGCTTTGAAAGAAAGTGTCAGCGAGGGTATGAACCATGTTGTGTTTACAAACAGAGGGCGGGTTGTGGCCAGCATCTGTACCCATCCCGCAAGCACTGGGTACTATTTGAGCTTTACCGGCGGAGAAAATACATATTACAGTTATTCAGATGGTGGATATTCCCACATTGAGTACGGTGATGAGATTGTCTTTGAAGTAATGCAGGATGATGGATTTGTCAGGCTGTACGCTCGTGTTGAGGAATAATGTGTGGTCGCATATTGAATTATTAATGGAGAGGTGACAAACAAAGCGAGGGATAAATTCAAGTTGATATTTCACATATTTTAGGAAATTTAATAACTGTTATATTTGATTATCAAATTCTTCGCAAACCCTTGAAAATACTAAGTTTGTAGCAAGTGAACTTTCCCTTACTCTTTCCCTTGTGTTACATTTTCCCATTGCTTTTCATGAACCTTAATATGGGAAAAATTAAGGGAAAGAAAATTTCATAACACAATATAACATATAACAATAACGACATGGTGAACTGATTGAAATGTTTTCGATATTTAACTCTGTAACTGATTATCAAAAGAAAATGGAGATAAGATACGATGAGAACAATTTATGCAGAATATAATATAAACCACGATAGTATTGATGTTTACACAAGTGCTGGATATATGCTTCGCATTGATTGCTGGGAAGCTGAAAAAAATTTAAAAACCACATATGGATCAGAATGTGCGCTTACTTCATTGGCTGTGGATGAGCCTTTGGAATATGCAAGATTATATCTTGATGGCAATTTACAGATGTGGGTGGATACAGAAGATTCATTAGAACTTTATTAAGCAAGAAGTGAGATAGTGTTGTAGGGAGTTTCCTGTAGTTAAAGATACCACACCCGATATGATGAACCCACGCTTCTACACTACCAGCTATGATAAAAGAAAGGACAGCAATTTGACACTGCTGTCCTTTCTTTTATAAAATTGCAGTACACAGAAAAAAGCTGTAAAATGAAAAATATATTTGTCCTTGTAACAATTCTCGGACATTTGCCTGTTATACTATCTGCAAAAAGAAAAGGAAGTGATAATATGAAGCATATTTTAATTGTCGAAGATGATAATCTTTTGAATAAAACGCTTACTTATAATTTGGAATTGGACGGTTACACAATAACTTCTGTTCTGAATGCAAGGACAGCCGCTGAATCATTAAAAACAAACATTTTTGATTTGGTATTGCTGGATATAAATTTACCAGACGGAAATGGTTATGACCTATGCCGTCTTATCAAGCCAGAGCATCCTGATACAGTAGTTATATTTCTAACTGCCAACGATCAGGAAAGCAATCAGATACGGGGATATGAAGCTGGTGCAGTGGATTATATCACGAAACCTTTTTCGATTAGTGCTTTGCAGCGAAAAATCAAAGCCATGTTCGCTATGTTGGAGCATCACAAACCAGCTAAGGATATTTACGAGGATGGTAGCTTGTTTCTGGATTTTTCGGAACAATTTGCAAGTTTGAACGGGAAACCATTAGCACTTTCTGCGATGGAATATAAAATGTTGAACCTATTTCTTAAAAATCCGAAGCAGGTACTTACTCGCCAACAATTTTTAGAAAAACTGTGGGATGTTGATGAAAAATATGTAGATGAACATACCCTTACTACTTCTATCAGCCGTATTCGCAGTAAGATTGAAGCGGATGGCGACACATATATCAAAACGGTTTATGGTATGGGGTATCAATGGACAGGAGGCGAAAAGAAATGAATCTGAATAACCTTTCTGCTAAGAAAATTTGTAGACTGGTTAGTGCTGGCATGGTTTTCTCTATGCTGGTAATTACCGGTATTTTCGGCGGTATAATGCAGGATATACGAATTTTTATAGTGGGTGGAACATTGACACTCTGTGCGTTTTTCTGGATTTGGCTATTGGTGCTGATTTTTGGAAAACGCCTTTCTCATTTTACTTCTAATTTGTGCCGGACGCTGGACAACATGATTGATGGAAACGAGGAATTACAAAAGTCAAATGATAGTGAAACTCTTTTTGCCCGTATCAACCACCGCTTAATTCGGTTGTATGAGATTATGCAGAAAAACCGGCACAAGGTAGACATGGAACGACAGGAGCTTCAAATGCTGATTTCTGATATTTCACATCAAGTTAAAACGCCTGTCAGCAATTTGCAAATGGTAACGGACACACTTTTAACAAAGCCTGTTTCAGAAGAAGAACGGATGGACTTTTTACAAGGCATACGTAGTCAGACTGATAAACTGGATTTTCTGTTCCAAGCACTGGTTAAAACGTCCCGGTTGGAAACCGGAGCAATACGATTAGAAAAGAAAGACAGCAGCTTATTCCATACGCTTGCACAAGCCATGAGCAGTATTGTATATGCCGCAGAGAAAAAAGAAATTGCTGTATCCGTGGATTGCCCGGAAAATTTGATAATCTCCCATGACAGCAAGTGGACAAGCGAAGCCCTTTTCAATCTGCTGGACAATGCAGTAAAATACACTCCGTCAGGTGGAAAGATTTCTGTATCAGTGGTTCAGTGGGAAATGTACGTAGAGGTCAAAGTGACCGACACCGGCAAGGGCATTTCAGAAAGCAATCAGGCTGCCATCTTCCGGCGCTTCTATCGTGAGGAAGAAGTACACGATCAACAGGGTGTGGGAATAGGTTTGTATTTGGCTCGTGAGATTGTAACAAGGCAAGGGGGCTATATCAAGGTTGTTTCAGAGCTGAGGCAAGGCTCAGAATTTTCTATTATGCTTCCTGTAAGGTAAGATATAACCACTTTTTTTGAAATGTCCGAGCGTTGTAACATTTCACTCTGATTTTCGATAAAAATTTTTTCTATCTCGGACATTTGTGTAACATTTGTGGTTTACAATGGCTTTATCAACAGATAGAAAGCCTTGAAAGGAGCATTTGAATATGAGCATTTTACAAACAATCGACTTAAAGAAGTATTACGGCACAGAACCAAATATTACTCGTGCCCTTAATGGTGTAAATTTTACTGTGGAACAGGGAGAATTTGTTGCCGTAGTTGGAACTTCCGGCAGCGGTAAGTCTACATTGCTTCACATGATGGGAGGACTTGATACCCCCACTTCCGGCAGCGTGATTGTACGGGGAGAAGAACTCGCAAAAAAGAATGATGATGAATTGACAATTTTCCGCCGTCGTAACATCGGATTTATCTTCCAAAATTATAATCTGGTTCCGATTTTGAATGTATATGAAAATATCGTCCTGCCTGTGGAACTGGATGGCGATACAGTAGACCAGAAATTTATGGACGAAGTTGTGTATATGTTGGCTTTAGAAGATAAACTGGAAAATATGCCGAACAATCTTTCAGGCGGTCAACAGCAACGTGTAGCGATTGCACGAGCTTTAATTACGAAGCCTGCGATTATCCTTGCTGATGAACCGACCGGAAATCTTGATAGCAAGACCAGTGCAGATGTGTTAGGGCTTTTGAAGCATACCAGCGGAGAATTTAATCAGACCATTGTAATGATTACTCACAACAACGAGATCGCTCAACTCGCAGACCGCATTGTACGGATTGAAGATGGTAAAATTGTTGGCTAAAGGAGGTGGGAATTATGAATTATCCTTTTGAAAATGATACCAGTGCAGTAATTAAAAAATTAGCACGAAAAAGTGTGCGTTTTGATAAGAAGAAAAACTTATTTTGCCTTTCGGCAATTATTGTAGCCGTTGCTATGATAATGATGTCGTTGCTCACAGTGCAAAATATCATTTATCAAAATCAGAAAGAAATCGAAGGATTACATCAAGGGATTTTCTTTGACATTACGCAGGACAGTAAAGAAAAGTTGTTAGCAAACGAAGAAGTAAAAAGTGTAGGACTTTCCTGTAATATCAAAACAGTGAAAGAAAATTCTAAAGAACTGTCTCTGATTTATTATGATGATGACATGCTTAGTTTGATTCCTGCCTTTGACGGAAAATATCCAGAGAAAGCAAGTGAAATTGCTGTTACAGATGCCTTTTTTGCCAGTGAAAATAAGTCTCCGGAAATCAACGCCATAGTTCAGTTGAATCTGGATGGTACTTTGAAGAATTATACTATTGTTGGTATTTATCATGATAAAACTTCTACCGCTTATCCTGTTTTTGTTTCACTTGAAAAATGCCGGGAATTACGTGGAAATAACCTGCTTAATGGATATGTTTGGCTTGAAAATGCAGATACCCTTACAAAAGACGAAGCAACAGAAATATTATCTCAAATTTCAGAGGAGACTGGACTGAATAATTGGACAGTCAGCAGTTACTATGATTATGTAAATACAACTTTGTCCTTCAGTAATTATGCGGTATATGGTGTAGTTGCTGCCATTTTGTTTTTAGCTGCCGCACTTGTAATTTACAGCATTTTCTATATTTCGGTTGGACAAAAAGTTGCTGAGTTCGGACAGCTTCGGACAATAGGGGCAAGTAAAAAGCAAATTTATAAAATAGTTCTTAAACAGGGTTATATGCTTGCAGTTCCGGGGATTTTAATTGGTAGTATCATGGGAACGATCATCAGCTATTGTCTGCAATCAAAAGGCTGGTCAGTATTTGCATTTATTGTTTCTCTATGTGGCGCATGCCTTTTTGGAATACTGCTTGTTTATATTAGTGTTCGTAAACCAGCAAAAATTGCAGCGAATACTTCTCCAATTTCCGCCCTGAAAAATCCAGTGGGAATTGTAAATTACCGCACTCACAAAAGACATCGTATTACGCCTGTATATTTAGCGAAAATCAGCTTTTCCAGAAACAGAAAAAAATCTCTATTGACCATTTTATCATTGGGACTGTGCGGAGTTATATTTTTCCTTGCAGCAAGTTATCAGAGTTCTTTTAATGCCGAGAGTATGGCTCGTTATTGGGATATGAAGTACGGAGATTTCAAAATCAGCATTGATTTAGAAAACGAAAGTGAAAATTTGGATGCTCTCTTGCAGAAAGAATATTTTTCTGATTATGTAAAGCGTGTTGGAGATATAGAGGGAGTTAGCAATATATTTACTTATGCTACCGTACCAGTTGATTTCTCAACAGACAATGATATTTCAGATAGCACCTTGATGCTCGGCTATAATGAAAAGGATTTGGCGTCGCTAAATGCAGCGGTTTTGTCTGGAAATATTACTGATGATACAGAATTAGTTGTAAGTGATCCCGAACGTATTTATGATGTTTACCATTGGAAACCTCAAATTGGGGATACTGTGACCTTTAATTTCAAAAATCATAGTGGTAAAACAATAACAAAAGCATTCAAAATTGGTGCAATCACTTCCAGCAATGATGGAATGGGTGGCTATATTTTCAGAATGCCGGAAAATATGCTCAAAGAACTTGCAGGTTATGACTGTACATACGCAATCGAAATACAAGCAGAAGCTGAATATCAGGAGATAATCGAGCAAGAACTCAAATTACTCGTTTCTGACAATAGGGATGTTCGCTTACAAACCCTTCAAGATTTTATTGTAGAACACCAATCAGACAATCGTGCAGGTTTTACATTAGCTTATGCGATTGCAGCCATCTTGTGGATATTTGCGGTCATCAATCAAATCAATCTTACTGTGACAAATCTTTTATCACAGAAACAGGAAATGGGCACACTAAAATCTATTGGTATGACAAATAAGCAGTTGAAGCAAGCATTTATGATGGAAGGTCTTTTTACTACTTTGATTGCATTGCTTATAACTGCTGTTGTTGGAATCCCCGGCGGATATGCAATCGGTATATTTTTGAAAAATGCAGGCATGTCTACGGGATTTGTATTTCCGGTTGTTGCTTTTACTCTTTTTGCTGTTGCTATGTTTATGCTTGAAAGTTTGATGACAATATTGCTTATTCATTCATGGAAGAAGCAATCTGTTATTGCAATAATGCGAAATTGATGATAGAAAGCTTTTCATATCTCGGTCAGCTCCACAATTACATTACTCTGCTGATACAGCCAGTCCGTAAATTCTTTCGGGCTGGCTGTTCCTGTTTTTACAGCCTTTTTTCTCTGTAATACTTCTTTTCATACAGTAAATTTTCACTAGGCTGGTATGGAGTAATTTTACTGTCTATACAGTAAGTTGAAAATACTAATATGGTCTTTTTTCTAACCAAACTTTAAGATAACATCTAATTCCAACATATGCGCCCTGCGAAAGTACGAAAAGCAATAGAAGATTTACTGACAGTACTTTTTTGATTGATTCTCCAAAATAAATGACAATAGCAACACTTGTCAGTATCATTAGTAGAGTAATAACATCCCAACAGTTTTTCTTATATAATTCTATAACCTTTATTTCTATCAGTATCGCCAGCATCCCTGTTCCTGCCATACATATTCCTACAATCAATATTAGCAATAACCAATATACCATTCCGGCTATAAAAGCATTTGGAATTTTTGTGCTGATCTGTGCCGCAGATTGCCCGGCATCAATCGTCCATCCGATAAAAGTCTGTATGAATGATGTTAAATCGTTGAAAAATAATTTACAATCGACAAGGAACATATCTGACTGTACTGCCTGAAAAAGAGTGGTTGTCAACGAATACCATGCAAGAAGGAACAAGGTTGTTTGGAACATTACCGTTTTTGCTTTATACTGTCCTGCAAGTCGCTCTTTTTGTGTTTCGTATTTTGCTTTTGCATTCTGATAGGCTGTCCGGTTACAGGCTTCACATTTTTCATAGAGTACCGGCTTTTCTACCGGTATTTCTACGATTTTCTGATGTGTCCGGGCATAATCCCGTTCCTGTGTTAAATAGCATATTTTATCTTGACATTCCTCTATCATGACGTTTGCGCTTCGCAACTTCTCTTTCTCGATCCGCAATGCTCTGTCTGCCAGCTTCAAGTCGTTCTTTAATGCTTGAATATTCCCGGCTCTGTTCTCTTTGTTTAATTTCTCGTTCAAGGTCAGAGATTCGCTGAGCTGCGTCTTCAGTTCCACGATAAGCTGTTCTTTCTGTTCTAGTTCTTCTTGTATCTCCTCGGTCAAGAGCAGAAGTTCTTCCAACTGTTCGGCGTTCTTTGATTCTCTGGATTCGTTCATCTATATCACGTCCTTTCTCTATCTGCTGTTCCAGTTCAGCAATTCGGTGTTCTGTTTCAGTAATAAACTGTTTTCGCTGTTCAGCTTCTGTGCCAATTTCTGCCATTGCTGATTTTCGTTTTCCAAAAGCTCTATCTTCGTTTTCTGTTCTTCCATCTTGGAAAGCAGTTCCTCGGTATTTGGCAAAATGTTGAGCAGCTCGGATAACTCGTTGTTTAATTTTTGTAATTTCTGATTCTGTTTTTGCATAAGAGAGAGTTGAGTGTCCCGGTTCTGCATTTCCAGAATCATTTCTGCCATTAGGTTCTGCTGTTCTTCGATTTGACCAATCATGGATTCCATTAAGGGTATAATTTCCCGGCTTTCTTCTAATGTCATTTAATCGCTCCTTCCATAATGATAATGCACCCGATACTTTCCCAAAGGTGTTTAGTATCTTTTGCAATAACGTGTTTTGTTGTTTTATGATTTGATTTTCCGCTACTTTCCACGAGCCTTTTATTTCCTGCCCGGCAAAAAACTTTTGTTCAATCTTTCTTGCGTCAGCTCCTTCATGGATGGTAGGAATCTGGAGTTTTCCCTGCTTTTCATAAGAACGATGATCAACTTGATTATGCAAAGGCAGATGTTCATTACATACCTTTGCCCATTCACTCCGCCACAGTTCACAATTTTTTGGATTGTTCCATCCAGTAGCATCGGTCAGCACCCGTTTCCATTGCAGGCGGTTTCTTGCTCCAATCTTCTGAATTCCGTTTTCGTCTAATACAGGGATACGGATTCCATGACGGTCAGGGTTTTTCTTATCCTGCCACCAGTTCGGATGGGATTCATCAATCACGATATTTCCGTTTTTATCTCTGACAAAATCCCAATCCTTGACTTCTTTCTTTCCCCAAGAATGATCCGGGTTAAAAGGACGCATAGTTAGAAGCAGATGGACATGGGGGTTGCCATCCCCTTTGTCGTGGATACTCCAATCAGCGCACATTCCTCTATCTACAAAAGTTTTTTGGATATAGTCGGTTGTATATTGAATTTGTTCCTGTCTGCTCCATTCTTTTGGGAGGGCAAATTCAAATGACCTGCCAAGTTGGGCATCTGCACTTTTTTCAATCTTCAATACCTCATTCCATAACCTTTGTTTCTGAAATGTGATTTTGAATTTTTTTAAGGCAGCTTCTTTATCTTCTGACCTTTTGTATCGGACAGATTTTTGAAAGCGTTTTATATTTTCTTCTGGTACTATCTGCCATTCAGGAGGTGCGTTTTCGCACATCATCAGTCGGGTGTAGACCACTTCTTTTTTAGATGTGTAATAACTGATTCGCCCGGTTTCCTCATTTTTCATCACATCCCCATTGAGATATGCGGAAGCGGAGATAATAGATTTCCCTTTACTTCGTCCGACTATTTTGACTGTGTAATGAAAAATCGCCATGTCTGGATTCCTCCTTTCTGCACATCCGGCATAGATTTCCGGCAACATTGCTTTCAGTTTTAGAAAAAGCAGCATTGACGGAACGCCCTCTGCGTAAGAGTGCCCTGCGCATAACAGCCTGCATGGAATGCGCCCCTCTGGCGAAGAGTGCCTCCTGCGGCATGAGCAGGTCTGGCTGAAAGCCCCGCCGACGGAACGAGCCCGGCAAGCGTGAGCGCAGACCGGTTGCCACTTGTGGCAAACTTATTTGGACGACCTCTGGTTGTCCATAAGTGCGCCCTTCATGAAAAAGCAATGAAGGGAATGAAAAACTCATCCCCTCCGTCATTACACTTCCTCCATATCGGTATTTGTTTCTTTCTGCATTGCCTTTGAGAAAAATTTTCCATTGGCTTCCTGCTTTTTCAGAAAACCAATCAGCTTTGGGATGTCTTCCTCCTCAATAGGCGCACCAAGAACGGATTCCACCGCACCGCCAACCTGACAGAGCCTATGGGTTCGTTTTTTACTTTCTTCGGCTTTCTTTCGTTTCAGAAGTTCTTTCTTCTGTGCTGCATATCGTTTTGCTTTTTCAAGGCTTTCCTGTTCCTTCTTTTCCATTTCAAGCATTCGTTCTTCATAACTTTTTGTTGATTTTGCCATTATTACATTCCCCTTTCTTTTGCAAACATAAGTTCTTGGTTGCGTATCAGAAGAAGCACATGGTATAATCTTCTTGCGTGTAGGTATATCATGGCTTCGGTCTGATAGAACCTTTGGCGGTTTCTTTGGAAGCCGCCTTTTTAATTTGCCGCAGTTCTTGTTACGGCTTTTACATTTCCTCTATCCCTCAAATCACGACCTTCATTCGCTTCCATAAACATTTCCAGAATATCGGTTTTAATCAGGACTTTGCGACCAACCTTTAATACTGGAAGTTTCTTCCATTCTACAAGCTGTCTTAAGGTATTTCTGCCGATTCCCGTATAGTCAGCAGCTTCTTCGATGGATAATGCAATTTTTCTTTGCGTCATATAATCACCTCCTTATAAATTGCATTATGCAATTCTTGTGATGTAAGTATATCCTTTTCATATCTTTTTGTCAAGCGTTACGAAATATTAAAAACAAACTTTGTATTGCATATTGCAATTTCGGAAAAACAATGCTATAATTCATACATACCGAAAAAGGAGGCAGTCAGCATGAAAGATAAAGAATTACGCAAGCTGATAGGGAGCAGAGTAAAACAGCGCCGTCTGGAATTGAATCTGACACAGCCTTATGTCGCAGAAAAGATGGGTGTTACCGCTTCTACAATCCTGCGTTATGAGAATGGTTCGATTGACAATACGAAAAAAATGGTGTTGGAAGGTCTTTCGGAAGCACTCCATGTATCTGTGGAATGGCTCAAAGGGGAAACAGATGAATATGAAACCGATATTACGGATAAGAGAGAATTACAGATTCGTGATGCGATGGGAGATATTCTGGAACAGTTACCACTTGCCCTTACCAAAGAAGAAGATGCTTTTTCAAAAGATTTATTACTGCTGATGTTAAAACAATATGGTCTGTTTTTGGATTCCTTTCAGTTCGCCTGCAAAAACTTTAAGGGGAATGATGGTCAGACGGATATTGCCAAAACAATAGGGTTTGAATCGAATGATGAATATAATGAGATTATGTTCTTAAGGGAAATCACTCACACCATCAATGCTTTTAATGAGATGGCAGACATCGTAAGGCTCTATTCCAAGAAACCCAAAACAGCAGAGCAAAGGCTTGCAAATCTTTTATCAGAAGTCTTATACGAAGATTCCGAATCGGTATAGTAAGACAGCCGGAGTTATGATATACTTACACGCACGAAGCATTTCATCAGTTCCGATTGTCTAATATCGAAAGGAGATATACGATTATGGCAAAAGGATCTGTAAGAAAAAAAGGAAAGAAATGGTACTACCGCTTCTATGTAGAGGACGCAAGCGGCAATCTTGTTCAGAAAGAATGCGTTGGAACAGAAAGCAAAAGTGAAACTGAAAAGCTGCTCCGTCAGGCAATGGATGATTATGAGAAAAAGAAATTTGTTGCCAAAGCGGAAAATCTCACAGTCGGACAACTTCTGGATGTGTGGGCAGAGGAGGAATTAAAAACAGGTACGCTCAGCAATGGTACTGTGGAGAATTACCTCGGAACAATCCGAAATATTAAGAAACACCCATTGGCAGAACGGAAATTAAAAAATGTAACCTCTGAGCATTTGCAATCCTTCTTTGATTTGCTTTCCTTTGGGGGAGTTCATCCCGATGGAAAAGAGAGAAAGGGTTACAGCAAAGATTACATCCATTCTTTTTCCGCAGTCATGCAGCAGTCCTTCCGCTTTGCAGTATTTCCAAAACAGTATATTACGTTCAATCCCATGCAGTATATTAAACTGCGGTATCAGACGGACGAAGTTGATTTGTTTTCGGATGAGGACATGGACGGAAATATCCAACCAATTTCACGAGAAGATTATGAAAGACTGCTTGCGTATCTTCAAAAAAAGAACCCAGCCGCAATACTTCCAATCCAGATAGCCTATTATGCCGGGCTTCGTATTGGAGAAGCTTGTGGTTTGGCATGGCAGGACGTAAATCTGGAAGAACAATGCCTTACCATAAGACGCAGCATCCGATATGATGGCTCAAAGCGCAAATATATCATCGGACCAACTAAGCGGAAAAAAGTGAGGATTGTTGATTTTGGAGATACGCTGGTAGAGATTTTCCGTAATGCCCGGAAAGAGCAGTTAAAAAATCGAATGCAGTACGGAGAACTTTATCACACGAACTACTACAAAGCGGTCAAAGAGAAAAACAGAGTGTACTACGAATATTATTGCTTAGACAGAACAGAGGAAGTCCCGGCAGATTATAAAGAAATTTCTTTCGTCTGTTTAAGACCGGATGGTTGTCTGGAACTTCCAACTACTTTGGGGACTGTTTGCAGAAAGGTGGCAAAAACATTAGAGGGATTTGAAGGCTTTCATTTCCACCAGTTACGTCACACCTATACAAGCAACCTTTTAGCAAATGGAGCTGCCCCAAAAGATGTGCAGGAACTGTTAGGACACTCAGATGTAAGTACCACAATGAATGTCTATGCTCACTCCACAAGAGATGCTAAACGAAAATCAGTTAGGCTTCTTGATAAAGTGGTAGGCAATGATTAAAAAAATTCCCTTATTTCCCTTGTGATTATCTCATAAGGGTAAAAATAAGGGAAACTACATATCATTTCACTAATGGACAGGCGGGAAAGCCTATAAAATGGGGAAAGTTAGAGAGATAATTATATAAATTCCAGTTTATAGTAGTAAAGGAAGATGAAGTACCTACGGTGCCAAAACGGTGCCAAGAACTTAAGCAAATAAAAATACACTGTGTAAAAACAGCAGTTTTATGCGGATTTTGCCACCCAAAAGCATAGAAAATATGCAGAAATACGGTATTCAAATAACGTGAGGGTGGACGTACAGTAGGATCTGGACGTGTTGCTACAGTTATCGAGTAATTTATAATTTTAAATTATATATTGCAGATTGTATTCCGCAATCCTTGAGCAATCAGGGGTTGCGGTTTTTTTTATCTAAAACAGTTTTTGCTGATGCATTTATTCCAAAAGAATGGTAAACTATTATCTAATGAGCCTGCAGGAAATAAAGAGGTAATAGGCAGGACTTACAGTAATATGATTGATTTAGAAAGAGGCAGAAGATGAACAATAAAACAACAAGAAACAGTATCCTGTTATTGGTAACGGCAGCCGTCTGGGGGGCTGCATTTGTGGCTCAGACAGTTGGTGGACAGACAATCGGAGCATATTCGTTTAATTGTGTCCGGTGTATTATCGGGGCACTGGTATTGATACCTGTCATGAAATTTTTAGATAAAAAAGATCTGTCGCCAAGAAAACCACAGACGAAAGAAGATTATAAACTGCTGATAAAAGGCGGAATCTGTTGTGGTGTAGCACTTTGTATTTCTACAAACTTACAGCAGGTTGGAATTTTGATGGGGGCAAGTGCGGGAAAAGCAGGTTTCCTGACAGCGGTGTATATATTACTGGTGCCGATTCTCGGATTATTTTTACATAAAAAATGTGGGATAAATATCTGGTTTGCAGTTGCTCTGGCACTGGTTGGACTGTATTTTCTGTGTATGCAGGATAAGAATGGATTTCAGCCGGCGGATCTGCTGCTTCTTTGCTGTGCACTCGGTTTTTCCATACAGATTTTATTTGTCGATTATTTTTCACCGAAGGTTGATGGGGTACGTCTTTCCATGATACAGTTTCTGGTAACCGGTTTGCTGACTGCGATTCCGATGTTTACAGTTGATATGCAGCATTCAATTTCGGGTATCGAAGCGTGGGCGTCAGCCTTTTTATCATGGTCAGCGTGGGTTCCGATTTTGTATGCGGGAATTATGTCATGTGGTGTGGGATATACGTTACAGATCATTGGACAGAATGGACTCAATCCTACAGTGGCTTCTTTAATCATGAGTTTGGAAGCCGTATTTTCGGCGGTATTTGGCTGGCTGATTCTTGGGCAGAAGCTGAGTACAAAGGAGATACTGGGATGTTGTCTGATTTTTTCGGCGATCATTTTAGCGCAGCTGCCGGTACAGCGAAAAGCAAAATTTGCAGGTGAAAGTCATGGGGAGAACAGGAATGAGTAAAAAATCGAAATATTTATGGAAAAAGATTATGATTTTAACATGGATGTTCAGTTTATTTCTTGGCATACTGGCAGGACCATGTGCGATAGACGCAAAGAACCAAAAAGAGAAAAAGGATTATGGCGTATTTTTAAGCATTGATTCGTCTCAGATAAAAAAGTTATACGGATATAGGCTGGTGGTCATTGATGCACAGTATTTTTCTGCAAAAGATATCCGTACCCTGCACAAAAAAGGCGTAAAAGTATATACCTACTTAAATGTCGGCTCCATCGAGAATTTTCGCGATTATTATAAGAAATATGAATACCTTACGATCGGAACTTATGAAAACTGGGAAGAAGAAAAGTGGGTAGATGTTTCGAATAAGGACTGGCAGAAGTTTATGGGAAAACTGTCGAAGAAGCTGCTGAAAAAAGGGGTGGATGGTTTCTTTATTGATAACTGCGATGTCTACGATTATGCAAAGACAAAGAAAAATTTTAAAGGACTGGCCAAAATACTGAAAAATATCAAACGTCTTGGAAAAGATGTCATGATCAATGGCGGAGATGTTTTTGTGACAAAGTACAGAAAAACATACGGATCGGCGAAGAATATCATGACTGCTGTCAATCAGGAATCTGTGTGGAGCAGTATTCAGTTTGAAACGGGTACGTTTGGAAAACAGCCAGAAGATGTGCGCAAATACTTTTCCGATTATGTTCAAAAATGCAAAAAAGATGGAATGGAAGTCTATCTTTTAGAATACACGAAAGATAAAAAACTGATCAGACGAATTAAACAGTATTGCAGAAAAAATAAGTTTCATTATTATATATCGGATTCGATCGAATTGGACTAATAAACATGTATCATTCATGATTGTAAGGGGAGGAGTTTGAAAATGGAACAAAAAGAAATGGCAAAAACAAGACTGATTATTTATGTGCTGATGGCTTACGGTCTGACCTATCTGATGGGAATTCTGATGTGGTATGGCAGTACAAAGGGTTATGACCTTACGGTATTTCCAACAGCGCAGATGATGTATCCGGCAGCCGGTGTGATCATTGGACTTTTTCTGGCACACAAAGGAGAGAAAATCCTGCCAGCAGGTTTTTTTATTACGGTTCTGGCAACGACGGGTGTCCTGATCGTATTGGCACTTTTATCCGTATTTCTGCCGGTAAATGATTTGAACATTGCAGGGATGACGATGTCCGTTTATAATCTGATTTCCCAGTATATACTTATTATCGGGAGTATCGTGGCACTTGTTTTTCTTGCAGTAGCGGGAAATGAAAAGCGTGCGGCAGCAGGACTGACCAGACAAAACTGGAAAAGTGCTGTGCTCATTGTACTTGCGTTTGTGGGCATTTATATAGTAAGAACTGTAGTGTCTGTAGCGGTACAGGGTGTGTCTGACGGCAGTGGGATGCAGTATGTAAAAGAATGGGCAGCAATGTTTAAAAATCCAATGATGTGGCTGAATATTGCTGCACTTCCGATCAATTATTTCTTCGTGTTTATTGCATTTTTTGGAGAAGAATATGGCTGGAGATATTACCTGCAGCCGGTTTTGCAGAAACGGTTCGGACTTCGTGCAGGTGTGATCATACTTGGCGTTGTATGGGGATTATGGCATATCCCGGATGATCTGTTTTATTATACACAGACATCAGGAATCCAGATGATTTTTGCGCAGCAGATCACATGTATTTCACTTGGAATCTTTTTTGCATATGCCTATATGAAAACGCAGAATATCTGGGTGCCGGTCTGTCTGCACTATCTGAATAACAACCTGATACCGATCATCTCAGGAACGTTTTCTGCAGATGTTCTGGAAAATCAGACGGTAAGCTGGAAGGATCTTCCGGTTGCACTGGTGTTAAATGGATTGTGCTTTGGATTTTTCCTGCTTGCAGATGTATTTAAAAAGAAAGAAGTTCAGGAAGAGGAGTAATTTGAGTAAAAATTTCCTGTAAAAAGCAGATGGTGTCATATGAAAAAGCGCATGTACAGTAAAAACAGATCGTCGGAAAGATGATTTTACTGTATATGCGCTTTTCAGTACATGATAATAAAATGTTCGCGGAGCGTGTATTCTATATTTAAAAGCAACAGCTTCGCGGAAACATTTGGTTAAAACATAATTTTGGATCTATTCTTTAACAGTCTGGCTCCATTTACGATCAGAAGAATCCCGGCGGTGATTCCACCTGCAAGGACACAGATACCAACTGCCAGTGTGGAAGCTCCGGCAGAACCCATTGTCTTATAAATTTTCTCGTCCATCTTATATGCCCCCTTTGTTTGGATTTCTCATATTCCTAATGTATATTATTCTATCATTATTCTCATGAATATACAAACCCAGATTAAAAAATATCTGCTAAAAATTACAGTTTATCAGGTGCCCAGTCACCGAGAACCAGTTCTTTTGCAAAATATCCGGCTTGTTGTTCATTCAGATTTTGAACAAAATCAGCCTGGTCAGAAAGCGGACGGTAGTCAGAGGTGGCAGGGAAACTTGCGTATTCGGCATAATATACTGTGTCATGTGTATTTTCGCGGTTCCAGTCATGAAAACCGGCGGGATGGATATGCGCACCAAGTTCGCAGGAAATCAGGATCGTTTTTGCATAGTCGCGCCATGGCCTGCCAAGATAGACGGAACCGGCAGGACAGTCTTTGGAGATGAACCGGCAGTCGGAAAAAATGTAGCCGTATTCCTGGCCTTCCGGTGTGGAGGCGGCAGTTACATAACCCTGGATAGGAGGGAGTGTATAATTTTTCTGAACCATATCTGAATTGGAATGACACAGTGCAGATGTATCAGAACCGGAATCATGCAGGGTGGATGTAGTGGAAACTAAATCGGACTGTGCAGATGCTTTTGTGCGCAGCAGGGATTCTAAGGTACAGTGTTCAAAATATGCGGTGGCGCTTCCAAAAATAAAATCAATATCGCCGCAGATATAGCAGTTTTTATAATATTGTCTGCCATTGATACGCGGGGCAAACTGTTTTGGACCGATGAAACCGCCAGGCTGTCGTTCTTTTTCGGGAAGCGGCCCGGTAAAAAGTGTGTCCTGATGGCCGAGAAGGCGGCAGGAATCGATCATAAGACGGTCCCCGTCGGCATAGAGAGCGATCGCCTGTCCGTGTGTTGCGGAATCCCCGGAGGCATTTTCGATGGTGAGATGCTGGAGCGTTACATCATGTGTATCGATAAAGAGGGTATAAGTGCGGAATGTACCGCGCTTACTGCCATCTTCCATCAGATCCAGGGCATAATCATCATAGCTGATGACGGTGTGAGCACTGCTTTCGCCCATTCCGCGAAGTGTGATATATGGTTTATTTATGGTTAGTTTTTCATGGTAAATGCCCGGTGCAATTTCAATGATAACAGGTGTTGTGTTATTAGCGGGAATTTGTGCAAGGGCAGAGCCGATGGAGGAAAAATGTTCCGGGTTGTCGGAAACATGAAGTATTTTTTGCATGGGAAAAGCCTTTCTTTGTTTCTTAATATTTTCTGAGGATAGTATAACACAGATATTGCCTGGTTGAAATTAGGAAAGAGGATGATTATAATGGAAAGTAAAATAGGAAAAAAGTACGGTGGGAGGAGATTATGGAACTCAGTTATAAAGAAATCAGAGCACAGATCTGTGATGTGTGCCATAAGATGTGGCAGCTTGGATGGGTTGCGTCGAATGACGGAAATGTGTCGGTAAAACTTTCCGATGGCACATTTTTAGCAACGCCGACCGGCGTGTCAAAAAGTATGGTAACACCGGAAATGATCGTGCATATAAATAAAGCAGGAGAGATGATCGAAACTGTGGACGGGTACCGCCCGTCGTCCGAAATGCGGATGCATTTCAGATGTTATGAAGAACGCGAAGATGTCGGGGCGGTATTACATGCACATCCTCCGGTTGCAACGGGATTTGCCGTGGCAGACATTCCGCTCGATGAGTATTCCATGATCGAGACTGTGCTCGCACTTGGTTCAGTGCCGATTGCGCCTTATGCAACACCTTCCACAGATGAGGTGCCGGATGCCATTACCCCGTATCTGCAGGAACATGATGCGATCCTGTTAAAAAATCATGGAGCGGTAACAGTTGGAGCCGATGTTTATACGGCATATTACCGGATGGAAACGTTAGAGCAGTTTGCAAAAATAACACTGACGGCACATCTGCTCGGAGGTGCAAAAGAAATTGACCGGGAAAATATCGACCGGCTTGTGGATCTTAGAAACAATTATTATAAAATGAGTGGAAAACATCCGGGGTATAAGAAATATAGTGGTGAGTCGCATTTTGCTCCGCAAAAAAAGGAGGATCGCAGATGAGTACAGGCAGACATAAACAGGAACGCGGCGTTGGGCTGCAGCCATTGGATGAGATCAATGGATATCAGGTACGTCCGGGTTTTTATAACAGAGATGGTGCGACAGCAACCACAAGAGGTGTCAGCTTTACGATCCATTCCTTTGGTGCGACGGCATGTTATCTTCTGTTGTTCCGGCCGCAGGAAAAAGAGCCGTATGTGACCCTAAAATATCCGGAGGCTTATCATATTGGAAACACATATTCCATGTTCGTTTTTGGATTGAAAATCGAAGAGTTTGAATATGCATTTCAGTTGGACGGCCCTTATGATGAGAAAAAGGGGTTATTATTTAAGAAAGAAAATGTTTTGCTTGATCCGTATGCGAGGGCAGTAACGGGACAGCGTAACTGGGGAGAACGCCCGGAAGGCGGAGCGGATTTTATTTATCACGCAAGGGTTGTGGAAAACAACTTTGACTGGGGAGATATCCGTCCGACGGAGCATCCGTTTGAGGATCTTGTTATTTATGAGATGCATGTGAGGGGATTTACAAAAGATGCATCATCGGGTGTTACACCGGGGGCAGAAGGCACTTATGAGGGACTGCGCCAGAAGATCCCGTATTTGAAGGATCTGGGAGTGAATGCAGTCGAGCTGATGCCGATTTTTGAGTTTGATGAGATGGAAAGCACCAGAGTGGTAGACGGAGAGCGCCTGTATAATTACTGGGGCTATAATACAGTCTGTTTTTTTGCGCCCAATACCAGTTATACCTCGGTGGTGGAACATAACCACGAGGGCGATGAGTTAAAAGAACTGATCTACGAGCTAAAGGAAAATGGAATCGAAGTTATCCTGGATGTTGTATTTAACCACACGGCAGAGGGAAATGAACATGGTCCATGTTTTTCTTTTAAGGGAATTGATAATGATATTTATTATATCCTGACACCGGATGGATACTATTATAATTTCAGTGGCTGTGGCAATGTCATGAACTGTAATCATCCGGCAGTAAGACGTTTTATCATTGACTGTCTGCGATACTGGGTAACGGAGTATCGTGTCGATGGTTTCCGGTTTGATCTGGCATCCATTTTAACCCGCGATGAAAAAGGGACACCGATGGCAGATCCGCCATTGCTTCAGGCGATTGCATGTGATGCCATTCTTGGAAAGGTCAAACTGATCGCGGAGGCATGGGATGCGGGTGGTCTCTATCAGGTTGGAAGTTTTCCGTCATGGAACCGATGGTCAGAATGGAATGGAAGATACCGTGATGATATCCGTCAGTTTTTAAAAGGTACGGATGGTATGGCAGGAACAGCAATCACGCGTATCACCGGTTCAAAAGATCTTTATCCGGAGCACCGCGGAGACAGTGCATCCGTTAATTTTGTCACCTGTCATGATGGATTTACATTGTATGATCTGTATGCCTATAATACGAAGCACAATGAGAAAAACGGCTGGAATAATTCGGATGGTGATAACAACGGAAACAGCTGGAACTGTGGAGCAGAGGGAGAGACAGATGATCCGCAGATCGAAGGACTGCGTCTTAGAATGGTAAAAAATGCATGTGCAACCTTAATGTGCAGCAGGGGACCTGCCATGTTTTATGCGGGAGATGAATTTTGTAATACACAGTTTGGCAATAATAATGCCTACTGCCAGGATAATATCATTTCCTGGCTTGACTGGACCAGACTGGAGAAATATCAGGAGATCCATGATTTCTTCCGGTATATGATCGCATTTCGCGAAAAATATCCGATTTTGCGCCGCTCCACGAAAAAAGCGCTCTGCGGCCTACCGGAGATCAGTATCCACAATGGTTTCCCGTGGAATGGGGGTACGGATTATACCAGTAAACTGATCGGTATCATGTATGCCGGCAGGGATGACGCGGATACCAGGGATGATATCATTTTCTATGGAATGAATGCATACTGGGAAACACTTGTGATGCAGCTTCCGGAACTGCCGAACAATCTGCAGTGGAAGATCTGTGTCAATACAAACATAGAGTATGAGGATGGAAAAGATGTGGAGGCACAGACCGAGTTTTATTATAAAAAAACATTGAAAGTTCCGCCGAGAAGTGTGGTTATTTTAGTGGCAGAATAGTGTGGGACATAAAAATGCGGCGGGTTACAGCCACCCGCCGTCTAATGTAATGATCTGCCCGGTCAGGTATTCATTTCCTGTGGCAAGCTGTACTGCTAGATGGGCAGTCTCCTCCGGCGTTCCAAATCTTCCTGCCGGGATCTCATCTGCAAGTTCTGCGCGTTCTTCTTCGGAAAAACAGGCATTCATCTGCGTATCAATGACACCACAGGCGATCGCGTTGACCTGGATATTGCTCGGTGCAAGTTCTTTTGCAAGTGCTTTTGTAAAGGAATTGATGCCGCCTTTGCATGCGGAATAAGCAACTTCACAGGAGGCACCGGCAATGCCCCAGACGGAAGAGATATTGATGATTTTTCCTTTCTTTTCGTGCACCATATGTGGGATTGCGAGCCGGCTGGTGGAAAAGACGGATGTGAGGTTTGTGGAGACAATGCGGTTCCAGTCATCGATCGACATATCCGTCAGCAGCCCGATATAGGAAATACCGGCATTGTTGATGAGGACATCCACTCCACCGAAGCGTTCTGTGATCTGTTCAAATAATTGTTCGACATATTCAAAGGAAGAAATATCGCCCACGCTGGCGAGCACTTCCGTGTGAAAAGTTTCTTCCAGTTCTTTTTTGAAATTTAAAAGTTCCTGTTCTGATCTGGAACAGGTAATGATCAGCCGGTCACCCTCTGCGGCAAATGCGGATGCAATCGCGCGTCCGATTCCACGGGAGGCACCGGTAACTAGTACGGTTCTATTCATAAAAATCTCCATTCTTGTCCGTTACTGGAACATTTCCAGTTTGTGTTTACGCTATATTTGTATATTTTTTTATGTTCATTCTAATACATAGTATTTTGACTCATTTATGATGCCATTTGCCGTTCGTCAATC
The DNA here is from genome assembly GCF_900537995.1 of Roseburia intestinalis L1-82. NCBI lineage: Bacteria > Bacillati > Bacillota > Clostridia > Lachnospirales > Lachnospiraceae > Roseburia > Roseburia intestinalis. The sequence continues at coordinate 3,896,785 of NZ_LR027880.1, read as the reverse complement.
ATGCAGGCATGTTGACTCACTTGCGCTCATTATATCATGTGCAAAAACAGCACATGATCCAATTCACCGTTCGTCAATCATACGAGCATGTTGACTCACTTGCGCTCATTATATCATGAAGCAATGCTTCATGATCGTGATCTACACTCGCTTCGCTCGGCAGTCTTATTATATCATGAATAAATCAATGAAACAATTTCAATGAAAATCTAAATGAAATTAAAATTGTAGATTTGCAGGGAAACAGCACTGTGTTAGAATTATTGCATAAAAATAATAGTATTGGAGGACTTATTTTGTGCTATATCAACGAATGATGAAGGAAAAACAAAAAGTGGAGGATCGGATCAATGACTTACAAAGCCAGATTGACGTGCTTCCATCAGGTACATTTTTCTGTACGAGAAATAATAAGTACTATAAGTGGTATTATACCGATAAGGGTAAAACAAAATACATTTCCAAAAGTGAACGAAAACTTGCGGAACAACTGGTAAAACGAAAATATTTAGAGAGCAGGCTGCGAAAACTTAAGCAGGAGGAGAAAAGGATAGATATTTATCTGAAGCAATATAGCTTAGATGAATTTTCTTCATATCATGTAGAGGAACATCCAGAGTTGCAGAAACTTTTGTCAGGAGTCTATGTACCGTTAAAGCAAGAACTGGATGAGTGGGTAAATGCTTCTTACACAAACAATCCGAAAGAACCACAAAAATTGATACATAAAACCATTCCCGGAATTCTGGTCCGGTCAAAATCTGAAGCTTTAATCATAAATGCGTTATTCGAACACAAAATCCCATTTCGTTATGAATGTTTATTACAGATTCAAAATGTTAGTATATATCCGGATTTCACCATCCGTCATCCTGTTACAGGTGAAGTGTATTATTGGGAACATTTTGGAATGATGGATAATGAAAATTATGCTCATAATGTATATTCAAAGTTACAGTTGTAGAATCCTTTAGATTATGAGTATGTAGAACTACTGATTCAATATTATTTTACATGAACAATGTATAGGTATTCAAATGGGCGAAAGGTATATATATCAGAAACCAATAGTCCGAAATTTTATTGAATTATAGTATTTTTCAATCAAAATGGGTGAAAATTAGGTCGAAATACTTAAAATAGTCCATGAAAACGAAAAAACGAGGGCTATTTTGATGTTAAATGAAGAAATTCACCCATTTTGAAAATAAAAGAGGAGGATACATGAAAAAATGGGCAAAATATATGAATGCGGAAAAAAATAACCCAAAACATAAGCAATGAAGTGGGAGAACGGGCGAAATACACGAACGCTGAAAAAAATAGCCCATAACATATAAGACGGCTGCAGATAGTTGGATAAAGAAAACGGGTGGATCTGCTTAATGTAATAAAAGTGTAGCCCATCATGGTATTTAGTATAAACTGATATGAATAGTAATGTGTAAAAAGAAACAGCATGTTTTTACAGGATTAAATTTCATAGAAGGGTAGAATTTAACTCTGCAAGTGAGTTTAAGAGAAAAATTTGAAAAAATATAAAATTAGGTATGGACATTTCCGTAGAGATGTGATAATATAATCAAGCACGATTCAAGACGACTTGATTACGGCGCGTGGCTCAGCTTGGTAGAGCGCTGCGTTCGGGACGCAGAGGTCGCAGGTTCAAATCCTGTCGCGCCGACTATGAGATGGGAAGCCGTCAATCCTTGAGAGATCATGGGTTGGCGGTTTTTCTTTGTTTAAAATATATTCCCTATTTGTCATATCTATGTTATAATAAAAAATGTAACCGCTTACATAACGAGGAAAGAAGGAGGATTTCATAAATGAAGAAAAAAACAAGTCTTAGTGCGAAGCTGATCGCAGCGTTTATGGCTGCGATTCTTGGAAGTGTTTTGATCTGTGCACTTCTGACACACAGTAAAGTAGAGAGCGTGTTAAACAGTAACATGCAGCTTACGAGTGAGCAGACACTAAACAGTGCGATGACAAGTCTGCAGACATATGAGAAAACGATCAGTATACCGGTAGATCTTTTGACGAGAAAAGACAGTATCAAACAGCTTTTGCTTGAGCCGGAAAACTATGATAAATATATTGACAATGTAAACGACGAACTGGTTGCAGCCTGTAAAGTCGTAAATGGTTCGGTGCGTGCCTATTATGCTTTAAATGATGGCAGAACAATCACCGGATGGGTACAATACGAAGCTGACGGTTCAAAGACAGCGATGAACACGGTGGAAAATAAAGACCTTTCCGGGAAAGAATGGTACACCGCATGTCAGGGAAGAAAAGCAAAAGTAAATTCTATTTTCAGCTATATCACTGCGCCGTATGTGGATGAAGAAACCGGGGAGCAGATCATTACGGTATGTCAGGAAGTAAAATATAAAGATGTTGTCCAGGGCGTTGTTGCGATGGATATTGATGCATCTGCACTGGCAGACTATGTGGAAAATATCAGACTTTTAAATACGGGATTTGTTATGCTGGTAGATGAGCAGGGAAATATCGTGGTTGACAGCGAAAGTAATACTTTTGCAGATGGTACAGTTGCTGACCTCGAATTTTTTGCTCCGTTAACAGAAGAATTAGATAAACTCGAAGAACAGAAAGCACAGCTGGAGGAAAATGAAGATCCGGCAGCGGATGATATCGTATTGCAGGCATCTTATACCATGCGTGCAGAGGGAAGGGACTGTGCCATTACGGCGATGACAGACCGCATTACCGGATGGAGACTGCTCGGCTGTATCAGTGATCAGGAAAACCAGAAGAACCTGATCAACATTAACATAGGAACGTTGATGGCCGGTGTGATCGGTCTGATCTTTGGATGTGTGATCGCAGTCCTGACAGCGCTCAGTTTTAACCGCGAGATCAAAAAACTCCAGAATGCGACACATCGTGTGGCGGGCGGTGATTTTTCCGAGAAGATCAAAGTTACCAGAAGCGATGAGTTTGGTGTGCTTGAGACGAACTTTAACGGTATGATGGATGATGTGTCCGAACTGATCCATGCAGTCGAGGATAAATCAAACCATATTCTTGAAGTTGCAGGAGGCATCTCAGAAGTCGCTGGAAATACAAAAACAACGATCGAGCAGGTAACACAGGCAATCGACAGTGTGGCGCAGGGTGCGGTAAAACAGGCGGAAAGTACACAGGAAGCCAACACGGAAGTAGAGCATTTAAAGAACAGCTTAGATGAGACAAAAGAATATGTTTCCGGCATGAATGGAATGACAGAAAAGGCAAATGAAGTCAGCACCGAGGGAATTGAGAGTGTAAAAGATCTGATTGAAAAATCAGGAAAAACAGCTGAAAAATCAAAAGTTTCGTTAGAGGTTATGAATGAGATGGTTGAGAGTATTGATAAGATTTTTTACATATCGGATACGATCGCAGACATCACATCCCAGACGAACCTGTTGTCGTTAAATGCAAGTATTGAGGCAGCAAGAGCCGGAGAGATGGGAAAAGGTTTTGCAGTTGTTGCAGATGAGATCCGTAAACTGGCGGATGAGTCGAAAGAGTCAACGGATGAGATCAAGAAGATCATCACGGAAATCACGGAAAAATCAAAACTGGTTGAGTCCACGATGCAGGAAAATGAAGTACTGCAGACTGAGCAGCAGGAGGCGATCAACCGCACGGAAGAGATCTTTGGCGAGATTATGAAACAGATCGAAATGTTAGGCTCCGGTATGGAACGTATCAATGCCCTGAATGACACTATGTCTGCCAACAAAGATCTTGTTGTGGATAAGATGGGAACGATCGCATCGGTATCTGAGCAGTCCGCAGCGGCAACCGAGGAAGTCAATGCTTCCACCGAGCAGGTAAATGTTACAATGGAAGAGATCAGCGAACATACCGAGACGCTGCAGGCAATCGCAAAAGACCTGATGGAGACGATCAATCGTTTTAAGCTCGCTTAAGGCATGGAAATGACTTGCAAAACACCTGCTATACGGGTATAATTCTTGACGATAGATTGCATTTGACAATGGGAAAATAAACCGGATAGGGTAAAGCAGGAGGAAGATATGGGAAGAGACGTTATTATTGCATGTGATTTTAACAGCAAAGAAGAAGTGATCAATTTTCTTGGAAAATTCAAAGAGGAAAAACCTTTTGTAAAAATCGGCATGGAGCTGTTTTATGCAGAGGGACCGGAGATCGTCCGCACGATCAAACAGATGGGACACAAGATTTTCCTTGATTTAAAATTACATGACATTCCAAATACCGTTAAAAAAGCAATGTCCGTATTATCAGGACTGGACGTGGATATGTGTAACGTACATGCGGCAGGTACCAAGGCGATGATGCAGGCAGCCATCGAGGGACTCACGAGAGAAGATGGAACAAGACCACTGCTGATCGCAGTCACACAGCTTACTTCCACCAGTGAAGAGGTAATGCAGCAGGAACTGTGGATCGATAAACCGATCGACCAGACTGTTATGCATTATGCTAAGAATACGATGGAAGCCGGATTAGACGGCGTTGTATGTTCTCCGCTTGAAGCAGGAAAAGTACACGAGGTATGTGGAGACAAATTCCTTACCATTACACCGGGTGTCCGTTTTGCAGACGGCGATGTTGGCGATCAGAAACGTGTGACAACACCGGCAAAGGCAAAAGAACTTGGTTCTGACTATATCGTAGTCGGAAGACCGATTACTCAGGCAGATGATCCGGTAGCAGCATACCGCAGATGTGTAGAAGAATTTGTAGGCTAGTACCAGATGAAAACAGGAAAAGAGAAAGATGAACGGGTCTTTCTCTTTTTTCGGTTAAGAGAGAAATTTGAGACAGATAGGGGATTTCATGGAAAGAAAAGGACTCAGTGGAAGCGCATTAAAAATAATCGCGATCGTAACAATGCTGATCGATCATATTGCGGCAACCGTGATCATTCGTATATTAAAATTCGGAGGCTATAATGACGGCCTTTATCAGCTGTATCGTGTGATGCGGAATATCGGAAGAATTGCGTTTCCGATATTCTGTTTTCTTCTGGTAGAAGGATTTATGCATACAAGAGACCGGGAAAAATATGCACTGCGTCTGGGATGTTTTGCGGCAGTATCTGAGATCCCGTTTGATCTGGCATTCAACGGAAAAGTTTTGGAAGTCGGATATCAGAATGTGTTTTTTACATTATTGCTGGGTCTGCTTACCATGATGGCGTATGATGCGGTGATGAACCAGAGCCGCTGGAGTGTCTGGAAGCGGACGGCATTATCTACGATTGCAATCCTTGCCGGAATGTTTGCGGCAGAGTTTTTATCAACGGATTACGGCGCACTCGGAGTTCTCTGCATTATGGTATTTTACCTGTTCCGGAGAAGCAGAATACAGCAGGTCGTGTTTGGATGTCTGGCATTTGTATGGTGGGAATGGGCAGCAGTGTTTGCATTCGTTCCAATCTTTTATTACAATGGAAAACGTGGCTTTGGAATGAAATATTTCTTTTACGCATTTTATCCGGTGCATCTGCTGATCCTGTATCTGATCGTATATAAAATGGGATATGGATCCGTGCCTGCAATATAGTGAATGCTCATTGGACCGGTATATGGAAAAGGACTTTAGAAAACGGAGGAGATGTTTTCTAAAGTCCTTTTTATATGTAAACCTGCCGGAAAATCTGGCAGGATTGTTTTTTGACGGAACTGACAGAACCCCAACCACCGAGTCGAAACTCAACAGCTCCTTTTGATGTTATTAATGATACGGAATAATTGTGACCATTTCTTGACTGGAAAATGAAGGAAATCTTAAAAACAGATGAGAAATTCATAAAGTCGCATAGGCGGGAAGGGGGAAATGAGGTATAATGTGCGTAAAAGTGGTTAACACAGGGCAGGAAATTTTGTCAGTGAAATCTACTGTGGAATTTTATAATGGAGAAAATTTATGAAAGAGTATCTGGAAAATGTGCGGTGCGTGGCACCGTTGATCCATAATATAACAAACTATGTGACAGCAAATGATGTTGCAAATGTCCTTTTGGCATGCGGGGCAAGTCCGATCATGGCAGATGAGGAGGCAGAGGTAGAAGAAATCACGGCACACTGCATGGGGTTAAATCTAAATCTTGGAACGCTAAATCAAAAGAAAATCCCTGCAATGCAAAAAGCGGGGAAAATGGCAAATAAACTTGGACATGTTGTGGTGTTAGATCCGGTTGGAGTCGGTGCAAGCAGTTTCCGGAAACAGACGGCGGAGCAGCTTTTAAAGGAAGTACGGTTTGATGCGATCCGGGGAAATATTTCAGAGATCAAAACCTTGGCATCTTTGTGTGGAACACAGGAAAAAAATAGTGGAAATATGGCAGTGTCAGATACAATGGATGTGGAAAAAATTACTGATAAATCAGATCATTGTGGAAAAATTACAGGTATAGATGGTTCTGGAAGAGGCGTGGACGCAGATAATGCAGATACAGTGACAGAGGAAAATTTAGCACAGCATATTAGTAATGCAAAAATGCTGTCAAAGAAACTGCAGACGATCGTTGCCATCACCGGAGCCATAGATCTGGTCACGGATGGCAGCAGTTGTTATGTGATTCGAAATGGTAATCCGCAGATGGGGCATGTGACCGGGGCAGGATGTCAGCTGTCCGGTATTTTAACCGCATTTCTTGCTGCGAATCCGGAAAATAAGTTACAGGCAGCGGCGGCAGCAGTCTGCATGATGGGATATGCCGGGGAGCTTGCGGCGGAGAAAAGCGGACAGTCGGGCAGCGGAACTTACCGTGTGAGCCTGATGGATGCAGTGTCGTGTATGGATGGAGATATATTAGAGAGAGGAGCACGTTATGAGATTCGATAGAAAACAGTTATTATTATATGGGGTAACAGACAGAAGCTGGTTAAATGGTCAGACATTATATGAGCAGGTCAGACAGGCGTTGGAGGGCGGTGTGTCCTTTTTACAGCTTCGCGAGAAAAATCTTTCGGAGCAGGCATTTTTAGAGGAGGCAAAAGAGATACAAAAACTGTGCAGGGAGTACAAGGTGCCGTTTATCATTAATGACAACGTGGATCTTGCATTGGAGATTGATGCGGACGGTGTGCATGTCGGACAGGATGATATGGAGGCAGGGGAAGTGCGAAAAAGACTTGGAGAGGATAAGATCATCGGAGTTTCGGCACACTCGGTGGAGGAAGCGCTGCGCGCTGAAAAATGCGGGGCGACTTACCTTGGCTCCGGTGCTGTGTTTGGAAGCGGCACGAAAAAAGATGTGGGAACGTTAGATCATGAGGTGTTAAAAGAAATCTGTGCAGCAGTACAGATCCCCGTGGTTGCGATCGGCGGGATCAGCCGGGACAACATTTTACAGTTAAAGGGAACGGGGATTGACGGCGTGGCTGTGATCAGCGCTATCTTTGCGCAGAAGGATATCAGGGCAGCTGCACAGGAACTGAGGAAGTTGTCCGAGGAAGTGTGCAGGTAAGTCAAAATGCATGAACCTGGCATTAATGGTAAATAAATTTTTGAGATGCATGAGTCTGACATTGAAGAAAAGCAAAACTACAAATGCAAGAATAGGGATGAATATGAAAACAGAGCTGATACAGGGCGCAATTTTTGATATGGACGGAACACTGCTTGATTCCATGCCGGTCTGGGAACACGCCAGCGAGCGGTATCTGCAGAACAAAGGAATTGAGGTGCGGGAAAAACTTTCGGAGATTTTGTTTTCCATGAGCATGCAAAAGGGTGCGGAATACGTGAAAGAAAATTACCACCTCACGGAATCGACGGATGAGATCGTGACCGGTGTAAATAATATCGTTTATACTGCGTATGAAAAAGAGGTACAGCCCAAAGAGGGCGTGAGGGAGTTTTTGGATAAACTGCAGGCAGAAGGAATAAAAATGGTCGTGGCAACCTCGACAGACCGCCCTATGGTGGAGGCAGCATTAAAGCGCACAGGCCTGCTTTCTTATTTTGAACGGATATTTACCTGCACGGAAATCGGCAAAGGAAAAGTGGAGCCGGACATTTATCATGCGGCTTCTGATTTCCTTGGAACAAAACCGGAACACACGCTGGTGTTTGAAGATGCACTTTATGCGATCGGGACGGCGAAAAAAGCCGGGTTTGTGACGGTTGGTATTTATGATGCGGCAAGTGAAAAGGAACAGGACAAGATCAGGGAGCAGGCAGATATTTATCTGGAAGCGTTTGCGGAAGCTGTGGGAAGAATATGAAAAATAAATGATAACCCAAAATCTCATTTACATGGAATTTACAAACTTTTCATGGCGTCGTATAAAAATCTGTGCTATGATAAATAATGTTGAGGTATCAGTGTGAAAAATAAGATTTTTCACACGCAAGATTTGTGCTTACGCACAAACTTGAGATGCGCAAAAATGGGGATTATTATGATTCGTAAAGCAGAGTTAAAAGACATTCCGGCAGTGATGGACATTTACAACGATGCCATTTTACATACAACAGCAACATTTGATACGGAAATCAAGGATTACGAGGATCGTCTGGCGTGGTTTCAGGCACACACAGGCCAGTATGTGATCTTTGTATATGAAGAGGCAGGCACAGTCGCGGGTTATGCCTCTCTTTCACGTTACAGGGAAAGAAAGGCTTTTGACCCTGCAGTTGAGATCTCTATTTATATTCATGCGGGTTATCGAGGGCGTGGCATTGGCCGCAGTCTCATGGAGAAAACATTGCAATATGCCAAAGAGTGCCCGCAGATCGGAACAGTTGTTTCACTGATTACCAGTGAAAATGAAGTCAGTATCCGTCTGCATGAACGCTTTGGTTTTTCTTACTGTGGTCAGATCAGACAGGCAGGCGTTAAGTTTGGCAGGAAACTGGGCTTAAACGCATATCAGATCATTTATGACAGAGAAATTGAATAGAAAGATTCCCGGAAAATGTAATGTGCAAAAACCTGGCATGATACATGGCAGTATCCCGGGAAATTGAGGAAAATGCCATGATAAGATATTTTAAGACGGATAATCAGCGGATCCAGGAAGAGGAAAAGATCGGGGACGGCGTATGGGTGCAGATGCTCCAGCCGACGCATCAGGAATGTGCCGAGATTGCAGAAGTATTGAATGTAGATATCGAAGATATCCAGGCCGCACTCGATGAGGAGGAGAGCTCCCGTATCGAACTTCAGGATGGTTATACTTTGATTTTAGTCGATATTCCAACGGTTGAGATACGTCATGAAAAACAGAGTTACACGACAATCCCACTCGGTATCATTTTAACGCAGGATGTGATCGTGACAGTCTGTACCGATGATACACCGGTATTGCAGAACTTTGTCAACAACCGTGTGAAAGAGTTCAGCACGAAGAAAAAAATGCGTTTTGTATATCAGATTTTGTTCCGCACGGCGACAAACTATCAGATGAACCTGCGTGTCATCGATAAGAAAAGAACGGAGATCGAGGAGCGGATCGGCAAAAATACAGAGGATATCGATCTGATCGACCTTCACGAATTAGAGTCTACGTTGGTCTACTTTGCGACATCCCTGCGTGCAAATGGCGTGGTCTTAGACCGACTGACCAGGTATAAGCGCTTAGAGCAGTACCCGGAGGACAAGGAACTGCTAGGTGATGTTATTGTCGAGAACCGGCAGGCAATCGAGATGACATCCATTTACCGTGATATTATCAATGGTACCAGAGAATTGATGTCATCTGTCATTGATAATCGTCTGAACAATGTCATGAAATACCTGACATCCATCACGATCGTCATGGCAATCCCGACTGTTATTTCCGGTATCTATGGAATGAATGTCAATGAAAAATGGATGCCGTTTGCAAATACACCGCACGGATTTCTGATCATCTGTGTTCTGACACTGCTGATTTGCATTGTGACGATGCTGGTGCTTCGGAAGAAGAAGATGTTGTAAAAAGTTAAGGAGTTCTGCGTCAACAACTTTTGTTGATGCAGAACTCCTTTTTTGAGAAAGTTATATAAAAAAATCAGGGTAGTCTTTATTTCCCCTCAAACCGTCCGCTTGCCCCGCAAGGCAGCACCAGTCCATTGGAGGACACCGGCAGTCCAATCTCATCTGCGGTGACGGTTCCGTCATATTTTTCTAACGCAGTGGCGATCATATAGCGCAGCACTGCAGGCTGAAGTCCCGTTGTGTAAGAATTTACAAGGAAAAACAGAGGCTTGTCTGTCAGCAGCTGGGCGCAGAGTTTGATCAGCGGAAAAACGGAGTCCTCGATTTTCCAGATCTCACCTTTAGGGCCTCTTCCGTAGGAAGGCGGGTCCATGATGATCGCGTCGTAGTGATTGCCGCGGCGGATCTCACGCTCCACGAATTTGACACAGTCATCTACGATCCAGCGGATCGGCGCATCCGAGAGACCGGAGGATGCAGCGTTTTCTTTTGCCCAGGTGACCATACCTTTTGAGGCATCCACATGTGTGACCGAAGCTCCGGCAGCGGCAGCGGCAAGTGTGGCACCGCCCGTGTAGGCGAACAGATTTAAGACTTTGACCGGGCGTTTTGCCGAACGGATCTTATCGGAAAACCAGTCCCAGTTTACCGCCTGCTCCGGGAAAAGTCCGGTGTGTTTAAAACTGAACGGTTTCAGCTGGAATGTCAGAGAACCGTAATGGATACTCCACTGCTCCGGCAGATCAAAAAACTCCCACTCACCACCGCCTTTTTTGCTGCGATGATAGTGAGCGTTCATGTGTTTCCAGCCTTTTTCTTTTTTTGGCGTATCCCAGATGACCTGCGGGTCCGGGCGCACAAGCGTATAATTACCCCAGCGCTCTAACTTTTCGCCACAGGAGCAGTCTATTACTTCATAATCTTTCCAGTTATTTGCAATCCACATAAATAAATCCTTTCATAGTCATTTTGTGATTCTGTTATCCATGACAATCGAATGTCTGCATCACATATCCGATTATTTGCGTTTCCAGGTTGATGGCATTAAAAGAATCATCATCGGAAACAGTTCCAGTCTTCCGGCAAGCATGTCAAACATCAGAACAAATTTGGAAAACGGAGAAAAAATTGAAAAATTCTGTGTCGGACCGACGAGATTTAACCCGGGGCCGATATTATTTAACACCGTGACAACGGAAGTAAAATTCGTTGAAAAATCAAACTCATCCACACTGATCAGGAGCATAGAAGTCAGCAGCAGTACAAAATAAACGACCAGAAATACGTTCGCGGAACGTAAGGTTTCGTGATCGACCGGATGTCCGTCCATACGGATCTTTTTTACCTGACGCGGATGGATGATCAGTGAAAGTTCCTTACGGATCGTTTTCAGTAAGATCAGGATACGGGAAACTTTTATACCGCCGCTTGTGCTTCCAGCACAGGCACCGATAAACATTAGTGTTACCAACAGAGTTTTAGATAAAGCAGGCCAGAGATCAAAGTCTGTGGTCGCATATCCGGTCGTTGTGATAATGGAGCCAACCTGAAAAAATGCATGGCGCAGAGTCTCGCTGAACGTCGGATACAAGGACCGGACATTCCATGTGATGACAGCCACCGATCCGAAGATGATCGCGAGATACCAGCGGACTTCCTCAATTTTAAAGAGCTCTTTTATTTTGCCTGTCAGTATATAAAAATAGGCAGTATAATTGATACCGCTTAAGATCATGAAAACTGTGATCGTAATCTGGATCGCAGGGGAATAACCGGCAATACTGTCATTTCTGATGCCGAATCCACCGGTGCCGACAGTACCAAAGGTAGTCGTCAGCGAATCAAATAACGGCATGCCGAGTGCACGCAAAATCGTCGCTTCACAGATCGTGATGGCAATATAGATGCCGTAAAGGATTTTTGCGGTATCTTTCACATGCGGAACCAGCTTGCTCACGGAAGGCCCGGGGCTCTCTGCTTTCATCAGGTTCATCGTGGAGCCGCCCATCATAGGGAGGATCGCCATAATGAAAACGAACACTCCCATACCGCCGATCCAGTGGGAGAAACTGCGCCAGAACAGGCTGGCTTTTGAGATGCTCTCCACATCGGTCAGAATACTTGACCCCGTTGTAGTAAAACCGGAGATCGTCTCAAACAGTGCATCCACATAAAACGGAATATCTCCGGTCAGCACAAAAGGAATGGCACCGAAAATACTCATGATGATCCAGCTGAGTGCGACAGCTACAAAACCTTCCCTGGTGTAGAGATTTGTAGAACGTGGCTTTTTATGAGTCAGAAGAACACCGAGTATCAGACATAAAACTGCAACTGCCAGATAGGAGACAGAAGCATGTTCACGGTAGATCAGTCCGACCAGTGCTGGAAGTATCAGAAAGGCACTTTCAAATTTTAAAACACAGCCTAAAATATATAAAACGATCGAATAATTCATTGCCGCCTAGTCCTCCAGAATCTCTTTGATATCGGAAATGCGGTAACCGGATAGTACGACTAAAACAGAGTCACCGGCCATCATGATATCCTGACCACTCGGGATAATAACTTTGCCATTGCGGTAAATACAGCAGATCAGAGTATTTTTTCGGAAATGCAGATCTGCGAGTGGAATTCCTGCAACGGCGGAGTCTGCTTTGATAATAAATTCCAAAGCCTCGGCTTTACCGTTTGCAAGTTTATAGAGCGTTTCTACATTGCTGTCTTTGGAATTATAAGTGGAACGTGCATATTTTAAAATGTAATCCGACGTAATGATACGCGGATAAATAATACTTCCAAGATTCAGCTCGTTGATGACCGAATGGAAATTGATCCGGTTGATTTTTGTCACGGTCTTTGCGTTGGAGATATCATTTGCATAGAGGGAGAGAAGGATATTCTCCTCATCTAATCCGGTCAGCGCTGCAAAACCCTGCGCATGTTCAAGACCTTCCTGTAAAAGAAGATTCTGATCAGTTGCATCCCCGCAGATCACGGTGGCATGCGGCAGCAGTTCACTTAATATGTCACAGCGTTCGCGGTCTACTTCAATGATCGTCACACGGATGCCAGAAGCGAGCAGACTTTTTGCCAGATAATATGACACTTTGCCGCCACCGACGAGAATGGCGTTTCCGACACGGTTTTTCACGATGCCGATCTTGCGGAAAAAGTCGATCGCATTGCGGCGCTCGGATGCGATCGCAACCACGTCGTTTTCCTGAAATTCAAAATCACCGTTTGGAATGATGACTTTATCCCCACGGATGACGGTGCAGACCAGAACGTTGCTGTGCAATGTCTGATGCAGGTTAAACAGTTTTAAGGCGATCAGCGGAGAGCCTTTGGTTACTTTAAAATGAAGAAGCTCTACATGACCCTTGGCAAAGGTATCCACACGGATCGCAGATGGAAACTGGAAAATGCGTGCAATCTCGTTTGCAGCGGCAAGTTCCGGGTTGATGATCATTGCCAGCCCAAATTCTTTCTTTAAAAATTCTATTTCCTTATTATATATAGGATTGCGCACACGGGCGATGGTCTGGCAGTGGCCTGTCTTTCTCGCGATGACACAGCAGAGCAGATTCTTCTCATCGTCACCGGTCACGGCAATCAGAAGGTCGGCGGTTGTGATGCCGGCGTCGATTAAAGTCTGGTGGTTGATTCCGTTTCCTACGATGCCCATCGCATCGAGATTATTTGTGATGGTGGAAACCTTTTCCGGTTTCTCGTCAATGACTACGATATCGTGGTCTTCGCTGCCAAGCTGCTCTACGAGAGTATAGCCCACCTTGCCACAGCCTACGATAATAATCTTCATGATATGGTAACTCCTCTAATAATAGTCTGATTTGAATGTACTTGAGTACGCAGTGCCAGACCGGAAAATCAGAGATTTCCTGGTCTGACGGGCATCTACGTTCCACTTCGGTCCGTGCTAAACAGGTGCCACCGGCACCTAGCACCGCCCTATCAAATGAGCAAAAAACAAAAAAGTGCCTGCAAGCAGTCATTTTTTGTTTTTCACTCATTTGGCACTGCTCATTACTTACGCACATTATAGCATGTGCAAAACCAGCACATGTTCCAATTCACCGTTCGTCAATCATGCAGGCATGTTGACTCACTTGCGTTCATTATATCATATGCGCACAGAAAAGCCACAAAAAGTATAAAACATTAGCAGAATAAAAAAGGAAAGAGTGGCAGGGAAAGACGGGGGTTACATTGACAAAGAAACCCGCAAAAAAATATGAAAGAAAAATGGAAAAAATACTTGCATTTCTCAAAATTATCGTATATACTAAGCAGTGCTGTGACATTGATAGCGTAGAAGCGTGAGGTTGCTGCCGATATGGCAGGTTTTCCGTGGAGCGAATGTCAAGTTAGGAAACTGGCGACAAGTCACTGTATACGAGTAACATCTACAAAGTAGAAACAACGTGCGGGCAGACCGGAAGGCTGTCAGAAGAACTCCTAGCATTCGATGGTGCGGAGAAGTTTCTTTTTATGGGTAAAAGCTCATGATACGCACGGGAATGTGTGCAGTCACCGCTTGTCGTACCAAAGCGAGTTTATCGCTTGCAAAAGTGCGAAAAGGAGGCGACTTTTTTTATGGCAAGTCAAGTAATGAGAATCACATTAAAAGCTTATGATCACGAATTAGTAGATTCATCAGCAAAAAAAATCATCGAGACTGTAAAGAAGAACGGATCACAGGTGAGCGGACCGGTACCTCTTCCTACTAAGAAGGAAGTAGTTACTATCTTAAGAGCGACTCACAAATATAAGGATTCACGCGAGCAGTTCGAGCAGAGAACTCATAAAAGACTGATCGATATCGTAACACCAACTCAGAAAACAGTTGATGCTTTATCTCGTTTAGAGATGCCGGCTGGTGTATACATCGATATCAAAATGAAGAATAAATAATTCTTCAAACAAATTTGTTAATATCCTGAAGGGTTTTATATAGAAGCAAAGAATGTTCGGCATCAGCCTCCATTCTATGTGGTTTTCCACATCCACTTATATGGACTTTCTAGGATGAACGGTTCCGCTACCCCACATCGATGGGCATGAAGCGTTCCGCTGTAGAGTAAACAGGAGGTAAAAGAATGAAGAAAGCGATTTTAGCAACAAAAGTCGGAATGACTCAAATCTTCAACGCAGACGGCGTATTAGTGCCGGTTACTGTATTGGAAGCTGGTCCTTGCTCCGTAACACAGATCAAAACTGTGGAGAACGACGGATACAGCGCAGTTCAGGTTGCATATGCAGACAAGAAAGAAAAAGTTGTCAGCAAAGATGCAAATGGTAAGAAAGAAATCAGAAACAGACATGGCGTAAACAAAGCTCAGATGGGACACTTTGCAAAAGCTGGTGTATCCGGAAAGAGATACGTCAGAGAGTTCAAATTTGAGAACGCAGACGAGTACAAACTTGGAGATGTTATCAAAGCTGATATCTTTGCAGAGGGCGACAAAATCGACGCTACTGCAATTTCCAAAGGTAAAGGTTTCCAGGGCGCTATCAAGAGATTAGGACAGCATAGAGGTCCTATGGCTCATGGTTCTAAATTCCATCGTCATCAGGGTTCCAACGGTGCATGTTCTTCACCGAGCCGTGTATTCAAGGGAAAAGGAATGCCTGGACATATGGGAAGCGTAAAAGTTACAACACAGAATCTTGAAGTTGTAAGAGTTGACGCTGAGAACAACCTGCTCTTAGTAAAAGGTGCTGTACCAGGCGCTAAGAAATGCATGGTAACAATCAAAGAAACTGTAAAAGCAGGTAAATAGTGCTAGATAGGAAAGGAGGAAACAACAATGGCTAACGTAGCTGTTTATAATATGGAAGGCAAAGAAGTAGGAAGCCTGGAGTTAAACGATGCTGTTTTCGGAGTAGAAGTTAACGAGCATCTCGTACACATGGCAGTACTTCAGCAGCTTGCAAATAACCGTCAGGGAACTCAGAAAGCAAAAACACGTTCTGAAGTTCGCGGTGGTGGTAGAAAACCATGGAGACAGAAAGGAACCGGTCATGCAAGACAGGGTTCAACAAGAGCTCCACAGTGGACTCATGGTGGAGTTGTATTTGCTCCGGTACCAAGAGACTACTCTTTCAAATTAAACAAAAAAGAGAAGAGAGCAGCATTAAAATCTGCACTCACATCCAGAGTAAATGAGAGCAAGTTCATCGTTGTTGACGAGTTAAAACTTGACTCTATCAAAACAAAGAACTTCGTTCAGGTTCTGAACAACTTAAAAGTTGAGAAAGCATTAGTTGTATTAAACGATATGGATACAAACGTGATCAAATCTGCAAGCAATGTTCCGACTGTTAAAACTGCTCAGACAAACGAGTTAAACGTATTTGATGTATTAAAATATGATACAGTTGTTGTAACAAAAGACGCTGTTAAGACTATCGAGGAGGTGTATGCATAATGGCAAACGTACAGTATTATGATGTAATCCTCAAACCGGTTATCACCGAGAAATCCATGGCAGCTATGGCTGAGAAGAAATATACTTTCTTAGTTCATCCGGAAGCAAACAAGACCATGATTAAAGAAGCAGTTGAAAAAATGTTCGAAGGCACAAAAGTTGCCAGCGTTAATACCATGAACATGGACGGAAAAAATAAAAGACGTGGAATGGTTTACGGAAAAACTGCTAAGACAAAGAAAGCTATCGTACAGTTAACAGAAGACAGCAAAGACATCGAGATCTTCGCTGGTCTGTAAGAAAAACAACGTTCGATTGCAACCTAAGCGCAGCGATGCGCGATAACAAACATCGAAAGGAGAACAACAATGGGAATTAAGACATATAACCCATATACACCTTCCAGAAGAAATATGACTGGCTCTGATTTCTCCGAGATCACAAAAACAACTCCGGAAAAATCTCTGGTAACTTCTTTAAAGAAGAATGCTGGTCGTAACAATCAGGGTAAAATCACTGTAAGACACCATGGTGGTGGAAACAGAAGAAAATACAGAGTTATCGATTTCAAGAGAAACGGTAAAGATGGAATCCCGGCTAAAGTAGTCGGAATCGAGTACGATCCGAACAGAACAGCTAACATCGCTTTAATCTGCTACGCAGATGGTGAGAAAGCTTATATCCTTGCTCCACAGGGATTAACAGACGGAATGACTGTTATGAGTGGTGCAACAGCAGAAGTTCGTGTTGGTAACTGCTTACCGCTTGAGAATATCCCAGTCGGTACTCAGGTACACAACGTTGAGTTATATCCGGGCAAGGGCGGACAGTTAGTTCGTTCCGCTGGTATGAGCGCTCAGTTAATGGCAAAAGAAGGAAAATATGCAACACTTCGTCTTCCTTCAGGCGAGATGCGTATGGTACCTTTAAAATGCCGCGCAACCATCGGTGTTATCGGAAACGGTGACCACAACTTGGTTAACATCGGTAAAGCAGGACGTAAACGTCATATGGGCGTTCGCCCAACAGTCCGCGGTTCTGTTATGAACCCGAATGACCATCCACACGGAGGTGGTGAAGGACGTGCTCCGATCGGACGTCCAGGCCCATGTACTCCTTGGGGTAAACCTGCTCTTGGTCTTAAGACTAGAAAGAAGAATAAATCTTCTAACAAGCTGATCGTAAGACGTAGAGACGGAAAAGCCTTAAAATAAGCTGGCGCTTATTTTAAGGCTTGGAAGAAGCAAGGACGGTTTCTTCCGGTTCACAACGGTGATCCGGGGAGAGATAAGAGACGGCTTCTTCCGGTCTTTGAAAAAAATAATAAAAAATTGGAAAACCGGGAGAAGTTTTACTTGCTTCTTCCGGTAATCTCTGATATAATAAACAAGATGTTCGGAGTCCGAGGAAACACACGGCAGTGTGTAAAGGGGACTGACAAAATAGGAGGTAAATTATGGCTCGTTCATTAAAAAAAGGACCATTCGCTGATGCAAGCCTGCTGAAAAAAGTAGACGCTATGAATGCATCTGGTGACAAATCTGTTATTAAGACATGGTCACGTCGTTCTACAATCTTCCCTCAGTTCGTTGGTCATACCATCGCTGTTCATGACGGAAGAAAACATGTACCTGTATATGTAACAGAGGATATGGTTGGACATAAACTTGGTGAGTTCGTTGCAACAAGAACTTACAGAGGACATGGAAAAGACGAAAAGAAATCAGGCGTTAGATAAGATATTTGAAAGGAGGTTTCATCCATGGCTAAGGGACATAGAAGTCAGATTAAAAGAGAGAGAAATGAAGTAAAAGATACCAGACCTTCCGCTAAGTTATCTTACGCAAGAGTGTCTGTTCAGAAAGCTTGTTTCGTGTTAGATGCAATCCGTGGAAAGGATGTTCAGACAGCATTGGCTATCGTAACATACAATCCGAGATATGCTTCAAGCTTAGTAAAGAAATTATTAGAGTCAGCAATCGCAAACGCTGAGAACAACAATGGAATGAAAGCAGAAAACCTTTATGTTGCAGAGTGCTACGCAAATAAAGGACCGACAATGAAGAGAATCAGACCGAGAGCACAGGGTAGAGCTTACAGAATCGAGAAGAGAATGAGCCACATCACAATCGTGCTTGACGAGAAATAAGGAGGTCAAATATGGGACAGAAAGTTAATCCACATGGCTTAAGAGTCGGCGTTATCAAAGACTGGGACTCTAAATGGTATGCGGAAGCAGATTTTGCAGATTTCTTAGTAGAAGATTACAATATCAGAACATGTCTGAAAAAGAAATTATATGCAGCAGGTGTTTCTAAGATCGAGATCGAGAGAGCATCTGACCGTGTGAAAGTTATTATCTACACAGCTAAACCGGGTGTAGTAATCGGAAAAGGCGGAGCTGAGATCGAGAAGATCAAAGGCGAAGTTCAGAAATTCACAGATAAGAAATTAGTTGTTGATATCAAAGAAGTTAAAAGACCGGATCGTGATGCTCAGTTAGTAGCTGAGAACATTGCATTACAGTTAGAGAACCGTGTTTCTTTCCGTAGAGCAATGAAATCCTGCATGGGAAGAACCATGAAATCAGGAGCAAAGGGAATCAAAACATCCTGTTCCGGACGTCTTGGCGGTGCTGATATGGCTCGTACAGAGTTCTATTCAGAGGGAACTATTCCGCTTCAGACATTAAGAGCTGATATTGATTATGGATTCGCTGAGGCAGATACAACCTACGGTAAAGTTGGTGTTAAGGTTTGGATCTACAAAGGCGAGGTACTTCCGACAAGAGCTAATAAGGAAGGAGGAGTACAGTAATGTTAATGCCAAAGAGAGTAAAACATCGTAAACAGTTCCGTGGTTCTATGAGCGGAAAGGCAACAAGAGGTAATACGATCACTTATGGTGAGTACGGTATTATTTCAACTGAGCCATGCTGGATCAAAGCAAATCAGATCGAGGCAGCCCGTGTTGCGATGACAAGATATATCAAACGTGGTGGTAAAGTTTGGATCAAAATTTTCCCAGAGAAACCAATTACTCATAAACCTATGGGTGTTCGTATGGGTAAAGGAAAGGGTGCTCCAGAGTACTGGGTAGCCGTTGTGAAACCAGGTCGTGTATTATTTGAAATCTCCGGTGTTCCGGAAGACGTTGCGAAAGAAGCGTTACGTCTTGCTACACACAAATTACCTTGCAAATGTAAAGTAGTTTCACGTGCAGATTTAGAAGGCGGTGTATCAAATGAAAACTAGTAAATATTTAGAAGAATTAAAAGGCCAGTCTGTAACAGACTTAAATGCGCAGTTAGTAGAAGCTAAAAAAGAACTTTTCAATTTGAGATTCCAGAACGCAACGAATCAGCTGGACAACACAAGCAGAATCAAAGAAGTAAGAAAGAATATTGCAAGAATTCAGACAATCATTACTGAGAAAGAAAAAGTTGCGCAGTAGGATTCCAGAAAGGAGATTAATCGGTCGTGGAAGAAAGAAATCTTAGAAAAACACGTGTTGGTATTGTTGTAAGCGACAAGATGGATAAAACAATCACTGTTGCAATCCAGGATAACGTAAGACATCCTCTTTACAACAAGATCGTTAAGAAAACATACAAATTAAAAGCTCATGACGAGAATAACGAATGTAAGATCGGTGATAAAGTAAAAGTTATGGAGACAAGACCATTATCGAAAGATAAGAGATGGAGACTTGTAGAAATCATGGAAAGAGCAAAATAATTAAAGGAGGCTACAAGCATGGTACAACAGGAAAGTAGACTTAAGGTAGCCGATAACACAGGAGCAAGAGAGTTACTCGTTATTCGTGTTATGGGTGGATCTACTAGAAGATATGCGAATATTGGTGATGTAGTAGTTGCTACGGTCAAAGAGGCAACACCAGGCGGTGTTGTTAAAAAAGGTGATGTCGTAAAAGCTGTAGTTGTTCGTTCAGTAAAAGGCGCACGTCGTAAAGACGGTTCTTATATCAAATTTGATGAAAACGCAGCAGTTATTATTAAAGATGACAAAACTCCAAGAGGAACACGTATTTTTGGACCAGTAGCAAGAGAGCTTCGTGAGAAACAGTTCATGAAAATTGTTTCCTTAGCTCCGGAAGTATTGTAGGAGGACCAGGATATGGCAACCATGAAAATTAAAAAAGGCGATATGGTCAAAGTGATCGCTGGTAAAGATAAAGACAAAGAAGGCAAAGTTATTGCTGTAAATACAAAGAACAATACCGTTCTGGTAGAGGGTATCAACATGGTGACAAAACATGCAAAACCAAGCATGGCTAATCAGCAGGGTGGTATCATCCATCAGGAGGGACCTGTTGACATTTCAAACGTTATGTATCTTCACAAAGGAACAGCTACCCGCGTAGGTTTCAAGATGGATGGAGATAAAAAAGTACGTTTCGCAAAGAAAACAGGCGAAGTGATCGATTAATTGAAGAGAGGAGGCAAAACAGTTGAGCAGACTTAAAGAACAGTACCAGAATGAGATCGTAGATGCTATGATCAAAAAATTTGGATATAAAAATATCATGGAAGTGCCGAAGCTCGATAAGATCGTTGTAAACATGGGCGTTGGCGAAGCAAAAGAGAACGCAAAATTATTAGAAGCTGCAATCAAAGATATGGAGACAATCACAGGTCAGAAAGCAGTTCCTACAAAAGCTAAAAACGCGATTGCAAACTTCAAGATCAGAGAAGGAATGGCAATCGGTTGTAAGACAACACTGCGTGGCGAGAAGATGTACGAGTTTATGGATCGTTTAATCAACCTTGCATTACCGCGTGTACGTGACTTCAGAGGTGTTAACCCGAATGCATTTGACGGCCGTGGAAACTATGCCCTTGGTATCAAAGAGCAGTTAATCTTCCCGGAGATCGAGTATGATAAAGTTGATAAAGTTCGTGGTATGGATATCATTTTCGTTACCACAGCAAAAACAGACGAAGAAGCTCGTGAGTTATTGACATTGTTCAATATGCCGTTCGCCAAATAATAGGAGGGAATTTTAATGGCTAAAACATCTATGAAAGTAAAACAGCAGCGTAAACCAAAGTTCTCTACCAGAGCTTACACACGTTGCAAAATTTGTGGACGTCCACATTCTGTTTTAAGAAAATACGGAATCTGCAGAGTATGTTTCCGTGAATTAGCATACAAAGGCCAGATACCAGGCGTTAAGAAAGCAAGCTGGTAATCAGACGGCTGTGTCCGCTATGTGCGGCACAGTAACTTAATAAAGGAGGAAATATACATCATGACAACAAGTGATCCAATCGCAGATATGCTTACAAGAATCCGTAATGCAAATACTGCTAAACATGATACAGTTGATGTTCCGGCATCTAAAATGAAAATCGCAATCGCAGATATTCTTGTAGATGAAGGATATATCGCAAAATATGATATCGTTGAAGATGGTAACTTCAAAACAATCCGCATCACATTAAAATATGGTGCAGATAAGAATGAGAAGATCATCACAGGACTTAAGAGAATCTCAAAACCGGGTCTTCGTGTATACGCAGGCAAGGATGAGCTTCCAAGAGTACTTGGCGGTTTAGGAATCGCAATCCTTTCTACCAACCAGGGTATCGTAACTGATAAAGAGGCTAGAAAGCTTCAGGTTGGCGGCGAAGTATTAGCATTCGTATGGTAAATTTTGCCCGCCATTCGACGGACAAAATTAAAAGAATCTTCGGTTTTTTCGGAAGTATTTAAACTTCCGATTCTTCCGGGTTATCGCAACCGGGGAGAGAAGGTTCTTAAAGAATCAGGTAACTACGGCGCAAGCCGCAATTATACATTCACGATCGCAGGTCATAAGATCTATGGTCGAAAAAAATTTTAGGAGGTACGGGCATGTCACGTATAGGAAGAATGCCAATCGCAGTTCCGGCTGGTGTTACAGTGGATATTGCAGAAAATAATCATGTGACTGTAAAAGGTCCTAAGGGAACTCTGGAAAGAACCCTTCCATCTGAGATGGACATCAAATTAGAGGGTGACGAGATCATCGTTACAAGACCTAACGATTTGAAAAAAATGAAATCCTTACACGGATTAACAAGAACACTGATCAACAACATGGTTGTTGGTGTTACCAATGGATATACCAAGGAACTCGAGGTTAACGGTGTTGGTTATAGAGCTTCTAAAGCTGGTAAAGTGCTCACACTGAACTTAGGATATTCTCATCCGGTTGAGATGGAAGATCCGGAAGGACTTGAGTCCAAAGTTGATGGAAATAAAATCATTGTATCTGGTATCGATAAAGAAAAAGTTGGCCAATACGCAGCTGAAATCAGAGATAAGAGAAGACCTGAGCCTTACAAAGGAAAAGGTATCAAATATGCTGATGAAGTTATTAGACGTAAAGTTGGTAAGACTGGTAAGAAATAATTAAAGGAGTGACGAAAAATGGTTAGTAAGAAATCAAGAACAGCAGTTCGCGAAAACAAACATAGAAGAATGCGTCATCATCTTGCAGGTACAGCGATGAGACCACGTCTGGCTGTTTTCAGAAGTAATAATCATATGTACGCTCAGATTATTGACGATACAGTTGGAAATACACTTGTTTCTGCATCTACACTTGATAAGGATGTAAAAGCAGAGTTAGAGAAGACCAATAACGTCGAAGCAGCAGCTAAGCTTGGTACTGTTATTGCAAAGAAAGCTTTAGACAAGGGTATTTCAACGGTTGTCTTTGATAGAGGCGGCTTTATATATGCAGGTAAGGTAAAGGCATTAGCCGAAGCAGCAAGAGAAGCTGGTTTAGACTTTTAATAGGAGGAAACGCAAAACATGAAACGTGAAATCATTGATGCTAGTCAATTAGAATTAAACGAAAAAGTGGTATCAATTAAACGTGTAACAAAAGTTGTTAAAGGTGGACGTAACTTCCGTTTTACAGCTTTAGTTGTTGTCGGCGACGGCAATGGCCATGTTGGTGCTGGCTTAGGAAAAGCATCCGAGATTCCGGAAGCAATCCGCAAAGGAAAAGAAGATGCTATGAAAAAACTCATTACTGTAAAATTAGATGAGGTTGGCAGTGTTACACATGATGTTACCGGAAAACATACAGGTGCATCTGTATTATTAAAGAAATCTCCAGAAGGTACTGGTATCATCGCCGGTGGTCCTGCTCGTAACGTATGTGAGCTGGCTGGTATTAAAAATATCCGTACAAAATCTCTGGGATCTAACAACAAGCAGAACGTTGTTCTTGCAACAATCAATGCTTTAAGTCAGTTAAAATCCCCGGAAGAAGTTGCAAAACTTCGTGGAAAATCAGTTGAAGAGATTGTAGGTTAAGGAGGAGTTTTAAGATGGCAGATAAGAAATTAAAAGTAACACTTGTAAAATCTACAATCGGTGCTGTTCCAAAGAACAAAAAAACAATCGAAGCACTTGGACTGAATAAGTTATATAAAACTGTTGAGCTGCCGGATAATGCAGCAACAGCAGGTGCACTTCGTAAAGTAGCACCTTATGTAAAGGTAGAAGAGATCTAATAATAAGATAAGGAGGTGTCAGTAATGGACTTATCCAATTTACAGGCAGCAGCAGGTTCTGCACATAGCGATAATTTCAGAAGAGGACGTGGACACGGTTCAGGAAACGGTAAGACTGCTGGTAAGGGACACAAGGGACAGAAAGCTCGTTCCGGAGCTCCGAGACCAGGTTTTGAAGGTGGTCAGATGCCGTTATACAGAAGATTGCCAAAGAGAGGTTTCAAATGCAGAAACTCTAAGACAATCATCGGAATCAACCTTTCCGCTCTTGAGGCATTTGAGAACGATTCCGTTGTTTCAGTAGAAACATTAATCGAGGCTGGTATCGTTAAGAATCCTAGAGATGGAGTTAAGATTCTGGGTAATGGCGAACTTACTAAGAAACTCACCGTTCAGGCAAATGCATTCAGCGCAGCTGCAAAAGAAAAAATTGAGGCTCTTGGTGGAAAAGCAGAGGTGATCTAATGCTGGAAACACTCCGTAATGCATTCAAGATTAAAGATATTCGAAACAGAATTATTTTTACATTTCTCATGTTAGTTGTAATCAGGATCGGAAGCCAGCTTCCGATTCCTGGTGTTAACAATGAACTGTTTTCAAACTGGTTTGCAAGTCAGACCGCAGATGGAATGGGATTTTTTGATGCAATTACCGGTGGATCATTCTATAACATGTCAATCTTTGCATTGAACATTACACCGTATATTACTTCATCCATTATTATGCAGCTTCTCACTATCGCAATTCCAAAATTGGAAGAGATGCAGCGTGACGGAGAAGAAGGACGTAAAAAGATTGCAGAGATTACCAGATATCTTACGGTAGCTCTTGCCTTGATCGAGGCGATTGCAATGGCAATCAGCTTTAAGAGAGGTCAGATGCTGCAGAGTGATGGTATTCTTACAATTATTATGGTTATCTTCACATTAACTGCAGGATCAGCAGTATTAATGTGGATCGGTGAACGTATTACAGAAAAAGGTGTTGGAAATGGTATCTCTATCGTACTTACCATTAACATCATCTCCCGTGTTCCAAATGATATGGGTACACTGTATCAGCAGTTCATCACAGGAAAATCCATACCGAAGGGAATTCTTGCGGCAGTGATCATTATTGCAATTATTGTTGCAATGGTCGTATTTGTCGTATTCTTACAGGGCGGTGAGAGAAGAATTCCGGTTCAGTATTCCAAAAAGATTCAGGGAAGAAAACAGGTTGGCGGACAGTCAACATATATCCCATTAAAGGTTAATACCGGCGGCGTTATCCCGGTTATCTTTGCACAGTCTCTGTTGCAGACACCGGTTATCATTGCAAGTCTTCTTGGAAAAGGAAACGGAACCGGTATCGGAAGCAAGATTTTAAAAGGAATGTCCCAGTCAAACTGGTGCAATCCAAAAGAGCCGGTTTATTCCATCGGACTGGTGGTATATATCGTACTCATCATTGCTTTCGCTTACTTCTATACTTCAATTACATTCAATCCATTAGAGATTGCTAATAATATGAAGAAAGCCGGCGGATTTATTCCGGGTATCAGACCTGGTAAACCAACCAGTGATTATCTGAACCGGATGTTAAATTACATCGTATTTATAGGAGCAGTAGCACTTGCATTTATCGCATTTGTTCCAATCTTCTTCAACGGAGTGTTCGGTGCAGATGTATCGTTCGGTGGAACATCTATCATCATTATCGTAGGTGTTGTCATTGAGACATTAAAACAGATCGAATCACAGATGCGTGTTCGTTACTATAAGGGATTTTTAAATGATTAATCTGACAGCATGCTGTCAGATTGGCAAAGGAGCAACGCTGGGCTTTTTAAGTTCAGCGTTACTTTCCTATTCAGCGATATTTGTATGATGAAGGTATTTTGGACAATGGAGGTATTGCTGTGAAAAATAAGATTTTTCACACGCAAGATTAGTGCTTACGCACAAAGCTTGAGATGCGCAAAAAACAACGCAGGAAGGGAGAATTTTATGAAGATTATCATGTTAGGAGCTCCGGGAGCAGGAAAAGGAACACAGGCAAAACAGATTGCTGATAAATATCATATTCCGCATATCTCAACAGGAGATATTTTCCGTGCGAACATCAAAAACGGAACCGAACTTGGAAATAAAGCAAAACAGTATATGGATCAGGGCTTATTAGTGCCGGATGAGCTGACCTGCGATCTTGTTATGGACAGAATCAAACAGGATGACTGTGAGAATGGATTTGTACTTGATGGTTTTCCAAGGACCATTCCACAGGCAGAAGCACTTACAGCTGCACTTGAGAAGATCAATGAAAAAATGGATTATGCGATTGATGTAGATGTACCGGATGCGAACATCGTAAACCGTATGAGCGGAAGACGTGCTTGTTTAAACTGTGGTGCTACATACCACATTGTTTCCATTCCGACAAAGGTGGAGGGAATCTGCGACAGATGCGGACAGCCGGTTGTCTTAAGAGATGATGATAAACCGGAGACCGTTCAGAAGAGACTTACCGTATATCATGAGCAGACCCAGCCATTGATCGATTATTACAAAAAACAGAGTATCTTAAAAACAGTTGACGGTACGCAGCCGATGGAAAAGGTATTTGCAGATATCGTTGCGATTTTAGGCGAGTAGAGGAACCGGAGTAATGGCTGTAACAATAAAATCTTCCCAGGAAATAGAACTGATGCGCCAGGCAGGAAAAATCCTTGCAAAGGTGCATGAGGGATTAAAAAAAGAATTAAAACCCGGAATGTCGACACTTGATATTGACAGGATTGGGGAGGAAATGATTCGGAGTTTTGGATGCGAACCATCTTTTAAGAATTATCAGGGATATCCGGCATCCGTCTGTGTCTCCATCAATGAAGAAGTTGTACACGGGATTCCGCGCAAAGACAGAATCATTGAAGAGGGAGATATTGTGAGTCTTGATACCGGCGTGATTTATAAGGGGTATCAGTCAGATGCTGCAAGAACACATGGTGTAGGTGAGATTACTGAGGATGCAAGACTTCTGATCGAACGTACCAGACAGAGCTTTTTTGAAGGAATGAAATATGCGGTGGCAGGAAATCATCTGCATGATATTTCCGGTGCAATCGGTGATTATGCCGAGAGTTTTGGCTATGGTGTGGTACGGGATTTATGTGGACACGGAATCGGTACACATATGCATGAGGATCCGGAGATCCCAAATTACCGCAAATTCCGCAGGGGCATTAAGCTGAGAGCCGGAATGACATTAGCGGTGGAACCGATGATAAATTTGGGAACAGAAAGAGTCGTATGGATGGATGATGACTGGACGGTCGTCACACAGGATATGGATCTGTCGGCTCATTATGAAAATACCATCCTGATCCGGGAAGGAAAACCGGAGATATTATCACTTACGGATTCTGAGATCGCCGAAGGAATCTGGAGTAATGATCCAATTCTGTAAAGCATATAGAAAAGAACCGGAGGATATTTCAGAAATGGAATTTGCAAGATCCAAGTCGGGACACGACAAAAATCAGATTTATCTTATCAAAGAAAAAGATGAAAAATTTGTATATCTGGTAAACGGAACGACCCGTACCCTGGATATGCCAAAGAAAAAAAATGCAAAGCATATTCAGATTATCAAAAATCTACCGATAGAAGTTACGGAGATTTTGGAAGAAAACTTATCAGATCTTACAGTAAAAAGAGCAATCAAACAGTACTGCCAAATGAATGAGGGCAGACAGGAATCATAAAACAGGAGGATTTATTCAATGTCAAAAGCAGACGTAATTGAAGTAGAAGGAACCGTTGTTGAGAAACTCCCGAATGCATTTTTCAAGGTGGAGTTAGAGAATGGACATCAGATTTTAGCAACTATCAGCGGAAAACTTCGCATGAACTTTATTCGTATTTTACCGGGTGATAAAGTTACCATCGAGATGTCTCCATATGACCTGACAAAGGGAAGAATCATCTGGAGAGACAAATAAGATTTTTATGAAAGATCTTATTCAAAAAAATAGTTGACTTCTAAACAGTGTCCGTGCTATAATGCTAAACGGACACTTTTGGATAGTGCCTTTTTGTGCGTGCGCATTTTGCTGCAACAGCACAGAAAAGAGCCTTGTTAAGAAAGGAGGATTTGCTGTGAAGGTAAGATCATCAGTTAAACCTATTTGCGAAAAATGCAAAGTCATCAAGAGAAAAGGAAGCATCAGAATTATCTGTGAGAATCCGAAACACAAACAGAGACAGGGCTGATTCAGTTCTTGTCTTATTTGTGCGAATGGGGTAATATGCGCATTTTTAATGAGCTAAAACCCGCCAAATTATGTGCGGCTGCAGTGGAACGCCTGGTAGGGTTGTTCACACTGTTATCATAATCAAACAGCCGGGATAGCTGCTTTTTTATGTCTACATACCGAGGACATAGAAGGGACATATCCAAATAAGAAGAAAGACGGATGGGACACACATTTCAGGCCGCTGACAACGGAGCTGTCTCAGATGATTTCTGAAATAAAGTCACAGCGTCAGGTGATTTGAAAAATGAAACAATATAACAGGTGCAAAATGCATCGGATGAATTAATGGAGGTTAAAAAGCACATGGCTCGTATTGCAGGTGTAGATTTACCAAGAGAAAAACGCATCGAAATCGGTTTGACATACATCTACGGAATTGGTAGAACAAGCTCTAGCCGTATCCTTGCAGCAGCAAACGTAAATCCTGATACTCGTGTCAGAGATTTAACAGACGATGAAGTAAAGAGAATCAGCGCAGTAATCGATGAGACTCAGTTAGTAGAAGGTGATTTAAGAAGAGAGATCGCTTTCAACATCAAGAGACTTCAGGAGATCGGATGCTATCGTGGAATCCGTCACAGAAAAGGTCTTCCGGTTCGTGGACAGAAGACAAAGACAAACGCTAGAACACGTAAGGGTCCAAAGCGCACCGTTGCAAATAAGAAAAAATAATGCAGCATAGAGGAAGTTCTCTTTGTGTATTGTAGCAAACAAGAAGAAATCATTCGTATCAGTCGATATTTTATATTTTAGAGAAAGTAGGTTAGTTTAGATATGGCTAAAGTTACAAAAAAAGTGACAAAAAAGCGTGTAAAGAAAAACGTTGAACGCGGACAGGCACATATTCAGTCATCTTTTAACAATACAATCGTAACTATCACAGATGCTGAAGGTAATGCTTTATCATGGGCAAGTGCCGGTGGTCTTGGATTTAGAGGTTCAAAGAAATCTACTCCATATGCTGCACAGATGGCAGCTGAGACAGCTACAAAAGCAGCTTTAATCCACGGATTAAAGACCGTAGATGTTATGGTTAAAGGACCGGGTTCAGGAAGAGAAGCAGCGATCCGTGCACTTTCTGCATGTGGTCTTGAGGTTACCAGCATCAAAGACGTAACTCCAGTACCTCACAATGGATGTCGTCCACCAAAACGCAGAAGAGTTTAATTAGGAGGGAAAGACGAAGATGGCAGTAAATAAAGTTCCTGTTCTGAAAAGATGTAGATCACTTGGTTTAGAGCCAAGTTACCTTGGATATGATAAAAAATCCAACAGAGAGTTAAAGAGAGCAAATAAGAAAGTTTCCGAGTACGGACTTCAGTTAAGAGAAAAACAGAAAGCTAAATTCATCTATGGTGTTCTGGAAAAACCTTTCCACAACTACTATGAGAAAGCTGATCAGATGAAGGGCATGACTGGTACAAACTTAATGACCATGTTAGAGTCCAGATTAGATAACGTAGTATTCCGTATGGGATTCGCTAGAACAAGAAAAGAAGCAAGACAGATCGTTGACCACAAGTTCATCTTAGTAAATGGCAAACAGGTTAACATTCCTTCTTACTTAGTAAAAGCTGGCGATGTTATCGAGATCAAAGAGAAGAACAAAGGTCTTCAGAGAATGAAAGACATCGTTGAAGTTACCGGCGGAAGATTAGTTCCGGAGTGGTTAGATGTTGACGCTGAGAAATTACAGGGAACTGTAAAAGAATTACCTTCCAGAGAGCAGATCGACGTTCCTGTTGATGAGATGCTTATCGTCGAGTTATATTCTAAGTAATAGTTAAGCAAATTACCCGAGAAGGAGGGACTTTGTAGTGTTCGATTTTCAAAAACCAAAAATTGAAATCGCAGAAATTTCAGAAGACAAGAAGTACGGAAAGTTTGTTGTAGAACCTTTGGAAAGAGGCTATGGTACGACACTTGGTAATTCTTTAAGAAGAATCATGCTTTCTTCTTTACCGGGTGCTGCTGTCAGCCAGGTTAAGATCGACGGTGTTTTACATGAATTCAGTTCCATTCCTGGCGTTAAGGAAGATGTAACTGAGATTATTATGAATATCAAAAATCTTGCCATCAGAAATAACAGCTCTACAAATGAACCTAAAGTTGCTTACATTGAATTCGAGGGCGAAGGTGTAGTCACAGCAGCAGATATCCAGGTTGATTCTGATATTCAGATTTTAAATCCGGATCTGGTAATTGCCAATTTAAATGGCGGACCTGACTGCAAGCTTTACATGGAGCTTACCATTACAAACGGCAGAGGCTATGTAAGTGCAGACAAGAATAAGACAGAGGATATTCCGATCGGCGTTATTGCCATCGACTCTATCTATACACCGGTAGAAAGAGTAAATCTTTTGATTGAAAATACCCGTGTTGGTCAGATTACAGACTATGATAAGCTTACTTTGGACGTTTATACAAACGGTACCTTAGAGCCAGATGAGGCTGTCAGCTTAGCTGCTAAGGTTTTAAGCGAGCATTTAAGTCTTTTCATCGATCTTTCCGAAGCTGCTCAGCAGGCTGATGTCATGATCGAGAAAGAGGACAATGCAAAAGAAAAAGTTCTTGAGATGAATATCGATGAACTAGAGCTTTCCGTTCGTTCTTATAACTGTTTGAAGAGAGCCGGCATTAACACAGTCGAAGAACTGACAAACAGAACACCGGAAGATATGATGAAGGTTCGTAACTTAGGACGTAAATCATTAGAAGAAGTTCTCGCCAAATTAAAAGAGTTAGGACTTCAGTTAAACCAGGGAGAGGAGTAAAGCGAGCGCTTTACATTCCCCGATACAGGCAGAAACAGTAAGACCATGCGGCATGGAGTATGTCTGGTGTGCAGAGTGTATGCATTTGTTGCTCTGATATGCCTGACGAGGAAATGCGTCAGAGACAGTCAGAGGGATGAGGCAGACGAGATTCTGACACACGGATCATGAGTGGCACTTGGAATGGCACTGTGCGGTATCACAGAGTCACTCCGAAACAAGAATATGGCGTCCGGTAAGTAAGTCCAAAGCGCGTGGCCGGATGTTCCACAAAATGGAGGATATTAAAAATGGCAAAGTATCGTAAATTAAGCAGAACCTCTAGCCAGAGAAAAGCTTTATTAAGAGGTCAGGTAACAGCATTATTAAACAATGGTAAGATTGTTACCACAGAAGCAAAAGCAAAAGAGGTTCGCAAAATCGCTGAGGGAATCATTGCTTTAGCAGTAAAAGAGAAAGACAACTATGAAGAAGTTACTGTAAAAGCAAAAGTTGCCCGCAAAGATAAAGACGGTAAGAGAGTAAAAGAAGTTGTAGACGGTAAGAAAGTTACTGTATACGATGAAGTTGAGAAGACTATCAAGAAAGATAAGCCATCCCGTCTTCATGCTCGTAGAGAGATGTTAAAAGTTCTCTACACCGTAAAAGAAGTTCCGACTGAAGCTGCCGGAAGAAAGAAAAACACCAAAGAAGTTGATCTTGTTGCTAAATTATTCGATGAGATCGCTCCGAAATATGCAGACCGTAACGGTGGTTACACAAGAATCGTAAAGATTGGTCAGCGTAAAGGTGAT